>BPKC01000001.1:2579380-2898888 GCA_026004935.1 Rhodothalassiaceae bacterium
CCGTGCCCCCTACCCCGCGCGGGTGATGCGGACATCGACGGTGGGGTTCTTGCCGGTCAGGGTCCGCAGCCGGCGGCGCACGGCGATGCGGATGCGCTCGGCAAGCCGCTCGAGATTGCCCGATTCGCGGTCCAGCAGATCGGTAACCAGCGCCTCCAGCTCGAGTTGCTCCTCCGGTCCGACTCCAAG
This sequence comes from Rhodothalassiaceae bacterium, assembly GCA_026004935.1. NCBI lineage: Bacteria > Pseudomonadati > Pseudomonadota > Alphaproteobacteria > Rhodothalassiales > Rhodothalassiaceae > Rhodothalassiaceae bacterium. The sequence continues at coordinate 2,579,570 of BPKC01000001.1, forward strand.
CACGCCGTAAAAGCGGATGTCCGGACTGACGACCGGTTCAAGGCGCGATCCCAGCACCACCGAGACAATGGCCAACCCCTCCGCGCCGATGCGCCGGCGCAGCTGGAAGTCCGGATCGTCGAGCGGGATCAGGAACCGGCCGTCGAGAGCGAGTCGGCGCGCCGGCACCTCGCCCAGGATCCGCGCGGGCCCCGGCGCAAGCTGGATGACGGCGCCGTTGAAGGGGATCACCTGCTCCGGCACGCCGAGCTCGGCCGCCAGCCGCGCATGGGCGCGCAGGTGCCGCGGCTCGCCGTGCACCGGCACCGCCACCTCGGGCCGGATCCAGCCATACATCTCGCGCAGCTCCTCGCGCCCCGGGTGGCCGGAGACATGAACGAAAGCCTCGCGTTCGGTCACGACCTCGACGTCCCGCCGCGCGAGCTGGTTGGCGACGCGGGCCACCGCCAGCTCGTTGCCCGGGATGATCTTGGCCGAAAAGATCACGACATCGCCCGCTTCCAGCTCCAGATGCGCGTGCTCGCCCCGGGCCATGCGCGAGAGCGCCGCGCGCGGCTCGCCCTGCGCGCCGGTGCACAGGATCAGCAGCTCGCGGCGCGGAAGATGCCCGGCATCCTCGATGGGCACGGTCTCGGGCCAGTCGTCGAGATAGCCGGTGGCGCGGCCGGCCGCGATCACCCGCTCGAGCGCCCGGCCGGCGATCACGAGGCGGCGGCCGTGGTGGCGGGCCACCGCCGCAATCGTCTTCAGCCGTGCGAGATTGGAGGCGAAGGTCGTGATGACGACGCGGCCCTCCTCGTAGAGATGCAGCAGGTCCATGAGGCTCTCGCGCACCGCCTGCTCCGAGCCGGAGGCCCGCGGCTGGAAGACGTTGGTCGAATCGCCGATCATCGCCCGCACGCCGGCATCCCCGATGGCCTTCAGCGCCTCGGGAGTCGAAGGCCGGCCGATCTGCGGGGCATGATCCAGCTTCCAGTCGCCAGTATGGAAGATCCGCCCGAGCGGGGTTTCGATCAGCAGGCCGTGGCCCTCGGGAATGGAATGCGCGAGCGGCACGTAGCGCACGGCGAAGGGCCCGGCGGCGAAGCTGCCGCCGACCTCCACGACATGAAGCGGCGCATCCCGCAGGCCCGCCTCCTCGAACTTGCCGCGCACGAGCTCCGCGGTGAACGGCGTGGCATAGATCGGGCAGCCCAGCTGCGGCCACAGATGGACGACGGCGCCGACATGGTCCTCATGACCATGGGTCAGCACGAGGGCCGCAATCTTCTCGCGCCGCGCGGCGATGAAGCCGGGATCCGGCATGAGGAGATCGATGCCCGGAAGCCCCTCGCCCGCGAAGTTCACGCCGCAGTCGACGACGAGCCAGGAACCCGCGGCATGAAACAGGTTCATGTTCATGCCGATCTCGTCCGAGCCGCCGAGCGGCACGAAGACGAGGGCGTCTTCCGGGATCGCCACCGCCTGCCCGGTCATGACCGTCCCTCCGCCGGCGGCGTTCCGGCCTTCGGCCCGCAGCCGGCCGCGACCGCGCCACGCCGCCACAGCCGCACATTGCGCCGGTGCTCGGCGAGCGTGCGCGCGAAGCGGTGCGTGCCGCAGCCGTCCGCCACGAAATAGAGCGCATCGGTCTTCGCCGGGTGCAGCACGGCGAGGATGGCGTCGCGCCCGGGGTTGGCGATGGGCGCCGGCGGCAGACCGCGGCGCCGGTATGTATTGTAGGGATTGTCCGCCTTGAGCTCCGCTCCGGTCGGCGGGCGTGCGCGCGCGGCCGGGCCGGGCTCCGATCCGTAGACGGCCGTCGGATCGGCCTCCAGCCGCATGCCCGCCTTCAGCCGGTTGAGCAGGACGGCTGCGACCATCCGCCGGTCGGCCGGATCATGGCTCTCCAGCTCCACGATGGAGGCGAGAATCACGGCCTCCTCTGCTGTCGCCAGCGGAATGCCGGGATCGCGTCCGGCCCAGGCTTGCGTCAGAAACCGCTCCATGGCCGTGCGCATGCGCGCAAGCAGGGCCACGCGGGTCTCGCCCCAGGTCCAGGCGTAGGTATCGGGCAGCAGGCTTCCTTCGGGCGGCACCTCGGAAACGGGGCCGACGAGCCCTTCCGTCCGCTCCAGCCGGGCGACGATCTCCCGGCTCGTCCAGCCTTCCGGAATCGTGACGAAGCGCAGCACGGGACGAGCGCGCGCGAGAATCCGGGCGATGGCGGCGGCCGAGGCCCGCGGCGGGATCGCGAATTCCCCGAAGCGCAGCTTCGTGCGGCCGTGCATCAGGCGGAAGCCGAGGCGGAAGACGAAGGCGCTGCGCAGCGCACCCCGGCTTGCGAGCTCCGCGCCGATCTGGCCCGTGCCCGCCCCGCGCGGGACGATGATCCGCAGCTCCTCGCGATGGGGCCCCGGCGCCCACCAGCCGACGGCCAGCCCTCCGAGCAGCAGCGCGCCGAGGATCACGGCGAGCGAAAGCAGCGTGACGGTCCGCCGGTCCTGTGCTGCCGAAGCCCGGGTCATGACGGCGTCCACAGGAGCCGGAAGCCTGGCCCGGCCGTCATGCCGGGATGATGGCGCATCCCGCCACCGCCTCAGTCCTCCACGGCCTTCACGATGAGACTGGCGTTGGTGCCGCCGAAGCCGAAGGAGTTGGTCAGCGCCGCGCGCACCTGCCGCCGGCGGGCCTTGTGGGGCACGAGATCGATGCCGGCGATGCCCTCGCTCGGATTGTCGAGGTTGAGCGTCGGCGGCACGACCTGGTCGCGGATGGCGAGGATGCAGAAGATCGCCTCCACCGCGCCTGCCGCTCCCAGCAGATGGCCGATCGCCGATTTGGTGGAGGACATGGAGATCCGGCCCGCCGCCTCGCCGAAGACGCGCTTGACCGCCGCGAACTCGATCTCGTCGCCGAGCGGCGTCGAGGTGCCGTGGGCATTCACGTAATCGATGTCCTCCGGGCTCATGCCGGCGCGCGCGAGAGCCGCGCGCATGGACCGCTCGCCGCCGTTGCCGTCGGGCGGCGGGGCGGTGACGTGATAGGCGTCGCCCGAAAGACCATAGCCCACGACCTCGGCGTAGATCCTGGCGCCGCGCGCCTTCGCGTGCTCGAGCTCCTCCAGCACGACGACCCCGGCGCCCTCGCCCATGACGAAACCGTCGCGGTCCCGGTCCCAGGGCCGCGAGGCCTTCTCGGGCGCATCGTTGAAGCCGGTCGACAGCGCCCGCGCCTGACAGAAGCCGGCATAGCCGATGGGACAGATCGCCGCCTCGGTTCCCCCCGCCAGCATCACGTCCGCATCGCCCCACTGGATGAGCCGCGCCGCATCGCCGATGGCATGCGCACCCGTGGAGCAGGCGGTGACCACCGCATGGTTGGGGCCTTTTAGCCCCCAGCGGATCGACACATAGCCGGAGGCGAGATTGATGAGGCGGCCCGGAATGAAATGGGGCGAGACGCGCCGCGGCCCGCGCTCGTGCAGCAGGACCGCCGTGTCCGCGATGCCGCTCAAGCCCCCGATCCCGGAGCCGATCATCACGCCGATGCGCTCGGCCTCGGCCGGCAGCAGGCTCTGAAGATCCGCATCCTCGACGGCCTGCTGGGCGGCCGCCATGGCGAAGAGGATGAAGTCGTCGACCTTGCGGCGCTCCTTCGGCTCCATGTAGCGGTCGGGGTTGAAGGTTCCGTCGCCGCCGTCACCGAACGGCACCTCGCAGCCGATCTGCGAGGGGAAAGGCTCCGGGTCGAAGCGGGTGACCCGGCCGGCGCCGGACTCGCCGGCGATCAGCCGCCGCCAGGTGGTTTCGACCCCGTCGCCGAGCGGCGTCACCATGCCGAGCCCGGTGACCACGACCCTGCGCATCGCCCTGCTCCCTCGCGGCTGAAGAATTCATGACGCCGGCGCCGCAGCCGACGCACCGGCACGCGCCCCGACCGCGTTGCGCGCCGCGGCCGGCCGCCGGTCTTCAGCGGCGCCGCAGCCTCACGCCTCGGCGTGCTGCTGGACGTATTCGATGGCGTCCTTGATCGTCTGGATCTTCTCGGCGGCGTCGTCCGGGATCTCGATGCCGAACTCCTCCTCGAAGGCCATCACGAGCTCGACGATGTCGAGGCTGTCGGCACCCAGATCGTCCTGGAAGCTGGCATCGTCCGTGACCTTGTCCTCCTCGACACCGAGGTGCTCGACGACGATCTTCTTCACGCGTTCCGCAATGTCGCTCATGCTTCGTCTTCCCTAGCCGTTGTCGTGTTCCGCCGGGCGCCGCAGGCCGCGGGCGGCAAGGCTCCTATCACAGTTGTCGCAGGCCTGCAAAGCCTCTTCGCCCGCCCCGGTCGGGACCCGCAGAGCGGCCCTGAAGCGTGCGTCAGACCATCACCATGCCGCCGTTCACATGCAGCGTCTGGCCCGTGACGTAGCGCCCGCCGGGGCCGGCGAGATACAGCACGGCGGCCGCCACATCCTCCGGTTCGCCGAAGCAGCCCGCGGGGATGCGCTGCAGCAGCGCCTCCTTCTGCGCCTCGCCGAGCGCATCGGTCATCGGCGAGCGGATGAAGCCCGGGGCGATCGCATTCACGGTGATCCCGCGGCTCGCGACCTCCTGGGCGACCGCCTTGGTGAACCCGATGAGCCCGGCCTTCGCCGCCGCATAGTTCGCCTGCCCGGCGTTGCCCATGACGCCGACCACGCTCGAGATGTTGATGATGCGGCCGAAGCGGGCCTTCATCATGCCCTTGAGCAGCGCCCGGGTGAGCCGGAAGGCGGCTTCCAGATCCACGCGCAGGACCTCCGCCCAGTCCTCGTCCTTCATGCGCACAAGCAGCGCGTCACGGGTGATCCCGGCGTTGTTGACGAGGATCTCGACGGGCCCCTCCAGCCGCTCGGGCGCGGTGCGCGCGAGCGCCTCGACCGCGACGGGATCGCCCAGATCCGCGGGGATCGTCACCACCCGATCGCCAAGCGCCGCCGCCAATGCCTCCAGCCGGTCGGCGCGGCGCCCGGAGATGGCGACCGTGGCGCCGGCCGCGTGCAGCACGCGCGCGATCGCCTCGCCGATGCCCCCCGTGGCGCCCGTCACCAGCGCGCGCCGGCCGCTCAGATCGAAAAGGTCGGTCATGGTCTCCTCCCTGTCCGGATGGATGCGGGCCGCGGCTTTGCGGCCCGGATGCTAGAGTGTGGCGGCAAACGCCTCGAGCCCGGCCGGATCCTCGACATTGCGGACGGCGAGCTCCCGGTCGATCCGGCGCACGAGGCCCGAGAGCACCCGTCCTGCGCCGATCTCGACGGCCTCTTCCACGCCCTCCTGCCGCAGCCTTGCAACGGATTCCCGCCAGCGCACCGGCGCCGTCACCTGCTCGACGAGAAGACCGCGCAGGGCCTCGGGATCACGCTCGGGGGACGCCGTGACATTGGTGACGACGGGCACGCAGGGCGCCGCCATGGGAACCTCGGCGAGCGCCGCGCGCATGCGCTCGGCCGCCGGCGCCATGAGCGGGGAGTGGAAGGGGGCGCTGACCGGCAGGAACACGCTGCGCTTCGCACCCCTCTCCTTCGCGAGCTCGACCGCGCGCTCGACCGCCGGCGCGTGTCCCGAGACGACGACCTGGCCGGGGGCGTTGTCATTCGCCACCACGCAGATCTCGGCGTCCGTGCTCGCGGCGCGCGCGATCTCGCGGACCGCGTCGATGTCGAGGCCGAGCACCGCGGCCATCGCGCCGGCGCCCACCGGCACCGCCTCCTGCATCGCCTCGCCGCGCAGCCGCACGAGGCGCGCCGCATCGGCAAGCGCAAAGCAGCCCGCGGCCGTCAGCGCGGAGTACTCGCCGAGCGAATGCCCCGCCACGAAGGAGGCGATCCGGGGCACCCGATGCCCGTCCGATTCGAGCGTGCGGATGATCGCCATCGACACGGCAAGCAGAGCCGGCTGGGCGTTGCGGGTGAGCGTCAGCTCGTCCTCGGGTCCCTCGAACATCAGGCGCGAGAGATGATCATGCAGCGCCTCGTCCACCTCCTCGAACACCTCCCGCGCCGGCGGGAAGGCCTCGGCGAGCGCACGGCCCATGCCGACGTGCTGGCTGCCCTGTCCCGGAAACAGAAGTGCTCTCGTCATGCGTCTTCCTTCCTTCACCGGCGTCCGCCCGACGCATCCGCAGGCGGGATAACCCGCCGGCGCGGCGCCCGCAAGCGGGCCGGGCCGCGATTGACAGGGATGGACGATTCGGCTATGTCGCGCCCGCTCCACTTCGGCGCGGAGCCGTGGTGCCCCGTCGTCTAATGGTAGGACAGCGGATTCTGGTTCCGTTAGTGGAGGTTCGAATCCTCCCGGGGCATCCACCTTCCTTCACGAACCTTCATGCATTCCCAGTCTTCATGAATTCCCAGTTCTACCGGCAACCGGCCGGGCCGCAGATCGCAGCCGGCGCATGCGGACTTGCGAGACCGCCCGGGTGCCTTGCGCCGGCCCGCCCGGGCGTCATGAGACGGATTGTCGCGGGAATCCCGCCGAACGTTCGCCTGCGCCCCCTTGCCTTTCCCGGCCGCCGTTTCCTATGAGGCGCGACGAGATGGGGAAGGGCCGTGGAGGAGGACAACCGATGACAACAGCGGCGAGGATGACGGCCTTTCATGAAACCAGCCCAGTTTCTGCCCATCGATCTGTCCGGCGTGACCTATGGACCATCCCTGCTCGGCCTGAACGGCACCACGCTTGACGATTCGCCGGAGCTCGAGGCGTTCCGCGCGGGCCTGTCCCGGCCGGCTCTGCGCGATTTCTTCGATCTCTATCTCGATCGCGTCGCGGCGCTGGGCCGTCTGCCGTGCAAGAACGAGTTCGGCCCGCAGGTGATGCGCGCGCATCTCGGCTATGTCGGGCTGGCGGAGACGGTGGAGAACGGTGACGATGGCGCTCTCGACGTCGTCATCCGGCTGGCGGGCACGCGGCTCGTGGACTTCATCGGCGCCGAGATCCGCGGGATGAGCGTCGCCCGGCTGTTCCGCCGCCCGCCGGGCTTCGTCGCGCAGCTCTGGACGCCACTCTTCCGCGAGGGCCGTCCCCGGCTTGATGCCGGCAATCTGGGCCCCCTGGCCAGGCCCCATGTGGACTACATTGCGGTACACGTGCCGCTCACCGACGCCGAGGGCAGGGTCCGCTTTGCGGCCTTCAGATCGATCTTTTCGCTGGACGGCGGGCGGACCTGGTGCTGAGCCGGCGGCCTGCGGGCGCCGCCTCTATTCCGCGCGCACGGCCATGCGGATGGGGCCTTCGGGCCGGCCGTGGATGAACTGGTCCACATGGGGATTGCCGGAGCGGTCCACCTCGTCCACCGGCCCCTGCCAGATGATCCGGCCGGCGTGGAGCATCGCGATGCGGTCGGCGATGCGCCGGGCGCTCGTCATGTCGTGGGTGATGGTGATGGTGGTGGCGCCCAGCCGCTCCACCTGCTCGACGATGAGCTCGTTGATGACGCCCGCCATGATGGGATCGAGACCCGTCGTCGGCTCGTCGAAGAAGATGATCTCCGGCTCGGTCGCGATCGCGCGCGCAAGCCCGACGCGCTTCTTCATGCCGCCCGAGAGCTCGGCCGGGTAGAGATCGGCGACATCGGGGCCGAGGCCGACGCGGGCGAGCTTCTCGATCGCCACCTCGCGCGCCCTGCGGCGCGGCATCCGCTCCACCTCGATCAGCCGGAAGGCGACGTTTTCCCACACGGGCAGCGAATCGAACAGCGCCGCGCCCTGGAACAGCATGCCGATGCGCGCCATCACCGCGCGGCGCGCGCGCGCGCCAAGCCGGGTCGTCTCCTCGCCCGCGATGAAGATCCGTCCCTCCTCGGGCCGCAGCAGGCCGAGAATGCATTTGAGCAGCACCGACTTGCCGGTCCCCGAGCCGCCGATGACGACGAGGCTCTCGCCGCGCGCGATCTCGAGATCGATGCCGTCGAGCACGACCTTCGCGCCGAAGCGCTTGCGCACCCCGACGAGGCGGATCATCGGCCCGTCCTGCTCGCTGCCCGGCCCGGTCATTTCACCGCATCCACCCCGAAGACCAGCACGGTGATCACCAGATTGGCGAAGAGGATCAAAATGAAGGCGGAGACCACGGCGTTCGTCGTCGCGCGGCCCACCCCCTGGGCGCCGCCGCTCGAGTGGTAGCCGTGAAAGCAGCCCATCAGCGCGACGATGAAGCCGAAGACCGCCGCCTTGACCAGCGAGGAGGCGACGTCGGAGGCCTCCAGGTAGTTCACCGTGACCTGCAGATAGTTGCCCGGATTGAATCCGAGCTGCTGGGTGGCGACGAGAAAGCCGCCGAAGACGCCGATGATGTTGGCGACGATCACGAGCAGCGGCAGGGTCACGACGCCCGCCACCAGCCGCGGCACCACCAGATACTTGATGGGATCGGTTGACAGCGTGAACAGCGCATCGATCTGCTCGGTCACCCGCATGGTGCCGATCTCGGCGGCCATCGCGCTGGAGACGCGACCGGCCACCATCAGCCCGCCGAGCACGGGCCCGAGCTCGCGCACGATCGCGATCACCACGACGGCCGCCATCGTGCTCTCGGCATTGAAGCGCGAGGAGCCGACGTAGATCTGCTCGGCGAGCGCAGCCCCCGTGAACAGGGCGGTCAGGCCCACGACCGGCAGCGAGAAATAGCCGATCGAGACCATCTGCCGCATCAGGTTGCGCGGGTAGAAGGGCGGGCGCACCACGTGGCTCACGGCCTCGCCCGCGAACAGCGCGAGCCGGCCGACGGCCGCCAGCGCCGCCAGCGTGATCCGCCCGATCACCGCCAGGGGATTCATGGCCCTGCACCCCGCCCTTCCTGCTTCCACGCGCCCCGCCACCGCCGCCGGGACGGCCCGCGGGCGGCGCCACACTAGGCATCCGCCCGCCATCCGGTCAACGGGCTGGCAAGCCGCCCTTCGCCCGGCACGAACCGCGCGCGCCCCCGAGGCCGCCCGGCCCCGGACGCCCGAAACGCCCGCCAATCCCCGTCGCTCCATGCTATGTGCCAAATTGGCAAAATGAGTTCGGAATATTGACAAATTGGTGTTCTCATGGCATGAATTTGCCAGAACGGTTCGTCTCGTGATCAGGATTGCGCAAAATGGCCCATGACATGGAAGAATCCGATGGCGACGCACGGATCCTGAACGTGCTTGCGGATGGGGCCTTCCATGCGGTGCGCGACATCCTCCTGCGCACCGGCGTGCCCGACGTGAATCGCCGCATCCGCGATCTGCGCGCCAGGGGGCTTGCGATCATCGGCCGGGAGCGGCGGCTCCCCGGCGGCCGGCGGCGCTGGTTCTTCCGCCTCGCCCGCCCGCCGCGCACGGACGTCTGAAGGATCCCGCGACATGGCGGAGGCACGGCGTCGCCTGGATGCGCTGCTCGACTCCCTCCTCGCCCGCGAGGGCGGCTATGTGGCGCATGCGGCGGACCGGGGCGGTCCCACGAAATACGGCATCACCCGAGCGACCCTGTCCGCCTGGCGCGGCCGGCCGGTGGGGCCTGACGAGGTCGCGCGGCTCGAGGCCGACGAGGCGCGGGCGATCTATCGCGCCCGCTTCTTCGCGGAGCCCGGGATCGACCGCCTGCCGAGCGCGCTTCAGGAGGTGATGCTGGATGCGGCGGTGCACATGGGTCGCGTGCGCGCCATCCGGCTGCTGCAGCGGCTGCTGGCCGCAGCGGCGGGCGACGTCGGCGGCATCGACGGCATCATCGGCCCGCGCACCATCGCCGCGGCCGGGCGGCTTGCCGCGCGGCTCGGCCCGCGGGCCGCGGCGCTCCTGCTGCTGCTGCGCGCACTGGATCTCGAGCGGCTGATCGCGGCCGATCCCGCCCAGGGCGTCTTCGCGCGCGGCTGGCAGAACAGGCTTGTCGCGCTGCTGCCGCAGGAGGCCGTGGATGCGGCCGCGGCACTCGCCATCGCAACCCGCATCGGGAGCTGAACCATGGGCATCCCCGTCATCTCCGACATCATCCAGGCGATCGCCAAGCCCATCGACGACCTCGTGGGCGACACGGACCTCAAACGCAAGCTCAAGGCCGAGATCCAGGGCCAGCTGTTCCAGCTGGACATGGCGCAGATCGCCGTGAACCGGCAGGAGGCGGCGCACAAGAGCCTGTTCGTGGCCGGCTGGCGGCCCTTCATCGGCTGGGTGTGCGGGGTGGCGATCGCCTGGGCCTTTCTGGGGCAGCATGTGGCGGAATGGGCGGTGGCGATCTGGGCGCCCGGCACGCCGATCCCCGAGGTCGAAAGCGACCGGCTGATGGAGCTCGTGCTCGCCATGCTCGGCATGGCGGGGCTGCGCACCTACGAAAAGCGCGCCGGCGTCGCGCGGGAGCGATAGGCGCCGGTCAGCGTCTCCGCTTCCCCGCTGCGGCGCATCACGCCCGCTCAGGCCTCCCTAGGTCCATTGGGCTCTTCCCGTCGTTCGCCGACGCGAGCGCGTCCGTTTCCTGCCCTCCTCGTCTCAGCCGCTGCGCACCACCCATCGTCTCCCGCCGATCCCGATGCTCGCGCCTTCGCTCTCGCGTCATCGGCCGCCCCCTCTCTTCGTCATCCGCCGCCCCCCTCTCTTCGTCATCCGCCGACTTGATCGGCGGATCCAGCAAGCGGGAGGGCCAATCACCGGCGCGGGGAGGGCGCCGGCGTCGGCTGGGTTCGCCGGTCGAGCCGGCGAACGACGTAGCAGTCATCGGTGATCGGTTATCAGTCATCAGTCGACTGTCATCAGGGCCGCGCCCGGAGTCCGTCGCACGGTCGCACTTTCCGGCCGGCTACGTCGTCATCCGCCGGCGCCCTCTCTGTGTCACCCGCCGGCTCGACCGGCGGGTCCAGCGGGCGGCGGCCTCATCTCGTGCGCCGCAGCGGTGGCCACCAGCGGCCGGATGGCGCGGTCGAGCGCACACGACCCGCCGCGGAGCCGACGTCGATGCAAGGGAATGAAGACGCCCTTCCCGGTCGCTCCGGGCAGGCAAGCCTCAGGAGGCCGGCACGTCGTCGGCGCCCAGCAGCGCGCCGGGCCGCCACTCCGCGAAATCGACCCGCGCGCCGTGGAGCCGGCAACGCGCATCAAGCAGCTCGACGAACAGGGGCGCCACATCCTCCGGCGCCGGCAGAGTCTCGGGATCCTCGCCCGGATAGGCCTGCGCACGCATGGCGGTGCGGACCGGGCCGGGGTTGACGAGATTGACCTTCACGCCCGACAGCCGGCATTCGGCCGCCCAGGTCAGCACCAGCGTCTCGAGTGCGGCCTTGCTGGCGGCATAAAGCCCCCAATAGGCCTTGTGGCGCCGCGCGGCTCCCGAGGTCACGAAGACGGCCCGTCCGTCCTCCGCCTGGCGCAGCAGCGGATCGAGGGAGCGGATCAGACGGAAATTGGCGTGCACATTGATGGCGAAGGTCCGCTCCCACTCCTTCGGATCGATGTGGGTGACGGGCGAGAGCACGCCGAGGCGGCCGGCATTGCCGATCAGCGCGTCGAGCCGGCCCCAGCGCTCGTAGATCGCGGCCCCCAGCCGATCGATGGCCTCGCCATCGGCAAGATCGAAGGGGGTCAGCGTCGCCGAGCCGCCGAGCGCGCGGATTTCGTCATCCAGGGATTCCAGCGCCCCCACGCTCCGCGGCCGCGCGATGGCGATCACATGCGCGCCCTCTGCTGCCACCGCCTTCGCCACCGCCCGTCCGATCCCGCGCGAGGCGCCGGTCACCAAGACGATGCGCCCCGCAAGCCGCCCGCCGCCGGATCCGTTCCCGCCGGTTCCGCCCGCCATGGCCGCGCTCACTCGCCCGCGGCCGACAGCAGCGGCAGCTGCGCCCCGCGGCGTTCGCGCTCCTCCACGTCGGTCAGACGGATCGGATAGTCGCCGGTAAAGCAGGCGTCGCAGAACGCCGGACGGCCGGCGTCACGCCCCGCCTCGACATTGCAGGCGCGGTAGAGCCCGTCGATCGACAGGAAGGCGAGCGAGTCCGCGTGGATGAACCGCCGCATCTCCTCCACCGACATGCGCGCGGCCAGCAGCTTGTCGCGCTCGGGCGTGTCCACGCCGTAGAAGCAGGAAAACCGCGTCGGCGGGCTTGCGATGCGCATGTGCACCTCCTTTGCACCCGCCTGGCGGACCATGTCGACGATCTTGAGCGAGGTCGTCCCGCGCACGATCGAATCATCCACCAGCACCACCCTCTTGCCCGCGATGTACCAGCGGTTGGCGTTGTGCTTCAGCTTCACGCCGAGATGGCGGATGTGGTCGGCCGGCTCGATGAAGGTGCGGCCGACATAGTGGTTGCGGATGATCCCGAGCTCGAAGGGAAGGCCCGAGGCCTCGGCGTAGCCGATCGCGGCCGGCACGCCCGAGTCGGGCACGGGCACCACGATGTCGGCATCCACCGGCGCCTCGCGGGCGAGCTCCGCCCCGATCCGCTTGCGCACGGCATAGACCGACATCCCGTCGAGCCAGCTGTCGGGCCGCGCGAAATAGACATGCTCGAAGATGCACGGGCGCGGCGCGATCCGCGGGAAGGGCTTGTGGGAGACGACGCCCTGGGCGTCGATGGCGACGATCTCGCCGGGCTCCACGTCGCGCAGGTATTCGGCCCCGATGATGTCGAGCGCACAGGTCTCGGACGCCAGCACCCAGGCGTCCCCCAGGCGCCCCAGCACCAGGGGCCGCACGCCATGGGGGTCGCGCAGACCGATCAGCCCGCCCTTCCACAGGGCGACCAGGGAATAGGCGCCTTCCACCTGCCGCAGCGCGTCGATCATCTTGTCGAGCAGGGTCGGGAAGCGCGAGGTGGCGACGAGATGCAGGATCACCTCGGTATCCGTCGTGGACTGGAAGATCGCACCCTCGCGCACGAGCTCGCGCCGCAGCACCATCGCGTTCGTCAGATTGCCGTTGTGAGCGATGGCGAAGCCGGTGGTCGCCAGATCGGCGAACAGCGGCTGCACGTTGCGCATCACCGTCTCGCCGGTGGTCGAATAGCGGACGTGACCGATCGCGGCATGGCCCTTCAGCCGTTCCAGGATGTCGGCGCGGGTAAAGTGGTCGCCGACGAGCCCGAGCGCGCGCTCGGTGTGGAACCTCTTGCCGTCGAAGGCCGTGATGCCGGCCGCCTCCTGGCCGCGATGCTGGAGCGCGTGCAGGCCGAGCGCCGTGTGGGCCGCGGCGTCGCCGGTGCCGAAGATGCCGAAGATCCCGCACTCCTCGCGCAGCCGGTCGTCATCGGCATGAGGGTGGGTGACGAGCGGGCGCTTCATGGGCGGAAGATGTCGCTCTTCGGTCATGGCTGATGCGGACCGCCGATCTGCTCCGGGCCTCTTGAACCGCCCCGGCCGCGCGTTCGCCGATCGGCACGGATCCGATGCGGCGCGCGCCGCCCATATAGGCGATCGGGCCGCGCTTGGCCAGCGTCAAATGCCCCTCCCGCCCGGGGCCGCGCAAGAACCGTCGGCGCCGTCCTTAGCGCGGGGGCCGCTCCTTGCGCCTGTCGCCCTCGTTATCGGCGGACCCGCGTTCCGTCTGCTCGATGAGCCCCTCGAGGGCCTTCGCATCCTCGGGCCGGTAGCCGGTCGCATCCATCAGACGCCGCGCGCCCTCGCCCAGCTCGCGGCCCTTCGGGAGCTTGAGCTGCGGGGGCTCGCGCGCGGCCTTCTTCAGGAAGTCGGGTCCCATCTCCGCCAGCATCGCCGCGCCGTATGCGATGATCGGGCGCGTGCGCGCTTCGCGCACGGTCCGCGGCAGATCGCCGCGCCAGAAGTAGCCGTCCACCAAGAGATAGCCGAGCGAGAGACCCACGAGCCCCAGCACGAGACCGAACAGCGCCCCCAGCGAACGGTCGAGAAAGCCGACCGGACCCTCGCGCACCGATTTCGCCGTCAGATGGGCGAGGATCTTGAGCAGCACCAGGGTCGCGACGAAGACGAGCGGTCCGGCAAGAAAATCCGCAAGCCGGGGGTCGGTGACGACGGGTGCGAGCAGGCGCGCGGCCGGATTCCACAGCAGCAGCGTCGCCGCCACCGCGCCACCCCAGGCCAGGAGCGAGAGCAGCATCGCCGTCACGCCGCGGGTGAAGGCGATGAGCACGGAGACGGCGAGCACAAGCGCCACCAGAACGTCGAACGCGGACATCATGTCGCTTCCTCCCGTCCCGCCTGCGCGGCGTGCCGCCGAGCGCCCGGCCGGCGCACGAACAGCGCCACGAGATCCTTCACGTCCCTGAGCGCGCGCACGGAGATGCCCTCCACCGCCGTGCTCCGGCCGGCCCCGCTCACGACCGGACAAAGCGCTTGGCGGAAGCCGAGCTTGGCCGCCTCCTTGAGCCGCGCCTCGCGATGGGCCACCGCCCGGATTTCGCCGGTCAGCGCCAGCTCCCCGAAGACGACGGGCGAGGTGGCGAGCGCCTCGCCGGTCAGCGCCGAGACCAGCGCAGCCGCCGCCGCGAGATCCGCCGCCGGGTCCCGGATCTTCAGGCCGCCCGCGACGTTGAGATAGACGTCGTAGCGGGAAAAGCCGAGGCCCGCCCGGGCGTCGAGGACGGCGAGCACCATCGCAAGCCGCGCCGCGTCCCAGCCCACCACGGCGCGGCGGGGGCTGCCCGGATTGGCGTCGGCGACGAGCGCCTGGATCTCGCACAGCAGTGCGCGCGAGCCCTCCATGCCGGCGAACACCACGGTGCCCGGTGCGGCCGCCTCGCCGTGCGGCAGGAACAGCCGCGAGGGGTTCGAGACCTCGGCGAGCCCCGCCGCCGTCATCTCGAAGACGCCGATCTCGTCCGTCGCCCCGAAGCGGTTCTTGACGGCGCGCAGGATGCGGTATTCGTGGCCGCGCTCGCCCTCGAAGTAGAGAACCACGTCGACCATGTGCTCGAGCACCCGCGGCCCCGCGAGCTGACCGTCCTTCGTCACATGGCCGATGAGCAGCAGCGCGGTGCCGCGCGCCTTCGCCTCGCGGATGAGCAGATCGGCGGCGGCGCGCAATTGGGTCACCGTGCCCGGCGCCGACTCGATCTCCGGCAGATGCAGCGTCTGCACGGAGTCGATGCAGATCGCATCGAAACCGTCCGATTCGCGCCAGCTTGCGAGAATGTCGCCCACCTCGGTGGCGGCCAGCAGCGCCACGGGACTGTCGGTAACACCAAGGCGCTCGGCGCGCATGCGGATCTGGGCGGGGGACTCCTCGCCGGTGACGTAAAGCGTGCGCGCGCCCGCTGCCGCCATGCGGGCCAGCGCCTGGAGCACCAGCGTCGACTTGCCGATCCCCGGATCGCCGCCCAGCAGCACGACCGAGCCGGGAACCAGCCCCCCGCCCAGCGTGCGGTCGAGCTCGGAAATCCCCGTCAGGCGCCGCGGCGGCCGGACGTCGGGACCGGACAACGTCTCGAAGGCGAGCGCCCGGCCCGGCACGGCGCGCCGCCCGCCTGCGGGCGCGGGCGCCGCGCGCTCTTCCGCGAGCGTGTTCCAGGACCCGCAGTGGGGGCAGCGCCCCTGCCACTTGAGCGTCTCGCCACCGCAGGACTGGCAGATGAAGACCGTGCGTGGGCGCGCCATGGGGCTTCGACGGCTTTCTTCCGGAGCGGCCTCGTTGACCCTGCTTAGCCGAAGAAGAAGCCCGGCGAAAGACCGCCCGCCTACCGGCTCCACGGGCGCGCGCCGCGGGTGGCGCGGACGGTGAGCACCCGCAGGCGGCCCGTGCGCCGGTCCACGAAGACGGCGTGCGCCCCCTCGCGGGCGAGCCGGTCCGCGGTGATCCGCCAGGCCGCGCCGGGGCAGATGCCCGCGGCGTCGCGGGCGCCTGGCCCCAGCACAAGAAGGTCGAGGCTGCGGCAGAACGCCGCCTCGGGCGCCGTCGCGGGGCCGGTCGCGAGCGCGACGCGCACCGGCCCCGTCGCGGTCGCGATCTCGGCCACGCACAGGCCTCTCCCACAAGTGAGCGGCGGCACGAGGCGGCGGCCGTCGTCGGCCCGCGCGCGATCGATGCGCAGCGCCTGCGGGATCCCGAGCGCCTCCTGCCAGGCGAGCCGGCTGCCGCGCTCCGCGGCGCGGCTGTTGACCCACAGCCTTGCGTCCTCGCGCACGGCGATCAGCCGTCCGCCGGCGCCGATGAGAATGTCGGGCGGCGGCGTGCGCGCGATGATGACGGCAGCGACGAGAGCGGGCGCCAGCGCGGAAAGCTTCATGAGCGGCGCGCGCCAGATCACGAGGGCGGCCAGCGCCACGACGAGCCAGATCAGCGCCGCCGCCGGATAGAGCGGCAGATGCCAGACCGCCCCGGGCAGGGCGGCGACGCCCTGCGCCGTCTCGAGGACGAGGCGCGCGCCGTGGCCCATTACCCGCAGCGCAGGATTCTCGAGGCCGAGCGGCATGAGAAGCAGCGCCGCAAGCCCCGCCGGCATCACGACGAAGGCGGTGACGGGAACGGCGACGAGATTGGCGATGAGTCCGTAGCGGGCGATCGCGCCGAAATGCTGGATCGCGGCCGGCGCGATCGCGGCCTCGGCGACCGCCGTCGTCACGAGCACCGCGGCCAGATAGCGGAAAAGGCGCCGCACGCCGCCCGCACCGGCGCCCAGGGAGATCCGGTGCGCCCGCAGCGCCTCGTAGACCCCGATCAGCGCCGCGACCGCGAGATACGACATCTGGAACCCCGGCTCGAGCAGATCCGAGGGCCGCCGCAGCAGCATCACGGTCGCCGCGAACGCGAGCAGCCTGAGCGAGAAGGGATCGCGCCGCAGCATCACGGCCACCAGCGCGAGCCCCGTCATGATGAAGGCCCGCTCGGTCGCGATCGAAGCGCCGGAGACCAGCAGATAGCCGGTGATGGCGACAAGCGCCGCGGCGGCCGCGGGACGCTTGCCGTCCCGGCTCTCCGCATGGCGCGGCCACAGTGCCAACATGAGCCGCACGAGCCAGAAGACGCCGGCGGCGACCAGTCCCAGATGCAGGCCCGAGATCGCGAGCAGATGCGCGAGCCCCGCGTCGCGCATCGCCGCGACATCGGCGTCATCCAGATAGCCGCGCTGGCCCGTGAGCAGCGCGACCGCAAGCCCCGCCTCGCGCGCCGGCAGCACCGCGCGCACCCGCGCCGCAATTTGCAGCCGGACGCGGCTCATGGCCCGCCGCAGCTCGTGGAGAACGGCGGCGAGCGCGCCGGCCGCGGGCGCGCAGCCGGCGGGCGGCTGCCCGTAGCGGTAGACAGGTGCAAGCGCATGACCGCTCGCGCCGATCCCGGCAAGCCAGGCGCGCCGCCCCGGATCGAAACCGCCCGGAATGCGCGGCATCCCCGGCGGCGCCAGCGACGCGAACACGCGCACGACATCGCCCACCACCAGCTCCGGAGCCGGCGTGCGCACCACGAGGCGGACGCGGCGTACCGGCGCGCCCCACAGGAGCGGCCGGCGCCGACAGGCGACGATGTCCAGCCGCGGGCCATGCACGCCCGGCTCGACGGCGGCGACGCGCCCCAGCACCGTGGCCGTGGCGGGCCGCTCGAGCACGGGGGTCGCAAGCCGCTCGACCTGCAGCTTCGCCGCCGCAAAACCCGCGAACAGGAGGACCAGCGCAAGCCGCGCAAGCGGCGCGCGGCGCGGCCAGCCTCCCCACCAGGCGACGAGCGGCAGGGCGGCGGCAAGCAGCAGCGCCGGCGGCGGCTCCGCCGGCAGCGCGTAGTAGAGCGCGATCCCCGCAGCCAGCAGGACGGGCGCCCAGAGCACGAGGCGGTCGCGCTCCTCCGCGACGGCCTCGCGCAGGCGGGCCGGGTCGAGCGCGGTGAGCAGACGAATGCGCAGGATGCGCAGCATCCGCGCGTCGAACGGTTTCGGTCCTGCACCGCCGATGAACGGCCCCCGCACGGCCCTCCTCCCCGCCCGCCGGTGCGGCACCCTACCGCCGGGCGGGCCGGCCCGTCCAGCCGGGAGCGGGCCTTGACGGCAGCCCCGCCTTCAGGGGAAAAGCCCGCGCGGGCATGCGGGGACCGGATGGATCGGATCGCTCGAGATGGCGGACAACGCGAAAACGGATGTGGTCACGCGCTTCGCCCCCTCGCCCACCGGGTTCCTGCACATCGGCGGGGCGCGCACGGCCCTCTTCAACTATCTGTTCGCGCGCCGGCACGGCGGCCGCTTCCTGCTCCGGATCGAGGACACGGACCGCGAGCGCTCCACACCCGAGGCGGTGGCGGCGATCATCGACGGGCTCACCTGGCTCGGCATCCACTGGGACGGCGAGCCCGTCTCGCAGTTCGCGCGCGCGGAGCGGCATCGGGAGGTGGCCTTCGAGCTGCTTGCGCGCGGCATGGCCTACAAATGCTTCGTCACACCCGAAGAGCTGGCCGCCGCCCGCGAAGCCGCACGGCGCGAGGGGCGCCCCTGGCGCTTCGAAAGCCCGTGGCGGGACGCCGATCCGGCGGACCATCCCGATGACCGGCCCTTCGTCATCCGGCTGAAGGCCCCGCGGGAAGGCGAGACCGTCATCGAGGATCGCGTCCAGGGCACGGTCCGGGTCGCCAATGCCGAGCTTGATGACATGGTCCTGCTGCGTTCGGACGGCACGCCCACCTACATGCTGGCGGTGGTGGTGGACGACCACGACATGGGAATCACCCATGTCATCCGCGGCGACGACCACCTCACCAACGCCTTCCGCCAAATCCAGATCTTCCACGCCATGGGCTGGGAGCCGCCGATCTACGCCCACATCCCGCTGATCCACGGCCCGGACGGCAGGAAGCTGTCCAAGCGCCACGGCGCACTCGGCATCGAAGCCTATCGCGACATGGGCTACCTGCCGGAGGCGCTGCGCAATTACCTGCTTCGCCTCGGGTGGGGGCACGGGGACATCGAAATCATCTCCACCGAGGAGGCGGCGAAGATCTTCGCGCTCGAGGACATCGGCAAGGGCCCGGCGCGTTTCGATTTTCAGAAGCTCGACGCATTCAACGCCCACTACCTGCGTGCGCTCGACGACGACGAGCTGTTGCGCCGGGCCATGCCCTTCTTCACGCGTCAGGCCGGGCGCGCCCTGACCGAAGAGGAGGTCGCGCGCCTGCGCGCCGCCATGCCCGGGCTCAAGGCGCGCGCCAAGACCTTGAAGGATCTGGCGGAAAGCGCCGCTTTCCTCTATACTGCGCGGCCGATCCCGATCGCCGCCGACGCGGCCGGCCTGCTGACGGATGAAGCACGCCGTCATCTGCGGGAGCTGGCCGGGGAGCTGGCGGCCGTCGATCCCGCCGCATGGGACGAGACGACGCTGGAGCGCGTCGTCAACGCGTTCGTGGAAAGGGCCGGGCTGCGGCTCAAGGCGATCGCCCAGCCGCTCAGGGTCGCGCTCACCGGCAGGCGGGTGTCGCCCGGGATCTTCGAGGTGCTCGCCGTCCTCGGCAAGGACGAGGCGCTGGCCCGGATCGCCGATGTCACGCAGGCCGGTTCGCGGCCGGATGCGCCCGGCCGCCGCGCGGACCAGGAATGACGGACGCAGAAAAAAGGAGCATGCCATGGCCAATCGCACGGACAGCCGGACGGGCAAGACCGCTCAGCTCAGGACGCCCGACGGGCGCGAGGCGAGCCTGCCCGTGCTGGATGGCACGCTGGGCCCCAGCGTGATCGACATCCGCTCCCTCTACAAGCAGACCGGCATGTTCACCTATGACCCGGGCTATACGGCGACGGCGAGCTGCGAGTCGAAGATCACCTACATCGACGGCGAGAAGGGAGAGCTGCTCTACCGCGGCTATCCGATCGAGCAGCTGGCCGAGCACAGCGACTTCATGGAGGTCGCCTATCTGCTGCTGTTCGGCGAGCTGCCGAACGCGAAACAGAAGGCGCAGTTCGTGCACGACGTGACCTACCACACGATGGTGCACGAGCAGATCTCGTTCTTCTACCGGGGCTTCCGCCGCGACGCGCACCCGATGGCGGTGATGGTGGGGGTGGTCGGCGCGCTCGCCGCCTTCTACCACGACAGCATCGACATCACCGATCCGCACCAGCGGCTGATCGCGAGCTACCGGCTGATCGCGAAGATGCCGACGATCGCGGCCATGGCCTACAAATATTCGATCGGCCAGCCCTTCATCTATCCGCGCAACGACCTCTCCTATTCCGCCAATTTCCTCCACATGATGTTCGCCGTGCCCTGCGAGCCCTACCACGTCAATCCGGTGCTCGAGCGGGCGATGGACATGATCTTCATCCTGCATGCCGACCACGAGCAGAACGCGTCCACCTCGACGGTCCGGCTGGCGGGCTCGTCTGGGGCGAACCCCTTCGCCTGCATCGCGGCCGGCTGCGCATCGCTGTGGGGCCCGGCGCACGGCGGCGCGAACGAGGCGGCGCTCAACATGCTGTTGGAGATCGGCACGCCCGAGCGCATTCCCGAGTACATCGCCCGCGCCAAGGACAAGAACGATCCCTTCCGGCTGATGGGCTTCGGCCACCGCGTCTACAAGAACTACGATCCGCGCGCGAAGGTGCTGCGCAGGATGGCGCACGAGGTTCTCGACGAGCTCAAGGTCGACAATCCGCTCTTCGACGTCGCCCGCGAGCTCGAGCGGATCGCGCTGAACGACGAATATTTCATCGAGCGCAAGCTCTATCCCAATGTCGACTTCTACTCGGGCATCATCCTCTCGGCGATGGGCTTCCCGACCTCGATGTTCACCGTGCTGTTCGCGATCGCGCGCACGGTCGGCTGGGTCGCCCAGTGGAATGAGATGATCGAGGATCCCGAGCAGAAGATCGGCCGGCCGCGCCAGCTCTACACCGGCCCCACCCGGCGCGACTATGTGCCGCTTGATGAGCGCGGCTGAACCGGCAATCCGGCCGCCCAAACCATCGTCGGATCGGCACCGATCCCTCCTTGCGCAGCGTGCGGTGCCAGCCTAGAGCCCGTCTGCACGTGGCGGGCGCCGGGTCTGCGGCACCCGTGACCTGCGCGCCTGCGGAGCTCCTCGCGGAGATGGGGGCCTGCGCATGCGGCCCAGGGGCGTCATGACGGGAGACGAGGAGGTGACTCAAATGAGAGGCGGCGGCGCTTCGCTCATGGTCCTGATGCTGTTGGCCGCCGCTCCGCTGCCGGCGGCGGCCGACGCACAGCAGCACGAGCACGCCCACGGGCCCATCGAGGAGATCGTGGTCACCGCCAATCCGCTGGCCACGCGCCGCGCGGAGGCTCTGCAGGGCACATCCGTCGTCTCCGACGAGGAGCTCCAGCAGGCGCTCGCGCCCACCCTCGGCGAAACCCTGAAGGCCCTGCCCGGCATCTCCCAGACGTTCTTCGGCGCGGGGGCGAGCCGGCCGGTGATCCGCGGGCTGGCGGGCGACCGCATGCGCGTGCTGGTGAACGGCCTTGATACCATCGATGCGTCCACCACCAGCCCGGACCATGCGGTGGCGGGCGATGTCGCCACCGTCGACCGCATCGAGGTGGTGCGCGGCCCCGCCTCCCTGATCTACGGCGCCAACGCCATCGCCGGCGTCGTCAACATGATCGACGACCGCGTGCCGCGCGAGACCCCCGGGAAAGCTGCGGAAGGCTTCGCCCGCTTCGTCTACGGCAGCGATGACGATCTGGTCTCGCCTTCGGGCGCGCTCACCGTCGGCCTCGGAAGCCATCTCGTCGCCCATGCCCAGGGCTTCTTCCGCGACACCGGGGATTACGAGGTGCCCGGCTTCCTGCGCAGCCGGCGTCTGCGCGCCCTCGACCCGCGCCCGATCGCCGAGGAACCGCGCGGACGCGCCATAAATTCGGATCAGCGCAACTGGAGCGCCGGCGCCGGCCTGTCCTGGGTGGATGAGGCCGGCTTCGTCGGCGCCGCCTTCACGAACAACGAGAACAATTACGGCATCCCCGTGGCGCTGGAAGGCGAGGAACCCGGCGTGCGCATCGACAGCTCCCAGCAGCGCGTCGACGTGCTGGGAGGGCGCGCGAATCCCCTGCCGGGCATCGCCCGCGCGGATCTCCGCTTCGCCTGGGGCGACTACGACCAGGCCGAGATCGAAGACGGCGTCGTGGGAACGCGCTTCGCCAACGAGGGCTACGAAGGACGCCTCGACTTCGTGCATGAGCCGATCGGCGCCCTCGAAGGCTCCTTCGGCCTCCAGATCCGCAAGCGGGATTTTTCCGCCACCGGCGAGGAGGCCTTCGTGCCGCCGACGAAGACCCGGCAATGGGGCCTCTATCTTTTCGAGCGGCTCCGGGCCCTGGCGCGCCTGACGCTCGAGGGCGGCATCCGGCTGGACCGGCAGGAAAGCCGCGCGCCGGCGCTCGGGGTGCTGCGGCATTTCACCGGCCTGTCGGTCTCGGGCGGAGCGCTCATCGAGCTTGGCAACGGCTGGCACGCGGGGCTCAACGCCTTCCGCGTCGAGCGCGCGCCGACGCCCGAAGAGCTCTTCTCGGACGGCCCGCATCTGGCCACCTTCACCTTCGAGCGCGGCGATGTCACCCTCGGCGAGGAGACGGCGCGCGGCGGCGAGCTCTCGCTCAAGCGCATCACCGGACGCGTCACCGGCAGCGTCAACGTCTTCTACTACCGGTACAAGGATTTCATCGCCGAGCGGCTGACGGGCACCGTCGAGGACGATCTGCCGGTCGTGCAGTTCGCCGCCACGCCCGCGCGGCTCGTCGGCGCGGAGATCGAGCTGGAGGCCGATCTCTGGCGCGGCGAGGGCCGCGCGCTGCACGCCCAGCTTTCCGGCGACATCGTGCGCGCCCGCGACCTCGGCCTGGGCCGGCCGCTGCCGCGCATTCCGCCGATGAAGGCGCGGCTTGCCCTCGAATATCTGGGCCGCCTCTTCGATGCCGGCATCGAGGCGACCGTCGCAAACCACCAGCGCCGGATCGCCGCGCAGGAGCTGCCGACGCCGGGCTACGTCGATCTCGGGCTGCACTGGCGCGCGCATCCCTTCGCCGACCCGCGGATCGCCATCCTCGTCGAGGCGCGCAACCTGCTCGACGAGGAGATCCGCTACCACACGAGCTTTCTGAAGGACCTGCTGCCCGCCCCGGGGCGGACCATCCGCGTCACCCTGCGCTACGACTACTGACCCGCCGGCACGGACGGCGCGCACGCCCCGGCTTTGCGCTCAGCGCGGCGGGGGACTAGAGTGGCGGCCGCAGGCGGCCGGCGCCGATGCGCGGCGCTTGAAGGGGAGAAGGGCGATGGCGGATCCGGTATGCGCGGTGGTCGGGGTGGGACCCGGGATCGGGATCGCGCTGGCGCGGCGCTTTGCGGCGGGCGGCTACCGCGTCGCGATGATCGCGCGCACGCAAGAAAAGCTGAAAGCCTATGAGGCGGAGCTTGCCAGCGCCCGGGGGTTTGCGGCCGATGCCGGTGATCCCGACGCTCTCAAGGCCGCGCTCGCCCGCATCGCGCGCGAGATGGGGCCCGTCTCCGTCCTCTGCTACAACGCCGGCGGCGGCACGTGGTCGCCGCCGGAGGAGACCACGCCCGCCGAGATGGAGGCGGCCTGGCGCGTCAATGCGCTCGGCCTGCTTGCGGCCGCGCAGGCGGTGGCGCCCGCGATGCTCGAGGCGGGCCGCGGCGCCATCATGGTCACCGGCGCGACGGCCTCGCTGCGCGGCCGCCCCCGCACGACGGCCTTCGCCGCCGCCAAGGCCGCCCAGCGCTCGCTCGCCGAATCTCTTGCGCGTCACTGGGGCCCGAGGGGCATCCATGTGGCGCTTTTCGTGATCGACGGCGTCGTGGACCTGCCCCGCACCCGCGAGCGGCTGCCGGACAAGCCCGACGAATTCT
The DNA here is from genome assembly GCA_026004935.1 of Rhodothalassiaceae bacterium. Taxonomy (NCBI): domain Bacteria; kingdom Pseudomonadati; phylum Pseudomonadota; class Alphaproteobacteria; order Rhodothalassiales; family Rhodothalassiaceae; species Rhodothalassiaceae bacterium. Next base: position 2,603,307 of record BPKC01000001.1, read on the forward strand.
TCCTGAAGCCCGCCGAGATCGCCGAGACGGTCTTCTTCGTCGCCCACCAGCCGCGCTCGGCCTGGAGCTTCCTCGTCGACCTGCGCCCCTTCGGCGAGAACTGGTAGAACGGCTCACCGGCCCGTCGGCGCGGCGCGGGCTTCCTTCGGCGTGATCATCAGCATGCGCTCATCGACGGGCGAGGGGCGAAAACCGCAGGATTCCCAGAAGCGCCGCGCATCATCGCGCAATGCATGGACGAGAATGGCGCGCACGCCGATGATCTCGGCCGCCTGGAGCACCCGCAGGATCGCGTCGCGAACGAGGGCGCGGCCGAGCCCTCGTCCTTGCCAGTGCTGATCGACCGCCAACCGCGCCAGGATCACGACCGGGATGGATGCCGGCATGTTGCGACGCACCCCGCCCGGCGCCTCTTCGCGCGTCACCGACCCCGCGGCCAGCGCGTAATAGGCGATGACCCGTCCGCCGTCATGGAGGACGTAGGTGCGGCTCGCCCCGCTGACCTGGTTCGCCGCCGCCCGCTGCCTGAGCCAGCCATCAAGGAAGGGCTCGCCGCTCCGGAAGGCGGACGGATCATGCCGCGGGCCGAGGGGCTCCGGCGGCGCGATGCCCACGAAGCCTCACCCCTCCTCCCAGGGCGCTCCCGCTTGAAGCAGGGCGCGCAGAGCCGGATTGTCAGCGGGTGGCGCGTCCAGCGCCGCCTGAAAAGCGGCAAAGCGCTGCTCATCCACCGGAAAATGGCGCCTGTCGAGGAGCACGTCCTGCGCCCGCGCCGCGGCCGCCTCCAGAAGAAAGGCCGTGCGGCTCTTGCCGAGCGCGCGCGCGGCACGGTCTATGAGTTGGAGCTCGGCCCCGCTCACCCGCAGACTGATCGCACGACCCTTCGCCTGGCGTGCGGGCGGCCGCGCCGCCGGACCGTCCGGGAATTCCCTCGCCTGCCGTGCCGTCATGCGCCGATGCCTCCGCCGTGGCCGGCCGGACTCCGGCTGTCGGGTCCGCGGACCGGGGAATGGTCCGTATATACGATGTCCATGCGTAATTGCCAAGGAGCGGCCGGAACGCTCAGCCCGCAAGGCCGCTTCCGGGCCGGCGGCCGAGGAAGGCGGCGAGCGACACGCGGCCGCTGCCGCGGCGGGCGGGCCGCGGCTGGCCGGGGGCCGGTTTGAAGCCGGCAAGCAGGATGATGTGAAAGGGCACCGGGATCAGCCCGTCCGCATCGCGCCGGCGCTCGAGCGCGGCCAGCGTCGCGGCCTGCAGACCGCGCGACCAGGGGGGCCGCGCGGCGAGCACCTGGGCCTCGCCCATCCCGTGGATGTCGGCGAGCAGCCGCCGCGGGTCGCGGTAGCGCACGACGACCGGCTCCAGATCCGCGACCGCGAGCGCGAAGCCCGCGCGCTGCATCAGATCGCCCGCCTCGCGCACCGGCACGAAGGGGATGACCCGCGCGTGCACGCCACCCCGGACCTGTTCCTCGGCCTCGTAGAGGGCCGCGCGCAGCGGCCTGAGCGTCTCCTCGCCGAGCAGGGCCGCGATGAAGAAGCCGTCGGGCGTGAGCACCCGCCGCGCCTCGGCCAGCACCGCGGGCGGATCGTTCGCCCAGTGCAGGAGCAGGCTGGAGACGACCAGATCGCAGCTCGCGTCCTTGAGCGGCAGCGCGTCATCCTCGCAGACGATCCCGGGCCGCTCCGGCAGGCGCGCCGGCGCAAGATCGGCATGGATCACCCGATCCGCCACCGGCGGCAACGGCGCCGTGAGCCCGAGCGCGAGCGCGCGGGCGAAGCGCCGCGGCTGGTCGGCCAGGCGCTCGGCGATGAGCGCCTCGGCGGCGCGATGCAGGAAGAAGGCGTCATCCGTCCCGCCGCGGGGGTGAAAGCGCGCGCGCCGCATCCGCAACAGCCGCCTGTCGAACAGCTCTTCCGCCATCGCCCGTCCATGCATTCAGGCAGGCGTCCCGCCGCGCCGCTTGACCGGCGCCCGCATCGGCCGGCATGTAGCGGGCCGGGAAGACGGGATGCAAAGACTTTCCGCATCATCGGCGAAAGGACGGGCAAGGAAGGCGGGCCTGAGCACGCTCGCCATCACCTTGGCGTTCGTCGTCGTCACCCTGGCGTTCGTCGTCGTCGCCGTGGCGCCCGGCGCGGCGCAGCAGCCACCGGTCCCCGAGGCCGCGCGGGAGCTTTTCGCCGTCAAGACGACCGTCGCCCCCGTCGATCTCTACACCCCGGCCGATCCCACCGCCCCGCGCAGGCTGGGCGATCTCGTCTTCCAGTCGGGCCTGCAGATCCACGGCGATGACGAGCGCTTCGGCGGCTGGTCGGGCCTTCTCCTCGATCCCTCGGGGCGGACGATGCTCGCCGTCTCGGACAACGGCTTCTGGCTGCATGCGGAGCTCCTGCGCGATGCGGCCGGGATCCCGCGCGGGCTGACGCGCGTCGTGATGGGCCCGATCCGGGACATCCGCGGCGGCCGCCTCGATCCCTTCGGCGAGGACGCGGAGGCGCTCGCCTGGCTGCACGGCGCCCGCGGGCCGAAGGTCGTCGTCGCCTTCGAGCACTGGCACCGGCTGTGGGCCTATCCGGAGGGGCCGGGAGACCGGCCGCTGCTCTCGCCCCTGCTTGCGCTGCCCGAGCCGGTGAAGCTGCCGCGGCGCGTGCTGCGCCATCCCGCCAATGCGGGGCTGGAGGCGGTGGTCGAGATCGCGCCGGGCCGGCTGCTCCTGTTCTCCGAGGGCGTGCCGGCCGACGAGGCGCCCGGGGCGCTGCGGGCCTGGCTTGCGGACACGACCAGCGGCGATGCCGCGCCGCTTGCGCTGGAGCCCGTGGAGGAGGGTTTCGCGCCGACGGATGCGGCGCTGCTGACGGATTGCTGCGTGGTGCTGCTGGAGCGCCGCTACCGCCTGCTGGAGGGTCCGGCGGCGGCAGTGCTTGCCATCCCGCTCGCCGACATCCGCCCCGGCGCTGTGCTGCGCGGCCGGCTTCTCGCGCGGCTTCAGCCGCCGGTCACGGTGGACAATTTCGAGGGGCTCGCAGTGGAGCGCACGCGCGACGGGGCCGCGCGCATCCTGCTGCTGAGCGACGACAACTACCGCCGCAGCCAGCGCACGCTGCTCATGGCCTTCCTGTGGGAAGAGCCCCGCACCGCGCACGCCGCGGCGCGCTAGCTGCCGGCCGCCGGTGCGTTCAGTTGGCGGAGGCGGCGTCGAGCCTGGCGCGGATCAGCGCCTTGATGCGCCGGGCGCGGGGGCTGAGCTGGCGGTCGTCGGCCTTGAGCAGGAAGCGGTCCAGCCCCTCGTTGTGGTCCACCGAGCGCAGGGCGGAGGCGGCGATGCGAAAGCGCACCTTCTGCCCCAGCGTGTCGCTCCACAGCCGCACCGTCTGCAGATTCGGCTTGAACCGGCGCTTCGTGCGGATGTGGCTGTGGCTGACATTCATGCCCGTGCCGACCCGCTTGCCCGTCAGTTCGCATACCCGCGACATGGCGTCCCGTCCTCGTATTCGTGCTGCGTTCTTTGCGGCGGGCGACCCGTCGCCGGGAGGGGGCCCACAGCCGCACCCCCCGGCACGGCGGAGGTGCCGCCCGCACGATCCGCCGCCCCTTAGGCCAGCCCGCCCGCCCGCGTCAAGGCCGATCGCGCCGCCCGGGCGGCCGCACCGCGTCAGTCGGCATCCTCGCGCATGGCACGCTCCCCGCCTGCAGCCGGGCGACGGCGCATCTGGACCTCGAAGCGACTCCGCAACGAGCTGCTTTGCCCGGCGGGGAGCCCGCCGCGGGCAAGGCCGTCCCGGTTTCCGTTCGCCCAAGGTCTGAGAACAGTGAAAAGACCGACCCAGCCAAATCGGCTGGCGGAGCGGGTGGGATTCGAACCCACGAGGGGCGTTGTGGCCCCAACACGCTCTCCAGGCGTGCGCCTTAAACCACTCGGCCACCGCTCCACGGCCCAATGTGGCGGCTCGGCGCCTAGCACGCAAGAGCGCGCACCGCAAGACGCGGCCGCCGTGCGGGCAATGCGTGCGGGCACCGCGGGGTGGGACCGGGCTTTTTCCTTGCCGGGCGCGCCGCAAGCGCCTATGGTGCGCGCGCGTGCGGGCCGGTGCGCCCGCCGTCGCGACACGAAGCCTTGAGAGACCTGATCACCCCCATGACCCATGCAGCCGATACCACCGCGCCGACGCCGGCCGGCGCCGGGCGCGGCCCCGCTCCCATCGACTGGGCCTCCACCATTCCCTTCGCGCTCGCCCATCTCGCCTGTCTCGGCGCGATCTGGACGGGCGTGCGGCTCGAGGACGTCCTCGTCGGCCTCGCCCTCTTCTGGGCGCGGATGTTCGGGATCACCGCGGGCTATCACCGCTACTTCGCGCACCGGACCTTCCGCACCGGGCGCGTGTTCCAGTTCCTGCTCGCGCTGCTCGCCCAGTCGTCGGCGCAGCGGGGGGTGCTGTGGTGGGCGGCCACCCATCGCGACCACCACAAGCATTCCGACACCGAGCGCGACCCCCACTCGCCGCTGAAGAAGGGGTTCTGGCGTTCCCATCTGGGGTGGTTCTTCGAGAAGGGCGCAAGTGAAACCGATCTGGCGCGCATTCCCGATTTCGCGAAGTACCCGGAGCTCGTCTGGCTCGACCGGCACCCCTATCTGCCGGCCATCCTGCTCGGCGTCGGCTGCTGGTTCGTCGGCGGCTGGTCGCTGCTCGTCGTCGGCTTCTTCTGGAGCACGGTGGCGCTGTGGCATGCGACGTTCTCGATCAATTCGCTCGCCCACGTCATCGGCCGCCGGCGCTACGTGACCGGCGATTCCTCGCGCAACAACTGGTGGCTCGCGCTGCTGACCTTCGGCGAGGGCTGGCACAACAACCACCACTACTTTCCCGCCAGCGTGCGCCAGGGGTTCCGCTGGTACGAGCTCGACGTCACCTGGCTGATCCTGAAGGCGCTGGCGGTGCCGGGGCTCGTGCGCGACTTCGTGCTGCCGCCCGAATCGGTCGTCGCCAACACGCGCCGCGTGCCGGCCCGGGTGCTGGAGCAGGCGGCCGACGAGCTTCTCGCGCGCCTCAGAATCGAGGAGCGGATGGAAGCGCTGCGGGACGCGCTGGCCGCGACCCGCGCGCGTCTGGAGGACCGCGCGGCGGACTGGCAGGCGCGCCTCGTCCAGTCGGGCGCGGAAATGCGCACGGACATCGCCGATCTCGGCAGCCGGGTCGCCGCCGCGGCGACGGCCGGGCGCGCACGGCTGTCCACCCGCATCGAGGGGATCGAGGCCCGCCTCGCGGATCTTCTTCTTGACCGCGAGGAGCTCGTCCGACGCGCACGCCGGATGTATGCGGACGCGCGCGTGATCGAGGAGGTCGTGCGCCGCGCCGAGGCCCGGGTTGCCGAACGGCTCGGCCGGATCCTGGCCGAGTGCCGGCCCGCGCCCGCGCCCGCGGGGGCGTGAGGCGGCGGGAGCGCTGCCGCCGTGGCGCCCTGGTCGCCGGCCGACTGGGACATCTTCCTGCGTCTGTTCACCGTCGTCTTCGCGCCCTTCTTCGGCAGCTTTCTCGCGCTTTTCGTGCACCGCTGGCCGCAGGGCCTGCCGGTGGTGCGCGGACGCTCGCGCTGCGAGGCCTGCGGCGCCGTGCCGGGGTGGCACGACCTCGTGCCCGTTCTGTCCTGGCTGCTTCTTCGCGGCCGCTGCCGGCGCTGCGGCGCCGCGATCGGATTCGCGCCGCTCGCCCTCGAGCTCGTGATGCTGGCCGCCGGCCTGTCCCTTGCACTCTCATCCCTTCCCGGATCCCGCGCGCTGCTGCTGCTTCTCGCCGGCGGGTCGATGCTGGCGATCGCCGTGATCGATGCGCGCCATCTTCTGATCCCGCGCAGTCTCGCGCTCGCCGTTCTCGCGCTCGGGGTTCTGGACGGCGCGCTCCACCCGGCCCCGGCGGATGCCGCGACCGGAATGCCCTGGGCGCGCCTGCTGGGTGTTGCGGCCGGCTTTGCGGGCATGGAGGCCATCCGCCACGCCTACCGCCGGCTGCGCGGGCGCGAGGGGCTGGGTGCGGGCGACTCCTGGCTGATGGCCGCGATCGGCGCCTGGACGGGGGCGCGCGCGCTCGGGCTCGTGCTGCTGTTCGCGGCGCTGGCGGCACTCGTGCTCACCGGTCTCGAGGCGGCGCGGCGCGGCCGGCTGCCGGAAGCCGGCGACCGGCTCGCCTTCGGGCCCTTCCTCGCCGCCGCCGGCGTGGCGGTGGTCGCCCTGCGGCTCGTGATGCGCGGCGGCCTTTGAGGCGGCGTTTTCCACAGGCTGCGCCGCCGCCGCGCGCGGCCCTCCCTCCCCGCCCGGAACATGCCGCCCGCGCCCGGGATCGCGCGCCGGCGCAACCGGTTCATCCACAGGCCGTCCACAGCTTGCCCCCGCCGTGATCAACATGTTGTGGGCGACCACCTTGGGCCTACGCGATATTGACGGGCCTGCCGGCTTCGGCCTAGCATCGGCCGCTGCGGCCGCGGGCGGATACCCCCGGCTTGAAGTTCGTGTTTCGTTCCATATGATCGGGGCGACGGGCCCTCCCGGCGGGTGCGGGCGCGGGAGGGGGCGGACGAGGGAAAGCGGACGATGTTCGAGGCACCACCGGCCGGCATGAGCGGGGAGGACGGCAGCGGGCGGCTGCTGAAGGCGGCGCCGCTGCAGGTCGCGCGGCATCCCGCGGTCGAGGTGGATCCGGCGCGCGATGCACTGCTGACCGCCTTCGGCAAGGCGACCCTGAGGGACCGCTATCTGCTGCCCGGCGAATCCTATCAGGATCTGTTCGCGCGGGTCGCCAGCTGCTATGCCGACGATGCCGCCCATGCGCGCCGGCTCTACGACTACATCTCGAAGCTCTGGTTCATGCCGGCGACCCCGGTGCTCTCCAACGGCGGCACGAACCGGGGGCTGCCGATCTCCTGCTTCCTGAACGAGGCGGAAGACAGCCTCGAGTCCATCATCGCGCTGTGGACGGAGAATGCCTGGCTTGCGGCCAAGGGCGGCGGCATCGGCTCCTACTGGGGCAATCTGCGCTCGATCGGCGAGACGGTGGGCGGCATCGGCAAGACGAGCGGCATCATCCCCTTCATCCGCGTGATGGATTCGCTGACGCTGGCGATCAGCCAGGGTTCGCTGCGGCGCGGGTCTGCGGCCGTGTATCTGCCGGTCTCGCATCCCGAGATCGAGGAGTTCATCGAGATCCGGCGCCCCACCGGCGGCGATCCCAACCGCAAGGCGCTCAATCTCCACCACGGCGTGCTGATCCCGGACGCCTTCATGCGCGCGGTCGAGCGCGACGAGGACTGGCCGCTCACAAGCCCGAAGGACGGGCATGTGGTGCGCACGGTCAGGGCGCGCGAGATCTGGATCCGGCTGCTTACCGCCCGCATCGAGACCGGCGAGCCCTATCTCGTCTTCTCGGACACCGTGAACCGCGCGATCCCCGAGCACCACAAGCTGGCGGGGCTCACCGTCAAGACCTCCAACCTGTGCTCCGAGATCACGCTGCCTACAGGTATCGACCATCTGGGCCGCAAGCGCACGGCGGTGTGCTGTCTGAGCTCCCTCAATCTCGAAAAATGGGACGACTGGCACGCCGACGACCAGTTCATCCCCGACGTCATGCGTTTTCTCGACAATGTGCTCGAAGACTACATCACCCGCGCGCAGGACATCCCGGGCCATCAGAATGCCCGCTATTCGGCGATGCGCGAGCGTTCGGTGGGGCTGGGTGCCATGGGTTTCCACTCCTTCCTGCAGAAGAAGCGGATCCCCTTCGAATCGGCGCTGGCCAAGGCCTGGAATCTGAAGATCTTCCGCCACATCAAGGCGGAGGTGGACCGCGCCTCGCGCCAGCTCGCCGAAGAACGCGGGCCCTGCCCGGATGCGGCCGACTACGGCATCATGGAGCGCTTCTCGAACAAGACGGCGATCGCGCCGACGGCCTCGATCTCCATCATCTGCGGCGGCACCTCGCCCGGGATCGAGCCGATCGCGGGCAACGCCTATCTCCACAAGACGCTCTCCGGCAGCTTTCCGGTGCGCAACCGCCAGCTCGAGGCGCTGCTGGAGGAGAAGGGCCGCAATGACGAGGAGGTGTGGGCGGAGATCATGACGGCCGAGGGCTCCGTGCAGCATCTCGATTTCCTGAGCGAGGACGAGAAGGCCGTCTTCCGCACCGCCTTCGAGATCGACCAGCGCTGGGTGATCGAGCTTGCGGCCGACCGCGCCCCGCTCATCGACCAGGCGCAGTCGGTGAACATCTTCCTGCCGGCGAACGTCCACAAGCGCGATCTCCACCGGCTGCATTTCGAGGCCTGGAAGAAGGGGCTCAAGAGCCTCTACTACTGCCGCTCGAAATCCATCCAGCGCGCCGAGGTGGTGCGCCGGCGGACGGCGGAACCGGCCGCCGCCACGCCCGCGCACGGGTCCACCGACTACGAGGAATGCCTCGCCTGTCAGTGACGGTCCCAGGGGCGCTGCCCGCGCAGCGTGCTCGCCTCGCCGACCGGGCTCGGTGGCAACGCGCCTTTCCATCGCGCCACTCCCCGGCTTGACCGGCGAACCCTGCCGGGCATCACTCTTCGGTCATCAGCCGTCAGGGGCGGACGGCAAGCCGAAGGGCGCCTCCCTTTCGCGTCATTCGCCGGCTTGACCGGCGAACCCAGCCGGCGGTGGCACCCTCCCCGGCGCGGGCGATCGGCCCCGCTGCCCGCTGGCCCAGCCGGTCAAGCCGGCGGGTGACGAGGAAAGGGGCGAACCCGCCGACCAACTCGGCGGGTGGCGAGAGGAAGTAGGCACCGGCGGTCAAGCCGACGGGTGACGAGGGAGGGTGCGCACCGGCAGTGACGACCCCCCTTCCGCGTCGTTCGCCGGCTTGACCGGCGAACCCAGGAGGCGGTGATGACAGCCCCGGCGCCCGTCGTTGGCCCCGCGGCCGGCTGGCCCCGCCGGTCAAGCCGGCGGGTGACGAAGAGAGAGAGCGACAGCGGGTGACGCTCTCCTTTCTGGTCATTCGCCGCGAAGGCGGCGAATCCAGCCGCCGTGCGAGACGGAAACCCACGCAGGGGCTCGTTCCACCGCCCGCTGGACCCGCCGGTCAGGCCGGCGGGTGACGAAGAGAGAGCGACAGCGGGTGACGCTCTCCTTTCTGGTCATTCGCCGCGAAGGCGGCGAATCCAGCCGCCGTGCGAGACGGAAGCCCACGCAGGGGCTCGTTCCACCGCCCGCTGGACCCGCCGGTCAGGCCGGCGGGTGACGATTTTGCGGGTCGGCGGGTGAGGCCTCGAGACGAAGGGCAGGGGACGATCGAGATTACGGGCGCGTGATGATCGTGAGGCCGGGGGGCGGGCGCGGGCGGACGCGGATTCGCCGGGCTCCCCCCCCTCAGCTTTGCTCCGGGATGGAGCCCTGGCGCGGCAGTCGATGGGACGTGGTCCTCGCCCCCGCGCGCGAACCGGCAGATGAACGGCTGCCGGCGAGCCGCCGGCGCGCGGCCTCGGCCAGCCAGCCGGACCGACTCATGCCGGCGGCGGCCGCCGCCTCGTCCACCGCCTCGAGCAGATGCGCATCCATGGTGATCTGGATCCGCCGGGCACGGCCCGGCAGCCGCACCGGTACCAGCGCAACGGAGAGAAATCCCGGCTGCGCGCGCGCACCGACCGCGACCATCTCAAGCGGCGATGGCCGGGGCGGCCGGCGCCCCGCGCCGAGCAGCTCGTCCACGTAGAGCTGTGCGGCCTCCCGCGCCGCCGCCAGCGCCTCGTCCGCCGTCCCACCCGCGCTCACGCAGCCCGGAAGATCCGGAAACACGACGCCGACGGCGCTGTCCGGATCCTTCAGCAGAATGCAGGGATAGTGCTCGAGCATGCGGCTTTCCACCTCTTCGATTGCAGTTCCACCCGCTCCTGCCACGACCGCTCAACGCAAGCGCAGTCCCGTCTGACGCTCCAGCGCGCGCACGAGGCCCGTCGGCAGATCACGGCGCGGATGCGGCACGACGACCGGAAAAGGGTGGGCCGGATCGCGGAACACGTGATGGCTGCCCTTCACGCGCACGAGGCGCCAGCCTGCCCGCTGGAGCGCCACGATGATCTCCCGGCTGTACACCGGCCTTCCCCCCGGCTCGCCCCTCACGGCCGCATGATATACACACATTATGCATATCAGTTGGGCAAATCAAGAGAAGGCGGCTGTCACCATCGCCTTCGCGCGGTGATGACAGTCCCGGGCCGCCGATGTAAGCTGGCTGACGGAACCGATCTTTTGCGGACGGGAGAAGACGGCCCCATGCCCCTGCTTGAGGAGCGGATCGCCTACAAGCCCTTCGAGTACCCCTGGGCCTATGAGGCCTGGCTGACCCAGCAGCGCATCCACTGGCTGCCCGAGGAGGTGCCGCTGGCCGACGACGTCCGCGACTGGCGGCGCACGCTGACCGATGCCGAACGCAATCTCCTCACCCAGATCTTCCGCTTCTTCACCCAGTCCGACATCGAGGTGAACAACTGCTACATGAAGCACTACGCCCGCGTCTTCAAACCCACCGAGGTGCAGATGATGCTGGCGGCCTTTTCGAACATGGAAACGGTGCATATCGCCGCCTACTCGCATCTGCTCGATACCATCGGCATGCCGGAGACCGAGTATTCGGCCTTCCTCGAATACGCCGAGATGCGCGCGAAATACGACTACATGCAGCGTTTCGGAACCGGAACGAAGGCGGACATCGCCACCACGCTCGCCGTCTTCGGCGCCTTCACCGAAGGCCTGCAGCTGTTCGCGAGCTTCGCGATGCTGCTCAACTTCCCGCGCTTCAACAAGATGAAGGGGATGGGCCAGATCATCTCCTGGTCGGTGCGCGACGAGACGCTGCACTGCCAGTCGATCATCCGGCTGTTCCGCACCTTCATCGGCGAATACCCCGAGGTCTGGACCGACGAGCTGCGCCGGCGCATCCGCGAGGCCTGCACCACCATCGTCGGGCTCGAGGACGCCTTCATCGATCTCGCCTTCGGGCTGGGGCCCGTGGAGGGGCTCACGGCCGCGGACGTCAAGCGCTACATCCGCTACATCGCGGACCGCAGGCTCACCCAGCTCGGGCTCGAGCCCGCCTACGGCATCGACCGCAATCCCCTGCCCTGGCTGGACGCCATGCTGAACGCGCTGGAACACACGAACTTCTTCGAAAACCGCGCGACCGAATATTCCCGCGCCGCAACCCGGGGAACCTGGGAGGAGGCCTTCGCGGATTAGCGCCGCGACGACGGGGGAGGAGGACGGCCGATGTCCGGAACGCGACGGAGCGGCGGCCCGCATCCGCATGCGGGTCTGAGCCGCCGGGAGCTGCTGGCGGCAGGGGCCGGGCTGGGGCTTGCGGCCCTTGCCGGCTGCGGACGCGGCGGCGATGGGGCCGGGTCCGGCCGGCGGGGGGATTCTTCCGCATCGGATACGGACAGGGCGCATGAAGCGGCGCTGCCGCCGCCGATCGGCCGCGGCGAGCACGAGGACCGCATCCGCCGCCTGCAGCGGGCGATGGCGGCCGCCGGCGTCGACGCCTTCTTCGCGGAGCCGGGCGCCAATCTCCTCTATCTCACCGGCATCGCCTGGGGCCGCTCGGAGCGGGTGCATGGGGTGCTGATCCTGCGCGATGGTCCGCCGCATTACGTCTCGCCGGCCTTCGAGGTCCCGCGGCTTGAGGAACGCATCGTCGTGCCGGGCCCGATCCACGCCTGGGAGGAGGACGAATCGCCCTTCGCCGCCGTCTGGCGGGCGGTGCCGCGCCCGGCGGCCGGCCGCCCCGCGCGGCTTGCGCTTGCGGGCGATGTGCGCCTGTTCATCGCGACGGGCCTGCGCAGGGCGGAGCCGGATGCGCAGGTCAGCGACGGCACGGCGCTCATCGCGCCCTTGCGCATGCGCAAGTCGCCGGCCGAGATCGCGCTCATGCAGGCGGCCTTTGCCATCACCTTTGCCGCCATGCGCGCCGCCGCCGGGCGGCTCGAGGCCGGGATGACGCCCGCCGATGTCGCCGCCATCATCGATGCCGAGACCCGCGCGCGGGGAGCGCGGCCCGTCTTCTCCCTCGTGCAGATCGGCGAGGCGAGCGCCTATCCCCACGGCTCCTCCATGCCGCAGGTGCTGCATGAGGGCGACGTGGTGCTGTTCGACTGCGGCGCCAGCGTCCACGGCTACCAGTCCGACATCTCGCGCACATTCGTCTTCGGCGAGCCGACGGCCGAACACCGCCGCGTGTGGGAGGACGCCCGGCGTGCGCAGGAAATCGCCTTTAAGGCGGCCCGCCCCGGCACGCCCTGCGCCGAGGTCGACCGCGCCGCCCGCAGCTTCCTCGAATCCCGCGGCTACGGGCCCGGCTACCGCACACCCGGCCTGCCGCACCGCACCGGCCACGGCATCGGGCTGGAAGGTCATGAGCCGCCCTATTTCGTGGGCTCGGACCCCACACCGCTCGATGCCGGCATGTGCCTGTCGGACGAGCCGGGCATCTACATTCCCGGCCGCTTCGGCATCCGCCTCGAAGACTGCCTCTACATGACGGCCGAGGGGCCGCACTGGTTCACCGAGCCGGCGCGCGAGATCACCGCCCCCTTCGGCTGAGGCCGGCGGCATTCACATGACGCTCACGCAATTGTGATCGCCCGCCGGCCGGGCCGACGCTTTCCCTCGCCCGGCCCCTCGGGTAGGTTGCGCGGGAGGAGACCCCTGCCCCGCATGCGGAGGCGGCGGGGCATGGTTGGTCGTGCGTGGCACCACCCCCGGGTGGGAGAAGTCTGGAGAGTCCGGCGATGACGGCTGATGGAGGCTTCACGACGGCGCGTGCGGCGGATGGCGCGCCGGCGCAATCCCGGCGCGAGATCGTCCAGCGCTATTACGGCGAGACGCTGAAGACCAGCGCGGATCTCAAGACGAGCGCCTGCTGCCCGGCCGATGCCATCCCGGCCCATGTGCGGGCGCTTCTCGCCAATGTCCACGAGGAGGTCCAGGCCCGCTTCTACGGCTGCGGCTCGCCGATCCCGCCGCTCGTCGACGGCTGCACGGTGCTCGATCTCGGCTGCGGCACCGGGCGCGATTCCTTCCTGCTCTCGCAGCTGGTGGGCGCGCAAGGCCGGGTCATCGGCATCGACATGACGGATGCCCAGCTTCAGGTCGCCAACCACTATGTCGCCTGGCACATGGACCGCTTCGGCTACCGCACGCCGAACGTCCGCTTCGTCAAGGGCGTGATCGAGGATCTCGCCGCCGCCGGCATCGCCGACGAGAGCGTCGACGTCGTCGTCTCCAACTGCGTGATCAATCTCTCCGCCGACAAGAGGGCGGTGTTCCGCGAGATCTTCCGGGTGCTGAAACCCGGCGGCGAGCTCCTTTTCGCCGACATCTTCGCAAGCCGCCGGCTGCCGCCGGAGCTGGCCGAGGATCCGGTGCTCGTGGGCGAGTGCCTGGGCGGTGCCCTCTACATCGAGGACTTCCGGCGCCTGCTGCTCGATCTGGGCATCCGGGACTACCGGGTGGCAAGCGCCCGCCCGGTCACCATCGAGGACGAGGAGATCGCGGCCCGCCTCGGCCCCGTCTCCTTCTTCTCCATGACGATCCGCGCCTTCAAGCTGGATCTGGAGGACCGCTGCGAGGACTACGGCCAGGTCGCCGTCTACCGCGGCACGATCCCGCACCACGAGCCGGCCTTCGCGCTCGACGACCATCATCTTTTCGAGGCGGGGCGCGCGCTGCCCGTCTGCGGCAACACCGCGGCGATGCTGGCCGAGACGCGCTACGGCCCGCATTTCACGGTGATCGGGGACAGGAGCCGGCATTTCGGCCTCTTCCCCTGCGGCCCGGAGCGCCAGCCGGAGCCCGGCACCGGGACGCCGGGCGGATGCTGCTGACGCGGCCCGCAGACCCGACCCCTTCAGACGCGGGCACGACCCTTCCCGCGGAAGCCGTCGCCATCACGGTCGTGGTGCCCGTCGGCCCGGGCGATGGCCCCGCCTTCGAGGCGCTGGCGCGCCGGCTGGGCGGGCTCGCCCCCGGCCTTGCCGTGATCCGCGCGGCCGAAGGCACCCGGGCGCGCAGCCTCAATGCCGGCGCGCGCGCGGCGCGCACCCCCTTCCTGTGGTTCCTTCATGCGGATTGCGCGGTGGAGGCGCGCCATCTCGAGGCCCTTGCCGCGGCGCTTCGGCGCGCTCCGGATGCCGTGCATTTCTTCGATCTGGCCTTTGTCGACGACGGGCCGCGCGCGGTGCATCTCAACGCCCGGGGCGGCAATCTGCGCGCGCGGCTCCTCCGCCTTCCCTTCGGCGACCAGGGGCTGGCCATGCACCGCGACACCTGGGAGCGGCTCGGCGGCTTTCCCGAAGACCTGCCCCATGGCGAGGATCACGTCTTCGTCTGGCGCGCGCATCTCGAAGGCGTGCCGGTCCGCCGCATTCCGCTGCCGCTGCCGACCAGCGCGCGGGCCTATCGCGAGGCCGGATGGCTGCGGCTCACCCTCCTGCGCCAGTGGCTGTGGCTGCGCCAGGCGGCTCCCTTCGCGCTGCGTCTCGCCGCCCGGCGGCTCGCGGGCCGGCGGGGCTGAGGGCCGATCGATGTCCCGCGGCGGCGCCATTGCGATCTTCGCAAGAACGCCCGGCCTCGGGCCGGTCAAGACCCGGCTTGCCGCCGACATCGGCGCGCAGCAGGCGCGCGCATTCCACCGCCTCGCCATCGCGGCCACCGCCGAGACCGTGCGCCGCTTCGTCACGGCCCACCCCGCCTGGACCGCCCGCTTCGCGGTGGCCGAGGCCGAGGGCGTCGGCGACGCCTTCTGGCGGCCTTTCCCGGCGCGGCACACGGGCGGCGGCGATCTTGCGACGCGGCTGTGGCGGGTGTCCGAGGCGCTGCTTGCGGTCCACGGCCGGGCGATTCTGATCGGCGCGGACAGCCCGCAGATCATCCCGGCGGATCTGGAGGCGGCGGCGGCCGCGCTCGAGCGTCACGCCTGGGTGCTGGGCCCGGCCGCCGACGGCGGCTTCTGGTGCTGCGGCCTTGCGCGGCCGCTACCGCGCGCCGTCTGGCGGGCCGCACCCTTCGACCGGCACGCGGACGGCTCATCGGCCCGCGTCGCGGCCGCCCTGATCGATGCGGCCCGGGCCGCGGGCTTTCCGCCGCCGGCGCGCCTGCGCCGGCTTCATGACGTCGACACGGCGGACGATCTCGACCGGCTTGCAGGCGAGTGGCCGGATCCGGCCGCCGAAAGCCCGCAGCAGGCGCGGCTCAAGGCCTGGATCGCCGCGCTGCGCGCGCGGTCCGCTCCGGCCCGACGCCACGGCCTGCGCGACGGAGTGAAGGCGGCACCGGCCGTCGGCCCCGGACCCTGCGCCTTGTTTCGCGCCCCGCCGTCGGTTTAGATCCGGGTGCGATCATGGGACGGGGAGCGCAATCGGTGGCGACCGGCGAAAGCGGCACGGCATCGAGGCGGCAGCAGCGGGCGCACTCGCGCGCCGGCGATCTGCTCCACGCCTTCGCGGAGCTGGCCGAGGCCGCGGACTTCCTCTCTGCCGGGCGGCGCGAGGCGCTGCGCGCCGCGCTCGCCGGCATCGCCCCCGAAGCGCTCGAGGCGGACTCCGGGCAGGAGACCGGGCGCTGGCGGACGCCGCTTGCGCGCGCCGAGGCCGCGCTTTCCGCCACGGCCGAGCGGCTGGCCGCGCTTGCGAGCGAGGCGAGCGGCGTGCCCATCGACATCACGGGATATCTGGCGAGCGAGGCGAAGAACCGCGTCGTCCGCAGCGTCCTCGAGGCGGCGGACGATGCGGGGCTGCTCGCCTATTTCGAGGAGCGCAAGGCCCACGGCGAGCTTGATGCCGACGTGCTGCTGACCTGCGCCCGGCTTGGCGCCTCGCGCGTCTTCTTCGCCGCGATCGCCGCCGCGGTCGACCTCAAACTCGACGTCGAGATGGTCGCCGCCTTCATCGAGGACGGCGGCCTCGTGCTCCTCGAGCGCATGCTGCTGCGCGCCGACATCTCCGAAACCGCCCGCGAGGCGATTCTCGAGGCCTATCGCGAGGCCGAGGTCCGAGACCCGACGCGGAGCTGACCGCCCCGTTTTTGCCAGCGGCTCCCGCGGCCCTTGCTTTCCCGCCGCCGGCGGGCCACATTAGGCGGAGCGTTCCTGGGGGAGCCCCGCCGAAGGGGCTGAGAGGCCGCTGGGACCGGGCGCGCGCCCGCGAGAGCGGGTGCGGCCGGTCGGCGCGGCGACCCTTCGAACCTGACCAGGGTAGAACCTGCGAAGGGAATGGACGCGCATCGGCCGCGCGGAGCCGACACCGGCAAGATGGCGCACGAACGCCCCGCCCCGCCGCCGGAACCGATGGGCCACACCGCTTCCTCTTCGCGCCTGGTCTTCTTGCCCCATGTGCGGAAAGACAAGGAGACAGCGCCATGCCTGACAGCCTGAAGCCGATCGAGATCACCACGGGGCCCATCGCGGGCTCGCGCAAGATCTACGAGACCGGCTCGCGCCCGGACATCCGGGTGCCGTTCCGCGAGATCCCGCTGGATCCCGCAAGCGGCGAGGAGGCGGTCGTCGTCTACGACACCTCCGGCCCCTACACGGATCCCGAGGCCACCATCGACATCACCCGCGGCCTGCCGCGCATCCGCGAGGCCTGGATCCGCGAACGCGGCGATACGGAAGAATACGAAGGCCGGCCTGTCCGGCCCGAGGACAACGGCGCGGTCTCCGAGCGCTATCTCGCCCCCGAATTCCCGGTCCGCCACCGGCCGCGCAGGGCGAAACCCGGCCGGCGGCCCACCCAGCTCGAATACGCGCGCGCCGGGATCATCACGCCGGAGATGGAATTCGTCGCGATCCGCGAGAACATGAAACTCGCCAAGGCCCGCGAGCTGGCGCGCCGGGCCGGCCGGCCCTGGCGGCGCGACGGCGAGCCCTTCGGCGCCGATCTGCCGGACGAGATCACCCCCGAGTTCGTGCGCGACGAAGTGGCGGCGGGGCGCGCGATCATCCCCTCCAACATCAACCACCCCGAATCCGAGCCGATGATCATCGGCCGCAATTTCCTCACCAAGATCAACGCCAACATCGGCAATTCGGCGGTGGCCTCCAGCGTCGAGGAGGAGGTGGAAAAGCTGGTGTGGGCGATCCGCTGGGGCGCGGACACGGTGATGGATCTCTCGACGGGGCGCAACATCCACAACACCCGCGAATGGATCATCCGCAACGCGCCGGTGCCCATCGGCACGGTGCCGATCTATCAGGCGCTCGAGAAGGTCGGCGGCGATCGCCGAGGAGCTCACCTGGGAGGTCTTCCGCGACACCCTGATCGAGCAGTGCGAGCAGGGCGTGGACTACTTCACGATCCATGCCGGCGTGCGGCTCGCCTACATCCCGCTCACCGCCGATCGCGTCACCGGCATCGTCTCGCGCGGCGGCTCGATTCTGGCCAAATGGTGCCTCGCGCATCACCGCGAGAACTTCCTCTATGAGCATTTCGAGGAGATCTGCGAGATCATGGCGGCCTATGACGTCGCCTTCTCGCTCGGCGACGGCCTGCGCCCCGGTTCGATCGCGGATGCCAACGACGCGGCCCAGTTCGCGGAGCTGAAGACCTTGGGCGAGCTCACCGAGATCGCCTGGCGCCACGGCTGCCAGGTGATGATCGAGGGCCCCGGCCATGTGCCGATGCACAAGATCAGGGAGAACATGGACAAGCAGCTCGCCGCCTGCCACGGCGCGCCCTTCTATACGCTGGGCCCGCTGGTGACCGACATCGCGCCCGGCTACGACCACATCACGAGCGCGATCGGCGCGGCGATGATCGGCTGGTTCGGCACCGCGATGCTCTGCTACGTGACGCCGAAGGAGCATCTGGGGCTGCCCGACCGCGACGACGTCAAGGAAGGCGTGATCGCCTACAAGATCGCGGCCCACGCGGCCGATCTCGCCAAGGGCCACCCGGCGGCGCGGATCTGGGACGATGCCCTCTCTCGCGCGCGCTTCGCCTTCCGCTGGCGCGACCAGTTCCATCTGGCGCTGGACCCCGACCGGGCCATGGCCTTCCACGACGAGACGCTGCCCAAGGAGGCGCACAAGGTCGCCCATTTCTGCTCGATGTGCGGGCCGAAGTTCTGCTCGATGGCGATCAGCCAGGAGATCCGCGAGTTCGCGCGCATGCAGAACGAGGCGGCCGCGCCGGCGCTGGACGAGAAGGAGGCCGAAGCCGGCATGCGCGAGAAGGCGGCAGAGTTCCGCAAGAAGGGCGGCGAGATCTACGTGACGGCGGGCGAGTAGGCAGCGGGCGCGACATGGGAGTCCGGGCACAGGTCCGCAGAGGCCACGGGATCCGGCATCGAAGCTGGCGTTGCCGCCTGGGAAAAGGCGCTGAATTCCGTGACGCCGCCCGTAGAGCAGCTTGCTGCATGAAATGATTGGCGATGGTCCGCCAGGCCGTCAGGAAGACCGTTGGTGCATGGCGGCGGTTCAATTGCCGCCGCCGGGTTCCGGTTCCCTGTCGCCCCCCGCCCGCGGCGCCGTCTGGACCTTCAGCTCGAGTCCGGCGCAGGCGGCGAGTGTTGCGATGATGGCGGCCAGGTTGTCCGCGCGCGGATTGCCCTTTGCGGACAGCATGCGCATCAGACTCTTCGGCGACTTGCCAAGGCGTCGGCCGAGCTCCTCAAAGCCGATCGTGCCCTTGACGAAATCCCGCAGCATCAGCTGTGCGGTCACCGAGTCGCCTTCGAGGAAGGTTTCCAGCCCGCACGCCAGATGCTCACGCCGATATTCCTCGTCCTCACGGATGTCCTTGGCGACAAGATCCGAAAAGGAATACTCTACGAAAGATGAGGTGCCACCCGCAAGGCACGAGTTTGGGTCTACACTTCTATGAACGCAATCTCCGCTTCCGGAGACCGGCCTCATAAGACTTTTTCCGCCGTCTAGCGACATGGATATCGGCTTCCTGGGTCCGTTTCGTGCCGGCCTTCAAGATGAGCGCGTCGTTTCCTTTTCTCATAAAATAGATACGGTAGCCAGCTCCTTCCGGGATCCGCAGCTCGTAGATGCCGCCCTTCAAAGACTTGACACCGCCCATTGTATTCAGATTGTCGAAGCTTCCTCGCTCAAGCCGCGTGATTGCACGATCCACGCGCGCGCGGATTCTATTATCCAGCCCACGCCGCCATTTTTCAAATTCCTCTTTTTCAACGTAGCTTACTGAAACCGGCATTCACAATTGCCTTTCGCAGGTAACATAAATGTTACCGTATGTCAATTGCCTTCCTGCCGCTCCGTCGCTCCTTGCTCGCTGACAGCTCCCGGCACAATCTCCCAGCCTTGGGTCCGCCCCAGTGTTCTGAAGTGGGGCGAGTGGGAAAGAGCTGCGGACAGGGTCGCCACCTTGTTCTTGCCGCCCACGCTGAGTCCCCGCTCCTCCAGCCGCTCGACAATTTCGCGCGTCGGCAGCGGGCGCCCCTCTTCAGCCAGAATCCGCCAGCAGGCCTCAAGCAGCTGCCGCGTCCTCTCGCGCACATTGCGGAATTCCGGGATGTGCGCGGCAACGCCGCCTTCCGCCCCGAGCCACCCTGTCTTCTGAGCGCCTGAAGAGTTTCCGCTTCCTTCCTCCGCCTCGAATGTCGCCAGAAGCTCCTGCAGCGCCCTGAGTCGCTTCTCCTTCAGCTCCAGCTCCCGCCTGAGGCGCGCGACCTCCTCTGTGAGCTGCTGCGCCGACCTCTGTGCCGCGTCGCGAAGCACTTCTCTGTCAATCCCGTTCCGACTCATGTGAAATCTCCTTTCTTCCACATATCGCCTGCGATTCGTTAACCATCATGCCCACCTTTCCACGAATTGTCAAGTGTCACGTGTGATCCCGCAAACGCATAACTGCGGTGTGACAGAGGAAAGATGCGCACGAGAACAAGGCTTTGTCAAGACCGCCAATGAAGAACTCTGTCTGCGCATGAGGGGAGTTGCCCGAGCACCGGCGGACATGTCGAGTCAGGCGGCCGCTAGCACCACGACGGCCGCCGGATTCGCGCAGATGTCAGCGTTCAAGAATCGGGTCGCGTCGCCAGGGACCGATGTCGACAGCCCTCCGGTGGCGCGGGCGGACGATCAGCGCGCGGGGTGCGGAGGCCCGTGCGAGAATGCACCCGCCACCAGGATTATGCATGCGACGGGTTTTTTGTCGCTGGTAACGATGAATCGCCGTCCGAATCGGACTGCGGCCAGCGCATGCAAGAAGCGGCGATCGGCCCGCTCGACGCCGATACACTCCGCATCGTCACGCACGGCCTGCACACGCGGCAGTTCGTTTCGTCATTTGTCTTCGATTTACGACACGCGGAGAGCTGACGCACCCGCCGCGCAAACCTCACAACGGAATGTTGTCGTGCTTCTTCCAGGGGTTTTCGAGCTTCTTCGTGCGCAGGAAGCGCAGCGCGCGGCAGATGCGCCGGCGCGTGGAATGCGGCATGATCACCTCGTCGATGAAGCCGCGGGAGGCGGCGACGAAGGGATTGGCGAAGAGCTTCTCGTATTCCGCCTGATGCCGCGCGAGCTTTTCGGGATCGTCCCTGTCCGCGCGGTAGAGGATCTCGACGGCGCCCTTGGCTCCCATCACCGCGATCTCGGCGGTCGGCCAGGCGTAGTTGATGTCGCCGCGCAGATGCTTGGAGCTCATCACGTCATAGGCCCCGCCATAGGCCTTGCGGGTGATCACGGTCACCTTCGGCACCGTCGCCTCGCCAAAGGCGAACAGCAGCTTCGCCCCGTGCTTGATGATGCCGCCGTATTCCTGCGCCGTGCCGGGCAGAAACCCGGGCACGTCCACGAAGGTGATGATGGGGATGTTGAAGCAGTCGCAAAACCGCACGAAGCGCGCCGCCTTCTTCGATGAGTCGATGTCCAGACAGCCGGCCAGCACCATCGGCTGGTTCGCGACGATGCCCACCGTGCGCCCCTCCATGCGCGCGAAGCCGATGATGATGTTGGGCGCGTGATTGGGCTGCAGCTCGAAGAAGTCGCCCTCGTCCACGACCTTCTCGATCACCTCGCGCATGTCGT
This sequence comes from Rhodothalassiaceae bacterium, assembly GCA_026004935.1. Lineage (NCBI taxonomy): Bacteria > Pseudomonadati > Pseudomonadota > Alphaproteobacteria > Rhodothalassiales > Rhodothalassiaceae > Rhodothalassiaceae bacterium. The sequence continues at coordinate 2,624,366 of BPKC01000001.1, forward strand.
AGGGCTTGTTGGGGTTCGAGGGCACGACGGTATCCAGCGACGGCTCCTCGCGGTCGGGCTTGTCGAAGGTGAAGCGCTCGGGCGGATCCTCGCGGTTCGACAGCGGCAGGAAGTCGAACAGCCGGCGGGTCGCGATCAGCGCCTCGATGTCGTGCGCGAAGGCGTTGTCGGCCACCGAGGACTTCGTCGTGTGGGTGACGGCGCCGCCCAGCTGCTCGTGGGTGACGATCTCGCCGGTCACCGTCTTCACCACGTCGGGGCCGGTCACGAACATGTAGGAGGTGTTCTTGACCATGAAGATGAAGTCGGTCATGGCCGGCGAGTAGACCGCACCGCCCGCGCACGGCCCCATGATCACCGAGATCTGCGGGATCACGCCGGAGGCCAGGATGTTGCGCTGGAAGACCTCCGCATAGCCGGCCAGTGAGGCCACGCCCTCCTGGATGCGCGCGCCCCCCGAATCGTTGAGGCCGATGACGGGCGCCCCCGTCTTCATCGCCATGTCCATGATCTTGCAGATCTTCTGGGCATGCGTTTCGGACAGCGAGCCGCCGAAGACGGTGAAATCCTGGCTGAAGACGTAGACCGGCCGGCCGTTGATGGTGCCCGAGCCCGTGACCACGCCGTCGCCCGGTATCCGCTGGGCGCCCATGCCGAAGTCGTGGCAGCGGTGCTCCACGAACATGTCGTATTCCTCGAAGCTGCCGGGATCGAGCAAAACGTCGAGCCGCTCGCGCGCGGTGAGCTTGCCCTTCGCGTGCTGGGCGGCGATCCGCTTCTCGCCGCCGCCGAGCCGCGCCTTTGCGCGACGGACCTCGAGCTGTTCCAGAATCTGCTTCATGGCACCCTCACGCTTCCACCCTTGCCGGCCCGCGCAAGCGCCGCGGCCGCGTGCCGGGCGCTTCGCGCCCGTCTGCCCGTCTATCAGGCGGACGCCGGGCGGAAAACCCTCTTCGGCAGGCCGCTCCGATCAGCGGGACCGGCGCGCAAGCCGTTTGCACCGGCTGCCGGCCGGACGCATGATGGCGCCATGACGGACGAACGCGGACGCGATGCACGCGAACGCCGCTTTCTGCTCCTGGCTCCCCGCCATCTGAAGGCGGGACTCGCGGGCGCAGGCGTACTGAGCCTTGCGGGCGCGGGCGCGGCGGCACTCACGGCCGACATCCGGCCCGCCCTTGCCGGACTTGCGGCCGGAATCGTCGTGGTCGTCCTCGCGCTCGTCCTCGCAAGCCTGCGCAGCCTGCGCGAGGACGGCAATCCGCCGCCCGGCTAGCCGCCGGTGGCGAAGCTGCGCACGAGGCTTCCGGCGACGAGATTCCAGCCGTCCACCAGCACGAAGAAGATCAGCTTGAAGGGCAGCGAGATCAGCACCGGCGGGAGCATCATCATGCCCATCGACATCAGGATCGAGGCGATCACGAGATCGATGACGATGAAGGGCACGTAGATCAGGAAGGCGATCTCGAAGGCGCGTTTCAGCTCGCTCAGCATGAAGGCGGGGATGAGCGCCGTCAGCGGCACCGCTTCCGGCGTCTCGGGCCGGGGGTTTTGCGCGAGCGATAGGAACAGCCCCAGATCCTGCTCGCGCACATGCGCCAGCATGAAGCGGCGGAAGGGCTGGACCGCCGCCTCCAGCGCCGCCTGCTGATCCACCTCCTCCGTCATCATGGGCTGGATGCCCTCCTCCCACGCCTGCTCGAAGGTGGGCGCCATGATGTAGCCGGTCAGAAACAGCGCGAGCGAGATCAGCACCACATTCGGCGGCGTCTGCTGTGTGCCGAGCGCGCTGCGCAGAAGCGAGAAGACGACGATGAGCCGCGTGAAAGACGTCATGACGACGAGGATGGACGGCGCGAGCGCGAGCACGGTGACGATCAGGAAGAGCTGGACGACGCGCGCCGTCACCGTCGCCCCGCTGCCGAGATCGATGGTGATCGCCTGGGCCGCGGCCGGCTCGGCGCCGAACCCGAGCAGCGCCGCCGCCAGCGTGAGCGCAGCCAGCGCCGCCGCCTTCGCCGACAGCCGCCATCCGGCCCTCATGTCGCCTCGCCTTCCGCTCGCGCCGCGGCGGCCGCGGCGGGCCTGCTGGCGACGACGGTGTCGCCCGCCGGACCCAGCAGCAGCAGATGCTCGCTTTCGCCATAGGCGATGCGCACGAGCTGATGCCGCAGCCCCAGCCGGCGCGTCTCCAGCACCCGCAGCGCCTCGCTGCCGCCATCGGTCCGCACGCCCGGCTGCAGGCCGCCGGGCAGCCGCCTCAGCCCGAAGGCCAGCAGCGCGATGAGCCCCAGCACGAGGGCCAGCGCCGCCAGCGCCCTGATGACCATCTCGACGTCCATCGCCCGCCGCACCTTCCGGCCCGAACCCCGCGATCCACGGCCAGAGCAAAGCCGGTTACGGTAAAAAAAGCATTAAGGCGCACGAGACGGGGTTAACGGCGGCGGCCAAAGTGGCACGATTCCTGCTTCACACGAGTTGACGCGCCCGCCGGCCGGCAAGGCCTGCCGGGCCCCGAAAAACGCCCGAACGGCGCGGGCCGCCCGGCAAAAATGGCCGCCTCTTTACCGGCTGTTAAGATCCGGCGGCCAGCATGGCTGCGCGGGCCGGCCGCGGAAACGGGAAAGCGCAAACCATGGCGGTTCAGAACATCGCGCTTCTGGAAGCGATCAAGAGCAGGATGGGCTGGCTTGCCCGCTACGAGAAGCTGCTGGCGCAGAACATCGCCAATGCCGACACCCCAGGCTACAAGGCCCAGGGCCTCGCGCGGCCGGATTTCAGCGCGCTGCTGGAGCGGGTCGGCGCGACGGCGCCGCGCCGTGACGACATCGTGACGGCCAGCGTGCGCCCTGTTGCGCTGCTCGCCACCGACCCGTCGCATTTCGGGGTGCGGCTTGCGGCCGGTGGCGACGCCGGCCCGGCGGATCCGGTGAGCACGGAGCCCAAGCCCAACGGCAACACGGTGGATCTCGAATCCGAGCTCATCGAGGTCGGCAGGACGCAGATGGACTACGGCCTGATGGTGGAGCTCTATCGCAAGCAGCTCGGCTTCCTGCGTCTTGCGCTGGGGCGCGGCGGCGGGCGCTAGGGTGATGCGGGACTGAAGGGGAGCGGCCGAGATGGACATGGAACTGCAGAAGGCGATGGCGGTCTCGGTGGCCGGCCTCAAGGCGCAGAGCCTGCGCATGCGGGTGATCGCCGAAAACATCGCCAATCAGGATTCCGAGGCCACGGCCCCCGGCGTCGATCCCTATCGGCGCAAGCGGATCATCTTCAAGAACGAGCTGGACCGGGCGCTGGGCGTGGAAAAGGTGACGGTCCAGAAGGTGGTGGTGGACCAGAAGCCCTTCCAGCGCCGCTACGATCCGGGCCACCCGGGAGCCGGGCCCGACGGCTTCGTCACCGTCACCAATGTCGAGGGCATGATCGAGACGATGGATCTGCAGCAGGCCCAGCGCAGCTATCAGGCCAATCTGAACGCGATCGAGGCGGCGAAGGCGATGATGCGCCGCACCCTCGACCTGCTGCGCTAGCCGGCGATCCGCGACCGGCAGGCAAGGAGGAGCTGAGCGATGGACATGCGCGCACTCGATGCCGTGCGGGCCTATGGCGCAAGCCTCGCCCGTCTTGACGATGCGGCGGCGCCGGAGCGGGCGGCCGGTTCCGCACCGGGTGGCAGGGGCGGATTTGCCGAGATGGTCGAATCCCTGGCCGGTTCGGCCGTGGGCGCGCTGAACGAGGCGGAGAAGGTCTCGGCGCTCGCGGTCGCGGGCAAGGCCGATCTCGTGGACGTGACGACGGCGATCGCCAATGCCGAGATGGTGCTCGAGACGGTGTCCACCGTGCGCGACCGCGTGCTCCAGGCCTATCAGGACATCATGCGCATGCCGATCTGATCGGCGCGGCGGCGGGCGGCAAGGGACGTGTCATGAACGGAGCCGATGTCCTCGACATCGCCCGCGAGGCGATCTGGACCCTGATCCTGGTGGCCGGTCCGGTGATGGCCATCGGCCTCGTCGTCGGGCTCGTCATCGCGCTCTTCCAGGCGCTCACCCAGATCCAGGAGATGACGCTCACCTTCGTGCCGAAGATCGTGGCGATCTTCCTCTCGCTCCTGCTCCTTCTGCCCTTCATGGGCCAGGCGATGCAGCACCTGATGACGCAGCTCGTCGACCGCATCGCCACGGGAGGTTGACGGGCGATGCCGGACTTCGGATTGCCCGATCAGATCTTCCACTTCTTTCTCGTGCTCGCGCGCATCGGCGCGATCTTCGCCGTCGCGCCGGCGCTGGGCGAGGCGCAGATCCCGATGCGCATCCGGGCGGCGCTGGCGCTCGCCGTCTCGCTCCTGCTGCTGCCGGTGGTGACGGACCGCCTGCCGGCGCTGCCGGAGGGGGCGGGGATGCTCGCCTGGCTCATCGGGCGCGAAAGCCTGATCGGGCTGATGCTGGCGGGTGCGGCGCGGCTCATCCTCTCCGCGCTGCACGTCGCCGGCACGGTCGTCGCGTTTCAGGCGGGGCTCGCATTCACCCAGCAGTTCGATCCCACCCAGGGCACGCAGAGCGCGGTCACTGCGAGCTTCATGACCTTCCTCGGGATCACCCTCATCTTCGCCACCGATCTGCATCATCTCGTGATCGCGGCCGTTTTCGGCTCGTACGACCTGCTGCCCGCGAGCGGACCGCTGCCGGCGGGGGACTTCGCGGATCTCGTCACCCGTCTCGTCGCGATCAGCTTCACGCTCGGTCTCAAGCTCGCCGCCCCCTTCCTGGTGTTCGGCATCGTCTTCAACCTCGGCATGGGGCTGCTCGCACGGGTGATGCCGCAGCTGCCGGTCTTCTTCGTGGCGCTGCCGGCCAACATTCTGCTGTCCTTCGTGATCCTGCTCATCGTCCTGCCGGCGATGATGCTGGTCTTCATGGACGCCTTCGCGGACGCCATCAGGATGCTGAGCGGCGGCTAGGAGCGGGGAGATGGCCGAGGAACAGGACGACTCGCAGAAGACGGAGGAGCCGACGCCGCGAAAGCTCGAAGAGGCGGCCAAGCGCGGCGAGTTCGCCCATTCCATCGAGCTCAAGCACTGGCTGCTGCTCTTCGGCGGTGCCGTCGCCTGGCTCGTGGTCGGCGCGCCGATCACGCGGGGGCTGTTGACGGCCGGCCGCGGCTTTCTCGACCATGCCGGCGACCTGCCGGTGGATGCCGGTCTCGCGCGGCTGCTGGCGGAAGGGCTGGCCGCCGTGTTCTGGCCGGTGCTGGGCTTCCTGGGGATGCTGCTCGTCGTCGGCATCGCGTCCAACCTCTTGCAGCACCGCCCCGTCTTCACCTTCGAGAAGATGAAGCCCTCACCCGACAAGATCTCGCCTCTCCAGGGCGCAAGGAGGCTGTTCTCGGCCGAGCGCGTCGCCGATTTCCTGAAGAGCCTCTTCAAGCTCGCGGTCATCGGCGGGATCGCGGTGCTGGTGCTGTGGCCGGAGATCGATGCCATCGAGGGGGCGGTGAACCTGCCGCTCGTCGGCACGCTCGCCCTCGTCGAGCGGCTGTCGGTCAAGGTCGTCGCCGCGGTCGTGGCGACCATGGCGGTGATCGCCGTCGCCGACTATCTCTTCCAGCGCCACCGCTTCCTCCAGCGCATGCGCATGACCCGCCAGGAACTCAAGGACGAGTTCAAGCAGATGGAGGGCGACCCGCAGGTAAAGGCGCGCATCCGCCAGGTGCGGCAGGAGCGCGCGCGCAGGCGCATGATGGCGAAGGTTCCGCAGGCCGACGTGGTGGTCACCAACCCGACGCACTACGCCGTCGCCCTCGAGTACAAGCATGGCCGGATGGAGGTGCCGGTGGTGGTCGCCAAGGGCGTGGACGCCGTGGCGCTGCGGATCCGCGCGCTGGCCGAAGAGCACGGGATCCCGATCGTCGAGAATCCACCGCTTGCCCGCGCGCTCTACGAGTCGGTCGATCTTGATGCGGAGATCCGGCCGGAGCACTATCAGGCGGTTGCCGAGGTCATCGGTTTCGTGATGCGGCTCGCGCGCAGGCGCTCCTGGCGCCTCGACGGCGGTCGGGCCGGACGGCCGCACTGAGCGGCCGCGTGCCGGCGGAGGCGCGCACCGGCGCGCGGGCGACAGCCGGCGGCGAAGGAAAGTGGCGCAGGTGGCTTTTCCGGAGAACGGTGAGACGGGGATCGACGACCGCCGCCTGGCGGAGGCGCTCGTCGCCTTGCTGGCGGGGCTTCTCGTCGGATTCGTCGCGCTCGCCGCCGGGCTCGTGACCGGCATGGCCGCACTCGGCGGCGCGGCATCCGTCGTCGCCGCGCTTGCGGGTCTCGCCTTCGCGGCAAGCCGGCTGTGGCCTGCGAAGACTTCCCGGGCGCCGGTTCCGCCGGCGCACATCCCGGAGCCCGCCGCGGTTTCCGGGAAACCGGAAGACGCCGCCGATCACGCCGCCACTCCGGCGCCCGCCCCCCCGCTTGCGGAAGAAGCCGCCCCGGCCGCATGGACCGGAGACGCCGAGAGGCTGGCGCAGCTCCTCTTCCGCCATGCGCCGCTGGGACTCGCCCTGTTGGACCACGAGGGGCGGATCGAGATGGCCAATCCCCGCTTCGCTCAGGCCTTCGGCGGGGAGGAGGCGCAAGGCCGCCCCCTGCTCCAGCTTGTCGGCGAAGCCGCGCGCGGAGAGCTTGCCGGCGCTCTCGAGGCCCGTCGGAGCGCCACGATCGAGATCCCCCTCAGCCGCGACGGCCGGCGCAGCGCCGAACTTCATCTCACCCCGGTCGCCCGGGACGGCCGCGCGGTCTTCCTCGCCCAGCTCGTCGACGTGACCCGCCACAAGCGTCTCGAGCAGCAGTTCGTGCAGGCCCAGAAGATGCAGGCCGTCGGCCAGCTCGCCGGCGGGGTCGCCCACGACTTCAACAATCTGCTCACCGCCATCATCGGCTTCTGCGATCTGCTGCTCCAGCGCCACGGTCCGGGCGATCCGTCGTTCGCCGACATCATGCACATCAAGCAGAACGCGAACCGGGCGGCGAACCTCGTGCGCCAGCTTCTCGCCTTCTCGCGCCAGCAGACTCTGCGCCCCAAGGTGCTGCTGGTCTCCGACGTGATCTCGGACCTCGCCAATCTGCTGCGGCGCCTCATCGGTGAGACGATCACCCTCGAGATCGAGCACGGCCGCGACGTCGGCGCGATCCGGGTGGACCAGGGCCAGATCGAGCAGGTGATCATCAATCTCGCCGTCAACGCCCGCGACGCCATGCCGGACGGCGGCCGGCTCACCATCCGCACGCGGCGCATCCATGCCGATGACGGGATATTCGCGCGCTACGATGTCATGCCGCCCGGGGAATACGCGCTGATCGAGGTCGCGGACACGGGCGTCGGCATCCCGGAAGAGCATCTCGACAAGATCTTCGAGCCCTTCTTCACGACCAAGGAGGTGGGCAAGGGCACGGGGCTCGGGCTGTCCACCGTCTACGGCATCGTCAAGCAGACGGGCGGCTACATTTTCGTGGAAAGCCGGGTCGGCAAGGGGACCACCTTCCGCCTGTTCCTGCCCAGCCATCAGGAGGCGCCGGCCGAACGCGAGCGGTCCGAAAGCGAGCGGGCGGTGCGCGATCTGACCGGACGCGAGACGATCCTGCTCGTCGAGGACGAGGACGCGGTGCGCCTGTTCGCGAAGCGTGCCCTGCACAACAAGGGCTACCGCGTGGTCGAGGCGCGCTCCGGCGAGGAGGCGCTGGAGCTCGTGCGCAGCCAGGAAGGCCGCTTCGATCTCGTCATCTCCGACGTCGTGATGCCGAACATGGACGGCCCGACGCTGGCGCGCGAGATCCGCAGCCGCTTTCCCGACACGCCCATCATCTTCATCTCCGGCTATGCCGAGGACGTCTTCCGCAAGCGGCTCACCGAAGAGCACGGGGACATCGCCTTTCTGCCGAAGCCCTTCTCGCTGACCGCGCTGGCCGGCGCGGTCAAGGAGGCGCTGGACCGCAGGAGGGCGTGAGCGGCCACCGTCCGTTCTTGCCATGAACCCGCGCCGCACCTAGATTGCGTGGCGCAGAGCCGGCCCCGCCCCGCGCGGCCGGAACAACGGGTTGTTCGGGGAGTCGCGCAGACCATGGCGATGACGGCCGCAGAGATCGAAAAGCTCATCAAGGAGGCGCTGCCCGGTGCCGAGGTCACCATCGAAGACCTGCGCGGCGACGGCGACCATTACGCCGCCCATGTCGTCTATGCGGGCTTCAAGGGGCTGCCGCGCGTGCGCCAGCACCAGATGGTCTATGACGCGCTGAAGGGCCGGATGGGCGAGCAGCTGCACGCGCTCGCTCTGCAGACCTCGGTGCCCGAAGACGCCTGAAGCCGGCAACCGCCCCCTACATCCCGGCCGCGACGAACAGTCCGGCCGCGCGCCGGCCCTCCAGCAGCAGGACGTTGAAGCTGCGCACGGCGGCCGGTGTCGTCATCACCTCGTGGCGCCAGCCCCGGGCGCGGATGAGCTCCCGGATCCCGGCGGCCGGCTCACAGAAGGCGCGGCCGCTGCCGATGATGATGAGCTCGACGGGCGGATCGGCCTCGACGGCCGCCGCGCAATCCTCCGCCGTAAGCCGGGCGAGATCGCGCATGCCGAGCCGCACCCAGCCCTCCGGCAGCACGAGCACCGCACCCTCCACCCGCGTCGTGGCCAGGACGAAATGGCGCGGCCCATAGGCGGTTATGAGCGGCAGTCCCGGATCGAATTCCTCGCGCAGATCCATGGCGTTCCGTCCGGCGTCGGATGCCCCGCCGTCCGCCCGCGCTCCCGGCCCTCGCGGCGTCAGGGGCGCTGGAGCGCCTTGTCCTCGTCGGCGTCCTCGAAGGTGCCGGGGCGCAGATCGAGGAACAGCAGGATCGGCGAGGCGATGAAGATCGAGGAATAGGTGCCGACGAAGATGCCCCAGATCATCGCCGCCGTGAAGCCGCGCAGCACCGCGCCGCCGAAGAGGAACAGCGCAACGAGCGCGATCACGGTCGTCAGCGAGGTCATGACCGTGCGGCTCAGCGTCTCGTTGATGGCCCGGTCCAGCAGCTCGGCCAGCGGCATGCGCCGGAACTTGCGCATGTTTTCGCGGATGCGGTCGTACACCACGACGGTGTCGTTCAAGGAGTAACCGACGATGGTCAGCAGCGCCGCGATGATCGAGAGATTGAACTCCAGCTGGGTGATCGAGAAGAAGCCGATGGTGAGCGTCACGTCGTGCACCAGCGCGATCACCGCACCGACGCCGAACTGCCACTCGAAGCGGAACCAGATGTAGACGAGCACCAGCAGCACCGCCAGCGTCACCGCCAGCGTGCCGTCGCGCGCGAGCTCGCCCGAGACCTTGGGGCCGATGAAATTGGTCTGGCGGATCTCCACGCCCGGGATCGCCTCCTTCAGGGCCTTCTCGACGCGCTCCTGCGCCGCGCGCTGGGCCTCCTCGCCGCCGGGCTGCTCCTCGAAGCGGATGAGCACCTCGGTCGGCTCGCCGAACTCCTGGACGCTGACATCGCCGAGCCCCAGCGCACCGACCACCTGCCGGATCCGCGCGATGTCCGCGGCCGGCGGCGGCGTGCGGATCTCGATCGTCGAGCCGCCCACGAAATCGATTCCGAGATTGAGGCCGCGCACGAAAAACAGGATGATCGAAACCACCACCAGGGCGGCCGACAGGCCGAAGGTCCAGCTGCGGACCCGCATGAAGGGGATGCTGGTGTCGTCCGGAATGAGACGGATCATGCTCGCTCGCCCCTGTCCTTTCCGCGCGCTCAGATCCGCAGCTGCTGCGGCCGGCGTCGCTTTGCCCAGAGCACCAGCACCATGCGCGTCAGCACGATGGCGGTGAACATCGAGGTGAGGATGCCGATGCCGAGCGTCACGGCAAAACCCCGCACCGGGCCGCTGCCGAACTGGAACAGCAGCGCCGCGGCGATCAGCGTCGTGATGTTCGCGTCAAGAATCGCGCTCATGGCCTGTTCATAGCCCGCGCCGAGCGCCTGAGGCGGCTTGCGGCCCAGTCGTACCTCCTCGCGGATGCGCTCGAAGATCAGCACATTGGCGTCCACCGCCATGCCGATGGTGAGCACGATGCCGGCGATGCCCGGCAGCGTCAGCGTGGCCCCGAGAATCGACAGCGCCCCGAGGATCAGCACCATGTTCGCAAGCAGCGCAAGATCGGCGACAAGCCCGAACCAGCCGTAGACCAGCACCATGAAGACGACGACGAGCACCATGCCGATGATGGCCGCGCGCTCGCCGGCGGCGATGGAATCCGCACCGAGATCCGGGCCGACGCTGCGCTCCTCGAGGATCTTGAGCGGTGCGGGCAGCGCGCCGGCCCTCAGCAGGATCGCGAGCTGCTTGGCGCTTTCCACGGTGAAGTTGCCGCTGATCTGGCCGCGGCCGCCGAGAATCGGCTCCTGGATCACGGGCGCGGAGATCACCTTGTCGTCCAGCACGATGGCGAAGCGCTTGCCGACATTGTCGCGCGTGATCTGGGCGAAGCGGCGCGCCCCCACCGCATCGAAGCTGAAGGCCACGACCGGCCGGCCGTACTGGTCGAAGGTCGGGCTCGCATCGGTGAGATTCTCGCCCGACACGCGCACCCGCCGCTCGATCACGATCGGCGCGCCGCGGTCATCCACCATGGTGCGGTAGCCGGGCGGCGGGTGGGCCGGGTCGGCGGCGTCGTTCACGAGATGGAACGTGAGCTTGGCGGTGGTCGAGAGCAGGTCGCGCAGCCGCTGGCTGTTCTGCAGACCGGGCACCTGCACCAGGATCCGGTCCACGCCCTGGCGCTGGATCGTGGGCTCGCGCGTGCCGAGCTCGTCGATGCGCCGGCGCACGATCTCCAGCGACTGGGTGACCGCGTTATAGATCCGATCCTGGATCGCCGCCGGGTTGGGGATCACGCGGATGCCGTCCTCGCCCTCGCGCTGAAGCGTGAAGTTGCGGCCCGCACCGCCGCCGAAGAGCGCATTTCCGGTCACCGGCACGGCGAGGTCGCGGATGATCGCATAGGCCTCCTCGCGCTTGGAGGCGTCGCGCACGCGCACGCGGATTTCGCGGCTGGGCAGGGTCTCGACGAGAGCGACGATGCGCTTTTCGCGCAGCGCATCGCGGATCTGGGCCTCGAGATCGGCGAGATATTCGCTGATCACCGCATCCTTGTCGACCTCGAGCAGCATGTGCGAGCCGCCCTGCAGATCGAGGCCCAGCACCAGCCGGCTCTTCGGCAGAAATGAGGGCCACTTCTCCAGCACCCGCTCCGGCAGGACGTTCGGCAGGGCGGCCAGAAGGCCGAAAAGGCAGACGAATATGACCGTGGCGATCTTCCAGCGCGGAAAGTCGAGCATGCCTTCACCCTTGCGATCCCGCCGCTCCCCCGCACGCGGCCCGCGGCCGGACGCCCGGCAGCGGAGAAGCCGGCGGACTGCCGGCTAATTGCGCCTCTTCGCCGCCCCGGTCTCGGCCGGCGCGCGCGGTTCGCCCTTGCTGCGCACCTCGGCGAGCGTGGCCTTGACGACCCGCACCCGCACGCCGTCCGCCACCTCGACCTCCACCTCGTCGTCGGCCACCCTTGTGACCTTGCCGATGATCCCGCCCGAGGTGACGACGACGTCGCCGCGCTTGACCGCGTTCACCATCTCGCGGTGCTCGCGCATGCGCTTGTTCTGCGGGCGGATGATCAGGAAATAGAAGATCACGAAGACGAGGATGAGCGGCAGAAAGAGGCCGAAGGCGCCTCCTGCGGGCTCTCCTCCCGTCTGTGCCAACGCCGGCGTGACCCACATGAAGCCCGTCCCTTCCCGTGTCCTGGACCCGGCCGCCGGACCCGCCGCCAAGGGGCCGCCGGCGCGGCCGGAAACGCGCCTTCGCGCGACTATCAGGTAAGCCCGCGCCAATGCAAGCGGGAATGGCCGGATCGGCCGGGGAGCGGCGCGGGGCTACGACCCGTCGCGGCGCGCAAGCGCCCGCTCGGCGAGGGCGAGATTGTAGCGCACCACCTTCGCCTCCCGGCTGCGGGCGCGTAGCTGCGAGAGGGCGATGCGGTATTCCGCGATGGCGGCCTCGAGGCGTCCCTGGACCAGATGGAGATTGCCGAGGGTATTGTGGGCCATCCAGTGGCGCGGACGGATGGCGATCGCCCGGTCGCAGGCGGCGCCCGCCGCCTCGTAGCGGCCAGCGGCCGTGAGGGCGGCGCACAGCGCATTGTGCCCGGCGTACTGGACATCCGGCGAGCTGTCGTGGGCGAGAAGCTCTTCCATCAGCCGGATCGCCTCCTCCGGATCGCCGCGCTTGAGCGCCGCCCGCGCGGCCGCCAGCTCGCTCGGCTCGTCGAAGCGCAGCACCGACATGGGATAGTTGGGCGAACGGTCGATGCGGCTTCCGGTTGCCTGCGCCCAGCCGGGCGATCCAGACAGCAAGAGCAGCGCGAGCATGGGTAGGAACAGCCGCGCCAAACGTTCCACGCTGCGCCCGGCCCGCCTGCGCGTGGTGACCATCATTCCTTGCTCCTCGTCACCGGTTGCGGCGATCACCTTCTCCCGCAGCCGGCGTGCCACCCTTTCGCCATTTCCCCTTGCGAATTCCAAGCCATTATAGCGATAGAGCGGGGCCGAGGCAAAAGACGGGAGGCGGGATGATGCGGCGCAGAGACGGACGGTCGGCTGACGCGCCCCGCGTGCGGGGCGGCCGGCGCGCGGTTCTGGCGATGATCATCCTCTGCGCGCTGCCGCTTCCCGGCAGGGCCGCCGAGGTGCTTGGAGACGCGCTTGCGCCGCTCAGGTCCGCGCTTGCGGAGGCCGCCGAGCAGAAGGCCGTCCTCGAGGCGCTTGCGGAGGAGGCACGCGGGAAGGCGCTGGCCTCGAACAATAAGCCGCAGGGGGATGAGCCGCCGGAGCTTCCGGCGCCCGCCGGCTTCACGCGCGAGACGCATGTCACGGTGAACGGCGAGCTGCGTCTTCATCTCGTCGAGCGCTTCGACCCGCGGGCCGAAGGTGACGCCCGCTGGACCACCCTCCTCGTCGAGCCCGCCGAGCGCGCGGAAAAGATCAAGCCGCAGCATCAGGGCGCCGACGGCACCTTCGCCATGTATGCCTTCACCCTCGGCGGACTCGACCCCGAGGCGGCGGTGCCGGTGGAGCCGCCGGCGGACGGCGAGCCGGGGCTTGCCTATTTCCGCTTCGCGAAGGTGCCGCAGGACATGCTCCAGGGCGACGGGGCCGCCTATGCGGACAAGCTCGAGATGCTGGTCGGCGTCGATGCCCGCGCGGGCGAGCCGCATGTGCGCGAGCTCGTCATGCACCTGCCCGAGCCGACGCGTCTCAAGCTCATCGCCAAGGTCAGGGAATTCACTTGGCGGATCCGCTACCGCCCGCTTGCGGCCGGAAGCCGCCTCTTCGTGCCGGAGGAGATGACGACGAAGGCCCGCTTCAAGATCCTGTTCCGCGGCGAGGAGGAGTCGCTGACGACGGTCTCCTGGCGCGACTGGTCGGTGACCGAGGCCGGCACGCGCCTGCTCGCCCCCTAGCCGTCGCGGTGCGCCGGCAGCCGCCCGGCGGTCAGCGGCGGCAGATGCTTCAAGGGATCGACGGCCCTGCGTCCCCGGCGCAGCTCGAAGTGAAGCTGGGGGCTCGCCACGAGCCCCGTCTTGCCGACGCGCGCGATGATCTGGCCGCGGCGCACGACGTCGCCACGCTTGACCAGCAGCTCGTCGTTGTGGGCGTAGGCGCTGACCCAGCCGTTGCGGTGACGGATGAGGATCAGCCTGCCGAAGGCCTCGATCCCGTCTCCCGCATAGGCGACGACGCCCGCATCGGCCGCGCGCACCGGCGCGCCGCGCGGGGCGGCGATGTTGATGCCGTCGTTGCGCAGGCCGCCGGGCTTGGGGCCGAAGGTCGAGATCACCTTTCCGATCACCGGCCAGCCGAAGCCGCCGGATGAGGCCGGCGGGTCGGGCAGCGGCCCGGCTCCCGCCACCGCCATCGCCTCGCCGCGGCCCGTCGGGATCACGAGCTCCTGGCCCGGCCGGATCAGATAGGGCGGCCGGATGCCGTTGAGCTCGGCGAGATCCGAGACCTCGACGTCATAGCGGGTGGCGATGCGGTAGAGCGTCTCGCCCGGCCGCACCCGGTGATGCCGGCGCGCCGGCAGCTTCAGCCGGTCGCCGGGATGGAGGATGTAGGGGGGCGCGAGACCGTTGATGCGCACCAGCTCCTCGAGCGAGACCCCCGCCCGGCGCGCGATGCCGTAGACGGTATCCCCGGGCCGGACGACCACCGTGCCGGCTGCGGCCGCATGCCGCGGGGCGGAAGCCGCACGCTGCGGCGCCCGCCGCGGGGCCTCGGCGAGCCGGCGCGGCGGCTCGGGCTTCATGCGCGGAACGGGCACCGGAAGCGGGCTGTTGCGCACGGTGGACGAGGGGAAGGCGACCGGGTCATCCCCGACGCAGCCGGACAGCGCCCCAAGCAGCACCATCGCGATCGCCGCCTGCCGCATGCCGCCCGTCTCCCGACACCTGCCGCCGTCTCGCGCCGCGGCGGGCTGCCCGGGCGAGCATAGGAATCACGGGAATGCCGCGCAACCGCCGCTACGGCGCGCGGATCAGGCGGCGGACCCCTCCTCGCCGGCGGGCGCGCCCCGGGCCTCGATCACCTCCTTCATGCGCGAGCGGGTGGGGTGATGCGTGAGGTCGAGGTGAAGCGGCGTGATCGAGATGTAGCCGGAACGCACGGCCTCCAGATCGGTTTCGGCGCCGGCGACCCCCGGCGTGCGGGACAGGCCGAACCAGTAGTAGGGCACGCCGCGGGTGTCGATCCGCTCCTCGACGATCAATCCTCCGAGATCGCGCCGGCCCTGGCGGGTCACCCGCACCCCCCTGACCTCCTCTGCGGGACAGGACGGGAAGTTGATGTTGATGAGCACGCCCTTCGGCCAGCCGCAGGCGATCACCTTCTCGATCATGGCTCTCGCATAGCGGCGCGCCGGTTGCCAGTTGGTGCGCTCGGGGCGCGGGCGGATGCATTGCGAAAGCGCGATCGCCGGGATTCCCGCGAGCGCTCCTTCGATCGCCGCCGCGACCGTGCCGGAATAGGTGATGTCCTCGGCGAGATTGCCGCCGCGGTTGATGCCTGAGAGCACCAGCGTCGGCGGCGCCTCGCGCATCAGGTGGTTGACGGCGAACATCACGCAGTCCGTCGGCGTGCCGCGCACGGCGAAGCGCCGCTCCTCGAGGCGCCGGACCCGCAAGGGTTCGGTCAGGCTGAGCGAATGGCCGGCGCCCGACTGCTCGAACTCGGGCGCCACCACCCAGACGTCGTCCGAAAGCTCGCGTGCGATCTCTTCCAGATAGCGCAGGCCCGGCGAATGGATCCCGTCGTCGTTCGACACCAGGATGCGGGCGGTGGTGATCGGCTCATGCGCGCTCATGCGGGCAGCACCTCGCGTCCGCCCAGATAGGGCCGCAGCGCCTCGGGGATCCGCACGCTGCCGTCGGGCTGCTGGTGGTTCTCGACAAGAGCGATCAGCGCCCGGCCGACGGCCACCCCCGAGCCGTTGAGGGTGTGGGGAAAGCGCGTGCGCTTCTCGCCCGCCGGCCGGCAGCGCAGCCGCATCCGCCGCGCCTGGAAGTCCCGGCAGTTGGAGCAGCTCGAGATCTCGCGGTAGCGCTCCTGGGACGGCAGCCAGGCCTCGATGTCATAGGTCTTCGCGGCCGAAAACCCCATGTCGCCGGTGGACAGCAGCACGACCCGCCAGGGGATCTCGAGGCGCTTCAGCACCTCCTCGGCGCAGGCGGTCATGCGCTCGAGTTCCTCGGCCGAATCCTCGGGCCGCGTGACGGATACCAGCTCCACCTTGTCGAACTGGTGCTGGCGCAGCATGCCGCGGGTGTCGCGCCCGGCCGCCCCGGCCTCCGAGCGGAAGCAGGGCGTGAGCGCCGTCACCCTGAGCGGCAGCTCCTCTTCCGCGAGAATCTCCTCGCGCCAGAGATTGGTGAGCGGCACCTCCGCGGTCGGGATCAGCCAGTGCTCGTCGCCGGCGCGATAGAGGTCGTCGGCGAACTTGGGCAGCTGGCCGGTCCCGATCAGGGCCTCGTCGCGCACGAGATACGGCGGCCAGACTTCCGTGTAGCCGTGCTCGCGCACATGCAGGTCGATCATGAACTGGCCGAGCGCGCGGTGCAGCGCCGCCATCCAGCCCTTCAGCACCACGAAGCGGGCGCCGGCGATCCTGGCGGCGGCCGCAAAGTCCATGCTGCCGTCGCGCGCGCCGAGCTCGTCATGGGAAAGGGGCGTGAAGGAAAACGCCGGCGGCGCGCCGTGGCGGCGGATCTCCCGGTTCGCGCTTTCGTCCGGGCCGACGGGAACCTCCGGATCCGGCAGATTGGGCAGGCGCAGCAGGGCGTCATCCAGCTCCGCCTCGACACCGCGCACCTCGTCCTCGAGCGCCGCGATCCGCTCCTTCAGCCCCTGGACCTCGGATTTGAGCGCCTCGGCCTTCTCGCGCGCACCTTCGCGCATCGCCGCCCCGATCTCGCGCGAGGCTTCATTGCGGCGGGCCTGAAGCTGCTGGAGCTCGGTCAAAAGACGCCGGCGCCGTTCGTCCAGCGCCAGCACCTGACCGAGGTCGACCTCCTCGCCGCGGGTCGCAAGCCGCCGGGCGATCTCTTCCGGTTCGCGGCGGATCTGTTCGATGTCGAGCATGGATGTCCCGTGCACATGTATCGTGCGACTGGCCCGAGGCCCCGCCCCGGCGGGGGCGGTGCCTATTTCGTGGAGCCGGCCGCGCGGGCGTTGCGCGCCTCGGCCCGCCGGGCGCCGGCCGCGATCGCGAGAATGGAGAGCTCGTACAACAGGATGATGGGGATGCCAAGGGCGATCTGGCTGATGACATCGGGGGGCGTGAGCACGGCCGCCACCACCAGCGCGATGACCACCGCATACTTGCGCTTCGCCCGCAGATCGTCTGCGGTGATCAGCCCGGCCCGGCCCATCAGGGTGAGCGCGACCGGCAGCTGAAAGGCGAGCCCGAAAGCGATGATGAGCGTCATCACGAGCGAGAGATACTCGCTCACCTTCGCCTCGAGCTGGATGGGCAGCGCGCCGGGCCCGCCGGGCTGCTCGAAGCTCAGGAAGAACTTCCAGGCGAGCGGCATCACCAGATAGTAGGCGAGCGCCGCACCCAGCACGAAGAGGATCGGGGTCGCGACGAGAAAGGGCAGCAGCGCGCGCCGCTCGTGCCGGTAGAGCCCCGGCGCCACGAAGCGCCACAGCTGCATCGCCAATAGCGGAAAGGCGATGAACAGCGCGCCGAAGAAGGCGACCTTGACCCTGGTGAAGAAGGCCTCCTGCAGCGCCGTGTAGATCATCCGGTGGCCGCCGTCGCCCTCGGCGGCCAGGGCCTCCAGCAGCGGGCGGGTGAGGAAGTTGTAGATGTCGTCGGCGACCAGCCAGCACAGCAGGAAGGCCACCACCAGCCCGTAGATCGAGATCAGCAGCCGCCGGCGCAGCTCCATCAGATGCTCGATGAGCGGCGCCTTCGTGGCCTCCATCTCCTCTTCTTCATCGGGAGGGAGCGGCGTGCGGGCGTTCATCGCGATTGCGCTCCCTCGTCACCGCCCGCGTCCACAACGGGCTTTGCGCCCGCCTCGTCACCGGAAGTGGCCGGCGCGCCGGGGTCCTCGCCCGCCTGTCCGTCAGCGGGCGTCTCGCCGCCGCCGGCGGCAGCGGCCGCGGGCACGGGCGCGCCCGGCAGATCGTCATCGAGCGTGATGCGTTCGTTCGGGTCCACACCGAGGAGCTTCGTCATCTCGCGGCGGGGATTCTGGAATTCGTAGAGCTTGACCTTGCGCCTGAGCTCCTCCAGCTCGACCTCGCGCGCCAGCGCGTCCATGTCCGCCCGGAAGCGGTTCGCCATGGCCCGCGCCTTGCCGTAGAGCTCGGCGATCGCCCGCATCACCTTCGGCAGATCGTGGGGTCCCACCACCACGATCAGCACGACGGCGATCACCAGAAGCTCCGTCCAGCCGATGTCGAGCATGACGATGGCTCCAGCGCGGCGGCCGGCCCCGTGGGCGGCTGCGGAAGGGCCCGTACCGGCTCCCGCCTCAGGCCGAGGTCGTGGTCGCCTTGTCCTTCTCGGCCGCCTGCTCGCTCACATTGGCCGTGGCGGAGGCCGGGCTTGCCGTCTTCGGCAGCTCGCCGGCCGGCCGCTCGACCTCGACGGGCTCCTCCTCAACCTCGCGCAGCCCCTTCTTGAAGCTGGTGATGCCCTTCGCGACATCGCCCATCAGCTCCGAGATCTTGCCGCGCCCGAAGAGCAGCACCACCACCACCGCGATGATCAGAATCTGCCAGATGCCCACGCTCATGACTGCTCGCACTCCCTCTTGCCCTCGTCCTCGGACCGGCCCGCACGTGCCAGCCGCGGCCGCGGCCCGACCCGCCTCACATAGGATGCCCGGGGCCGATTGACCATCCCCTCCGGCGCGAAGGCCGCGGCCGGTCGCCGCGGATCCCACCCTAGCAGGCTTTCGTTCTGCTGCCAAAGGTGTTGAAAAACCATGAAACACAAATGCGCGGCCGCGGGGCCGGCCTCAACGCGCCGGCTCGCCGTCCCCGGCCTCATCGCCCCCGGCATCGGGGGCGTCCGGCGTTTCCGGCTCTTCTCTCTCCCCCGCGGCATCCGGCGCCTGCGCCGCCTCCTCTTCGGCCATGCGCGCGAGCGCCTCCTCCACCGAGTCGAGCAGCCCGGCCGCCTTGAGCTCGGCGAGCCCCGGCAGGTCCTTGATGCTCTCCAGCCCGAAATCCACGAGAAAGGCCTCGGTGGTGCGGAATTCCAGCGGCAGCCCCGGCACGCGCCGGCGGCCGGCGGGTTTCACCCAGCCGGCCTCCATCAGCAGGTCCAGCGTCCCCTTCGACAGCGAGACGCCGCGGATCTCCTCGATCTCGGCGCGGGTGACCGGCTGATGGTAGGCGATGATGGCGAGCGTCTCCAGCGCCGCGCGCGACAGCCGGCGGCGTTCGTGATCTTCGCGCCGCAGCAGCCAGGCGAGATCGGGCGCCGTGCGGAACTGCCAGCCGCCGGCCACCTTCACCAGCCCGAAGCCCCGTCCCGCATAGAAGGCGGCGAGCCGCTCGAGTATCGCCGGCACATCCGCTTCCTGCGGCAGGCGGGCCGCGATCTCGTCCTCGCCGAGCGGCGTCTCGGAGGCGAAGATGAGCGCCTCCACCATGCGCTCGAGAGCCCACAGATCCTCCTCGCCGCGCGCGGAAGCGGGCGGGCCGCCCTCCTTGTCCGTTTCATCCGTCATCGTCGTGGACCGCCCGTCAGCTTCGCCCGGTGCCGCGCAGGTAGAGCGGCCCGAAGGCCTCGTCCTGCCTGAGCTCCGCCCGCCCCTGGCGCGCGAGCTCCAGGGAGGCGGCGAACATGCTGGCGAGCGCCGAGCGGGTCAAGGGCCCGGATCTGAGCTCGGCCGGCAGGAAGCGTTCGAGACGGCACCAGTCCGGCATCTCGCCGAGCAGCACCTCGAGGCGGTGCAGCGCCTCCTCGATCGCGAGCACGGGACGCGCGCGAATCGTGAGCGGCACCTTCCGGCGGCGGATGCTGAGCGCCCCGTAGGCCTGGATGAGCTCGTAGAGCGAGGCCTCGTAGCGGATGCGGCGCACGCTCGCCAATCCTTCGGGCCGGCCGCGCAGGAAGACGTCGCGGCCCACCTGGTCGCGCGCGAACAGGCGCTCGGCGGCCGCGCGCATGGCCTCGAGCCGCTGCAGCCGGAGCTTCAGGCGCAGCGCCATCTCGGCGGCGTCCGGCTCGTCCTCCTCCTCGCGCCTCGGCAGCAGCAGGCGGGATTTCAGATAGGCCAGCCAGGCCGCCATCACGAGATAGTCGGCGGCGATCTCGATGCGCATGCGCCGCGCGCGCTCGAGGAAGGCGAGATACTGTTCGGCCAGCGCCAGCACCGAGATCTTCGCCAGATCCACCTTCTGCTCGCGCGCGAGCGTGAGCAGAAGGTCGAGCGGCCCCTCGAATCCCTCCAGCGTCAGCACGAGCCGGTCGTCATCGCCGGCCGCGGCGGGCCGGCGGACGGCTTCCGCATCCTCCCAGGGATCACCGGCCGCAGCGGCCCGGTCGGGGGTGTCGGGAGACTCGGCCATCACCCCGGCCTCACGCCGCACCGACGAGCGACAGCAGCCCGGTGGCCATGCGCACGCTGGGCTCGAAGATCAGCAGGCGGGCCGGATCGGCTCCCAGACCCGCCATGGCCGAGAGCATGGGCAGCAGGAAGAACAGGCCGAGCACGACGATCATCCCGTAGGGCTCGACGCGTGCGAGCGCCCGCGCCGCCGGCAGCGGCAGCGCCGCGACCGCGACGCGCCCGCCGTCGAGCGGGGGGATCGGCATCATGTTGAAGACGGCGATCACGCAGTTGAAGAACACCATGATCTGGAGCATCCGCTGCGCCCACTGGGACAGCCAGTCGGGCAGCAGCAGCGCAATCGGCAGCAGCATCGTCGCGATGACCGCAAGCAGGATGTTGGTCGCCGGACCCGCCAGCGCGACCAGCGCGGCGTCCCGCCGCGGCCGGCGGAGCCGCGCGAAGCGCACCGGCACCGGCTTCGCGTAGCCGAATGCGACGCCGCCCACCATCAGCAGGATGAGCGGCAGCAGGATGGTGCCGAAGGGGTCGATGTGGGCGAGCGGATTGAGGGTGAGGCGGCCGGCGCGCTCGGCGGTGTCGTCGCCCAGCCATTTCGCGGCATAGCCGTGCGCCGCCTCATGGAAGCTGACGGCGAGCAGCACCGGCAGCGCCCACACGGCGATCTTCGCGACCAGTGCGCTCCATTCGGCGATCATCGCGCGCCTTCCCCGACCTCCTCCTCGCGCGTCGGCGCGCCCGCCAGAAGACGCCGCAGCCGCTCCAGGGCGGCCTCCGGATCGGCGACCGGCTCGTTCCTGAGGCGCGCGCGGGCGGCGCGGATGCGCGCACGCGTCGTCTCGCGCAGGACGGGGGCGACGGCGAGCGCCTCCTCGTTGTCCGCCGGCCGGCCCGAGCAGACGAGGGCCAGATCGCAGCCGGCCTCGAGCGCCCGCTGGACGCGGCCGCCGATCGGCCCATCGAGCGCCCCCATCGCGAGATCGTCGGAGATGAGAAGGCCGCCGAACCCGAAGTCGCCGCGGATGAGCCCGCGGATCACCGCCGGCGAAAGCGTCGCGGGCCGCTCGGCATCGATCGCGGCACAGGTCACATGCGCCGTCATCGCGGCGGGGGCATCCGCCAGCTCGCGGAAGGGCACGAAATCATGGGCGGCGAGCACCGCGATGTCGTCGGCGACGACGGCGGGTCCCGCATGGGTGTCGGCGCGCGCGCGGCCATGACCCGGGATGTGCTTGACGACCGGCAGCACGCCGGAGGCCAGCATCGCCTCCACCGCCACGCGGCCGAGGCGCGCGACGATGTCGGGATCCGCGCTGAACGCCCGGTCGCCGATCACGGGATCGGCACCCTCGACCACGAGATCGAGGACGGGCGCGCAGTTGACGTCGATGCCGAGCGCGGCCAGCGCGCGCGCCTGCAGGCGATGGGCCAGCTCCAGGGCCGCGGCCGCGCGCACGAAGTCGCCCGCTTCCGCGATCTCCCCGAAGCGCCGCATGGGGGGCAGTTCCGGCGCGAGCGGCGGCTTCAGCCGCGCCACGCGCCCGCCCTCCTGGTCGACCAGCACGAAGGCGTCTTCTCCGGCAAGCTCGCGGAATGCGGCCACCAGATCCTGCACCTGCGGCGCCGAGACGATGTTGCGGGCGAACAGGATGAGCCCCGCCGGCGGGCGCTCGCGGATCAGCGCGCGCTCGTCCGGCGTGATGGCGGCG
Organism: Rhodothalassiaceae bacterium; assembly: GCA_026004935.1. Taxonomy (NCBI): domain Bacteria; kingdom Pseudomonadati; phylum Pseudomonadota; class Alphaproteobacteria; order Rhodothalassiales; family Rhodothalassiaceae; species Rhodothalassiaceae bacterium. Next base: position 2,646,242 of record BPKC01000001.1, read on the forward strand.
CCGGAGAGCGCGATGATGACGGCGGCCGTCTCCTCCCTCACGGGACCCGCACCACGATGCAGTTGAGCTTGCGGGCGCGGATCTCGCGGCACTTCGCATCCGCGCTCGCCCGGTCGAAGAACGGGCCGTAGCGCACGCGCCAGAAGGTCTGGCCGTCCTTTTCCGCCGGCACGATCGCGGCCGAGAGCCCCTCGAGGACGTCACGATGGTCGAAGGCCGCCTTGTTGACGAAGGACTCGGCCCGCCAGCGCATGTGGAAGGCGGCCACCTGCACCGCATAGCTGCCGGACAGCGCCCGCTCGGCCTCCGCCCGCTCGTCGGCCGGAATCGACTTCGGCGCATCCGCCGGGCGCGGCGCCGCAGGTGCCGGCGCGGGTGCCGGCGCGGGAGCCGGCGCGGCGGCTTCGGTCTCTCGCGGCTGCGAGGCCGTGGCGCCGGCGGAAGGGGCAATTGGTGCGGCGGCCGATTCGGCCGTCTCGCCGCCCGAGGTCTCCCCGCCGCTGCCGGAGGCGGACGTGGCGGTCCCGCCCGCGCCCGGGCGGATGGCGTCATAGACCTCGGCCTCGGGCAGGCCGTCCGCCGTCTGCTCCTTGTCGGGCTTGACCCGGCGCTCGGCATGATCGGCGCTCACCGTGATCGGCTCGCGCACCTCCCCGCCACGCGAATAGAGGTAGAGCAGCACCGCCGCGAACAGGACCAGCACGGCGGCGGCAACGCCCCAGGCGATGATCGGCCGCGTGCCGGCAAGCCGCTGCATCAGACTCGGCCGCGCGGGCTCCTCGTCGTCGGATGCGACCTCGCGCGCGCGTCTGAGCGAATCGCGCCAGGGCGGCGGCTCGCCCGGCAGATCATCCCGTTCGTCCTGGACCATCGTTCCTCTCCCCTGGAGCCCGGGCCGCAGGTGGACCCGATCGCCGTGGCGGCAAGCCTAGCGCATTTCGTCGAGCGGCGTCACGCCCAGAACCTGAAGCCCCGAGGCGATCACGGTGCCGACCGCGGCGACCAGCGCCAGCCGCGCGCGGGTGAGCGCCTCGTCATCCGGCAGCACGAAGCGGGCGGCGGGGTCGTCGTTGCCGAGATTCCAGAGCGCGTGGAAGGCCGCCGCCAGATCGTAGAGATAGAAGGCGATGCGGTGCGGCTCGTGCGCCTGCGCCGCGCCTTCGACCACCCTCGGCCAGGCCAGAAGCTCGAGAATGAGCCGCCGCTCGCCCTCGCGGGTGAGCAGATGCAGCGGGCCGGCCGCAAGATCCTGGGGGCCGATGCCCTCGAGCGCGGGAAACAGCTCGCCGGCCTTGCGCCGCGCCGAGTGGCTGCGCGCGTGGGCGTACTGGACGTAGAAGACCGGGTTGTCCCGGGTCTGCTCCTTCACCTTTTCGAAATCGAAGTCGAGCTGGGCGTCGTTCTTGCGGGTGAGCATCATGAAGCGCACGACGTCGCGCCCCACCTCGTCCACCACTTCGCGCAGGGTGACGAAGGTGCCGGCGCGCTTCGACATCTTGACCGGCTCGCCGCCCCGGAACAGGCGCACCATCTGGCACAGCAGCACGTCGAAGCGCACATCCTCGCCGCCGAGCGCGCGGATGGCGGCCGCCATGCGCTTCACATAGCCGCCGTGATCCGCCCCCCAGACGTCGATGAGCTGGCGGAAGCCGCGGCGGATCTTGTCCCAGTGATAGGCGATGTCGGCGGCGAAATAGGTGTAGCTGCCGTCCGACTTGACGAGCGGCCGGTCCACGTCGTCGCCGAAGGCGGTGGCGCGGAAGAGCAGCTGCTCGCGGGGCTCCCAGTCCTCCGGCGTCTTGCCCTTCGGCGGCTCGAGGACGCCGCGGTAGACGAGGCCGCGGCGCTCGAGCTCGGCGATCGCCGCCGCGACCGCTCCCGACTCGTGCAGCTCGCGCTCGGAAAAGAAGATCTCGTGGGTGATGCCGAGCGCGGCGAGGTCGTCGCGGATCATCTCCATCATCCGCTCGACCGCGCAGCGCTTGAACAGCTCGAGCCACTCGGACTCGGGTGCGTTGCGGAACCGGTCGCCGTAGCGTTCGGCCAGCGCGCGGCCCACGGGCCTGAGATAGTCGCCGGGATAGAGGCCTTCCGGAATCTCGCCGATGTCCTCGCCGAGAGCCTCGAGGTAGCGCAGGTGCACCGAGCGGGCCAGCGTGTCCACCTGCGCGCCGGCGTCGTTGATGTAGTATTCGCGGGTGACCGCGTATCCCGCCTTCTCCAGCAGGTTGGCGAGCGCATCGCCGACCACCGCGCCGCGCACATGGCCGACATGCATCGGCCCCGTCGGATTGGCGGAGACGTATTCGACATTCACCTTCTCGCCGCCGCCCATCGCCGAACGCCCGTAGTCGGGGCCGGTCCTCAGGATCTCGGCGAGCCGGGCTCTCAGGAAGTCGTCGGCAAGACGCATGTTGATGAAGCCGGGGCCGGCGACCGTGACCCCGGCGACACCCTCGAGCGCCTGAAGATGCGCGGCGAGCTCGGTGGCGATATCCCGCGGCGCCTTGCGCAAGGGACGGGCGAGCACCATCGCCGCATTGGTCGCGACATCCCCGTGGGCGGGATCGCGCGGCGGCTCGGCCTTGACGGCCTCCAGCACCGCGGCCTCGAGCGGCGCGCCGGCGATCTCCCGTGCGCGCGCGCGGATCTCCTGCTCGAAGTGGTGGAAGATGTTCATGGGCGCCCTGCGTCCTAGACCGGATATTCCGTGATGTCGAAGAGCCGACGGTATTCGCGGATCGCGTAACGGTCCGTCATGCCGGCGATGAAATCCGCCACCACCCGCGCCGTCGTGGCGGTGCGGGGGCCGTCGCAGCGCGCCTCCCATTCCGCCGGCAGGCAGTGCGGCTCGGCTATATAGAGCTCGAACAGGCTGCGCACCACCTTTTTCGCCTTGATGAGGCCGCGGATGACATAGCGGTGGCGGTACATGTGGCGCATGAGGAAGGCCCGGCTCTCCTCAAGCGCCTCCCGCATGGCGGCGGAAAAGCCGACGAGCGGCCCGCCCGCCCGGCGCACATCCGCCAGATCCCGCACGCCGGCCGCGGCGATGCGCGCCGCCGTCTCCGCGAGCAGGTCGCGGACCAGCGCGTCGATCACCCGGCGCACGAGCTCGTGGACCGCGATGGTGCGGCTTGCCGGCGCAAGGGCGCGCACGTCGGCCAGCGGGCCGGCGGCGAGCGCCAGATCCTCGAGCGCCTCGAGCGCGAACAGCCCGGCGCGCAGGCCGTCGTCGATATCGTGGGCGGTGTAGGCGATGTCATCGGCGATCGCGGCAAGCTGCGCCTCGAGCGGCGGCCAGAGCCGGAGGTCGATGCGCCCGGCGATGCCGGCTTCCTCGACCGCCTTCAGCACCGCGCCATCGTCTTCGGCCGCCAGCGGGCCGTTGTGCTTGGCCAGCCCCTCCAGCGTCTCGAAGGTGAGGTTGAGGCCGTCGAATCCCGCATAGCGGCGCTCGAGCATGGTCACGATGCGCAGCGTCTGGGCGTTGTGGTCGAAGCCGCCCCATTCGGCCATCATCTCGTCCAGCACCGCCTCGCCGGCATGCCCGAAGGGCGGGTGGCCGAGGTCATGGGCCAGCGCGCAGGCCTCCGCGAGATCCTCGTCGAGCTTCAGCGCGCGGGCGAGCGAGCGCGCGATCTGCGCGACCTCGAGGGAATGGGTGAGCCGCGTGCGGTAGTGGTCGCCCTCGTGGTAGACGAAAACCTGGGTCTTGTACTCGAGCCGCCGGAAGGCGGTGGAGTGGATGATCCGGTCCCGGTCCCTCTGGAAGGGGGACCGGGTGGCGCTCTCGGCCTCGCGGTGAAGCCGCCCGCGCGAGGCCGAGCCGTGCGCCGCAAACGGCGCAAGCCAGCCTTCCCGTTCCTGCCAGGCCGCATCCCGAGGGCTCATGCGCCCTCATTAGGCCAAGGCCCGCCCGGGCGCAACGCGCGGCGGCCTGATGCGCGGGGCGTTCTCGATCAGGCTGTGGAGATCGAGCCGCGGGAGCCCGTCGCCGTCTGCCGTGGCCGCGGGCCGCATGCCGGCCTCGGCAAGCCGGACCGCCAGCGCGAGCGCAAGACCCACCGCCTCCTCCAGCCGTTCGCCCTCCAGCCAGAAGGCGAGATGCCGGCGGCAGACCGCGACCTCGCCGGCAAGCGCCGCGGCGCAGACCTGCAGCAGCCGCCGCTCGCCGGCGCTCACCGCTCCGCAGCCCGGACAGCCGAGCCAGACGGGACGCCGCGCATGCCGGCCGAGAAGCGCGAGCAGGGCATCGAGGTGCTGACCCGCCTCGACACCCGCACGCTCAAGGAAGGCCCGCAGAACCGCCACCGCGCGCGCCCGCAGCGCAGAGTCGTCGTCATCCCGCCGGCGGGCAAGGCAGGTCCAGGCGCGCACCGCAAGAAGCATCAGACGCGCATCCTGGGGCAGCTCTGCGAGGTCCCGATGGCCGAGCCGGGTGAACATCGCTGCCTTCTCCTAGAAGCGGAAGCCCAGGGCGACCTTCACGTTGCGCCCGGGTGCCAGCGCGCCGGCGGCAACCCGCGAGAAGGTCTCATCCCCGACATTGTCGATGCCGACATCGAGCCTGAGCCCGCGCAGGGGCCCCGCCTGCGGCTCCCAGCGCACATAGATGTCGACCTTCTCGAAGCCCTTGCGGGCCTCGTCCGGATCGTTCACGCGGCGCATGGCGTCGGCGATCTCGATTCTCGCCCCGGTCTTGAGGTCGAACCCCGGCCAGAGGAGCGCCGCATCGGCGTAGAAGGTGTCGGGCAGCAGCGAGCCGAGGAAGCGGCCGGTCGCCCGGTCGCGTCCGCGCAGGGTCGCATAGCTGGCCCGCAACTCGAGGCGCTCCGTTTCGTAGGCGAGCTCGAGCTCGACACCCTCGAGGCGCGCATCCGCCCGGTTCACGAAACGGCTCGTCCCCGACGAGCAGACGCCGAGGCCCGGCACGAAGCATCCCGGCGTGAAGGCGACCGTCACCTCGAGGTCGATGAGATCGTCGATCTCGGAATGGAAATAGCCGCCCTTGACGCTGAGCCGGTCGCCGGTGACGAGCCCGAGCGGGCCGGCGTATCCGGCCCCCGCCTCGATGGTGCGCCCGGACTCGGGCTTGAGATCCGGATTGGGCACGAAGAAGTTGGGTGCCTCGAGGAAGGGTCCGAGCGGGATCCGGAAATGGATTCCCTCGTTGAAGACCTCGTCCATGTTGGGCGCGCGGAAGCTTTCGGCCCAGTTCGCGAAGACCATGAACCGCTCGTGGGGAAACCAGCTCAGCCCCAGCTTCGGCGAGACGGCATCCTCTGCGGGCGCGGCCTCGCCCGCCCTGCGGTTGCGGAAGCGGTCCCAGCGCAGACCGGGAATGAACAGCACGCGCCCCAGGGGTGTGGCGACCTCGGCCTCGAGCTGGGCGAAGAGCCCGGCGAAGACGGTGCGGGCCCGCGGCACCCCGGAGAGCCGGTTGTCGGGCGTCGTGCTGTCGAAGCCGTCCTGCTCGTCGCCGTAGATCTCGCCGCCCAGAACGAGCCGCAGCAGACGTCCGCTTTCGTCTTCGCCAAGCAGAAGCATACGGTTCTCGATGCGCAGCCCCAGGCTGTCGAGGTCGCGGAACGTCAGTCTGTCGGAGTCGACCTCGTCTTCGCGGTTTCGCGTTGTGGCGACGAAGCCCGTGATGTCGAGATCGAGCAGGCGCGCATGCGCCACGGGCGCAATCTTCTGACGCAGGGTGATGCTGCGCGCCGTGATCCGGCGATCCACCAGCGGATTGGCGGGACCGGCGGCATTGACTCCCTGGGCGTTGTTTGGCTCGCGCGACCAGATGTCGGTGCCGGTGAAGGAGAGGGCCGAGACGATTCCCTCGCGCCAGCCCCAGCTCGCCTTCGCGTGGCTCGAGAGGATCTCGTCGTCGGCCTGAAGCCGGCTGCCGTCGCCCAGCCGGATGTCCGAGCCGCTGCGGTAGGCGACGGCGCCGGTGAGCGCCAGGTCGCCCGCCCGGCCGTATCCGAGCGCCTGCGCGAACCATTCGTCGTTGACGGACTGGAAGGCCCCCTTGGTGCTGGCACCCCAGGCGCGGTCTCCTTCAGCGAGATCCTCCACCGACAGGGTCTCGATGCTGATCACGCCGCCCATCGCGCCGGACCCGTAGAGCGCGGACGCGGGGCCGCGCTGCACCTCGATGCGCGCGATCAGCTCCGGGTCCAGAAACAGCCGGCCATCGTGGCCGGACAGGAAGCTCTGGCGCGCGCCGTCCACCAGAATCAGCACGCCGGCCGCGCCGATGCCGCGGATGTTCGGCTGATCGCCGTTGCGCCTTGCTCCCGAATCGAACCGCACGTTCGGCATGCCTTCGAAGAGCTCGTCGAGTTGCTGGGGCAGCCGGTCCGCGATCCGCTCACGATCGATCACGCCCACCATCTGCGGAAGATCGAAGGCGACCTGCGGTGTCCGCGTCGCCACGACCACGATCTCCTCCATCGGCTTCGCATCCGGCGCCGGCGCTTCCGCCGCCCACGCCGAGGCTCCCGGCACCATCACAATGGCGAGCGCGCTCGCCGATGCTGGAAGATGACGTCCACACACTTTCGTCCGCATCCCTGCCTGCTCCCTGTTCCGTTGGCGTTTCCGCGGATGCTGCCGGAAGGCAGACCCGTGGGCCGCAGCGTCCACCCGCCGCCGGCCGCAGCCGTTCGTGCCTCGGCCGCCCGTTTGCGATTGCGAGTCGTTATCACTTGACTCGATCTCTTGCAAGTGCGAATGCGTCGCAATAGTAATCCTGAGACTGAGCGTCCGTCGGGCCGACTCCGGCGGCGCGCGGCGCGCAACGGGAGAAACCTCATGGCGGGACGGACGAACGGATTTGTGAAGGCGGTGCTTTGCGCGCTCATCGCCGGCGGCGTGGCCTTGATGCCGGCGGCGGGGGCGACGGCTCGGGAGCCTCAGGGGCGTGACCAGGGTTCATACGCGGTCGTGATCGTCGCGCCCGATCGGGGCGCGGCCGGCAACCGCGAGGTGCGGGAGGCGGCATCGGCTCTGCTGGATCCTCCGCACCACGTCCTGTTCATCGGGGACGACGAGCAGGGCGTGGAGGACGGTTACCGGGCCGAGCTGGACGCCGCCCGCGACTTCCTTGCGAAAAGGGGCGCCCGGCGCGCGGTGCTGGTGCCGCTGTTCGTCATGGGCGACGAGCCGCTGCTCATGCGCTTCCGCCCCGTGATCGAGAACGCGCTCGCCGCCTTCCGCCCGTCTTGGACGCCTGCGCTCGTGGACGACTATCTGTTCGAGGAAATCGTGCTGGACCGGTTCGCGGCGGCGGCCGGGCCCGTCGCCGGCCACGCGGGCCATCATTCGGGGCCATCCCTAACGGGCGGTGGGAGGCATCCGACGCGCTGGCTGCTCTTTGCTGATGCCGGCTCGCCGCAGGCCGCAGCGGAAAAGACGCGTCAGCTGGCCGGGCTTGCCGGACGGCTCGCCCGCATCGGGGGCTGGCCGCGGCCGCCCCGGGTCGCCGTGCTCGCGGGCGGGGACGACCCCGGCTCGCGCGCCCATGACGAGGCCGTGCTCGCGCAGATCCGGGAATCGGCTCCGGCCGTGGTGATGCCGGCCGTGATCGGCCGCAAGGCGACGCCGATGATGTCGCTCCACCACGCGCTGGCGCGCCGGCTCGACGCGCCCGGCGTCACGCTCCTGCCCGAGCTGCTGCCCCATCCCCTGATCACCACCCACATCGAGCGGATGGTGAATGCAGTTATCCCGCCGCGGTCCGCGGCCGAGGTGGGCCTCGTTCTCATGGCCCACGGCGCAACCAAGCCCTACAACGACATCCTGCGCGCCTGGGCTGCGCGGACCTTCCCGGATCGTCCCTGGGCGCTCGCGCTGGGCATGGCGGACCCGGACAGCATCGCCACGGCCCTTGCGGAGCTCGAGGCGCGCGGCGTGCGTCATGCGGTCTTCTACCGGCTCTTCGCCCATCCCTGGACCTTCGCCGAGCGGGCCGACTTCATCATCGGCCTCAGACGCGAACCGCCGGCCGGCGGCCACATGGGCATGCCCGCCCGGGCCCGCACCGCGATCCGGCTCGTTTCGTCGGGCGGCTATCTGGACGATCCGCTCGCGGCCCGCATTCTGGCGGACCGGGCCCGCAGCGTGAGCCGGACGCCGCAGCGCGAGGCCGTGTTCGTGCTCTCGCACGGCTCCGGGAACGCGGCCACGGAGGCGCGCCAGCAGGCCGTGGTCTCTGAACGGCTCGCGGAGGCCGCCCGTCTCGTCCAGCCACCCTTCGCGGCCTGGCACGCCATGAGTCTGTTCGAGGACTGGCCGGCGAAGCGCGAGCCGGCGCTCGACGCCATTCGGGCCGCCATGGCGGCCGAACGCGCCCGCGGGCGCCGCATTCTCGTGGTCTCGCCGCGGCTCATCGGCCCGGGGCCGATCCCGCGGCTCCTGCACGGCGAGTCCTTCGCGCTTGCCGGCGACGGCCTGCTGCCGCATCCCCTCTTCGCGGAGCTCGTGCGCAGACGGGTGGCGGCACTGACCGCGCGCCTTCTCGCGCACGATGAAGCGGCGGGAGCGGCGGCGCCGACGGGTGCCACGGGTCGGGCGTTCGCCCCCCTTCCCGATTGACAGCTCCGGGCCGGCACCTACATGGAGAAGCCGGCGGCAGTCGCGCTCGGTTGCCTGCGATGATGCCCGCATGGCGCAACCGGCGACCTGACAGGAAGGCCCATGGCCGAGCAGCCACCACCGGTGACGATCACGGAGCGCGCCGCGGAGCGGCTGAAGGCGCTGATCGCGGCCGAGGGCCGCTCGCCGGACGAGCTCGCCTTCCGCGTCGGCGTCCAGGGCGGCGGCTGCGCCGGGTTCTCGTACCAGTTCGATCTCGTCGAGAAGGGTGAGCCGGATGACATCGAGACCGTCCAGCACGGCGTGCGCGTGCTGGTGGACGGCCTGTCTCTGCTCTACCTCCTGGGCAGCCGGATCGACTTCGTGGAGGACCTGATCGGCGCCTCCTTCCGCGTCACGAACCCGAACGCCCAGTCGTCCTGCGGCTGCGGGACGAGCTTCTCGCTCGCCTGAGACTCCCGCGCGCCCCGACGCGCCACACGATCCCGCACCGGATGGAGGACGGCCGTGCCTGTCTCCGCACGCGCCTGCCGGCGGGTGCGGCGCGGGGACTCAGCGGCCCGCCCGTTCACCCTCGGCAAGCTGCACGCCGCCGCTGCGCGCCTTCTCCAGCTCCTCGCGCGCCGACGGGCCGTCACCCCAGCCGATGAACTGCCACTTGACGTCCCGGTAGTATTCCTCCGGATCGTAGAGCTCGACGGGCAGGTCCAGCGCCTTCGCGTTCAGCCGGCCGATGGCGGACAGCAGCGAGAAGCCGGCCACATAGTGGTCGCGCCGCGCGCGCACGAGATTGACGCGGGCATCGAGCAGCTCCTGCTCGGCGTTGAGCACATCGAGCGTCGTGCGCGAGCCGACCAGAGCCTCCTGCTTGACGCCTTCGAGCGCGATCTCGTTGGCGCGCACCTGCGCCTCGGTGGAAGCGATCTGGGCCTCGGCGGCGCGGAAGTTCTCCCAGGCGGTGCGGACGTTCTGGCTGACCAGCCGCTCGGCACCCACGATCTGCAGCAGCCGCTGGGAACGGACCTGCTTGGAGCGGCGGATGTCGGAATACTCGGCGCCCGACTGGTAGAGGGGGATCGTCACCGTCACGCCGTAGGTCTTCGCCTTTCGGATGTTGCGCGCCGGGCCGAAGTCGAGGATCAGCGGGTCGAAGGTGACCGAGGGCGACTCGGAACGCTGGTAGCTTGCGAAGGCGTCCACGCTCGGCAGCATCGCGCCCTTGGCCACCTTGATGTCGTAGCGTGCCGCAAGCTCCCGGTAGCGCGCCGCGATGATCAGCGGGTTCTCCTCCAGCGCGATCGCCATCGCCTCGTCCTCGCTCGCCGGCAGGGGCGGCAGGGCCGGGGCCTCCTCCAGCGTTTCCGGGAAATGGCCGATGACGCGCCGGTAGGTCGCCCGGCTCGCCTCGAGCGCCGCGGCCGCCTGCGCCCGCTGGGCCTTCGCGCCGGCGAGCCGCGCCTCGGCCTGGGCGACGTCGGTGCGGGTCACCTCGCCCACCTCGAAGCGGTCGCGCGTCGCATCGAGCTGGCGCTGCAGCACGGTGACATTGTTGTCGTTGAGCTTGAGGACCGCCTGATCGCGCAGCACGTCCACATAGGCGGTGACGGCATCGAGCAGCACCTGCTGCTCGGTGTTCAGCAGATCGGCGCGGCCGGCGAACACGTTCGCGCGCGCACCCTTCAGCTCGTTGAAATTGCGGAAGCCGCGGAAGATGTTCTGGTCCGCGCGCAGCGAGTAGATCTCGTTGCGCCCCTTCACATCGAGGTCCGAGACCACGGACTGGTCGCGCTGGCGCAGCGTGCGGTTGTTGGAGTCCGTCTCGAAGATCTGCACCTGACCCGACAGATTGGGCCGCCAGCGGCTGGTGGCGCGCGAAACCGTCTCATCCAGCGCGCGCTGCTGGGCGCGGGCCGCGAGCAGGTCCGGATTCGTCTGATAGGCCGCCGACAGGGCCTCCTTCAGGGTCTCGGCGCGCGCAGGCTGGCCCATGACCCCCGAGGCGGCAAGGCCGAAGGCGGCCACCACCGCGCCCGCAATCGCTTTTTTCATGGTGTTTCTCCCGATTCCTCGCGTCGTGCTCGTCTCTTGTGCTTCGCCCCCTAGCACGCGCCCGCGCCGGCTGGCCATATCCTGCTCGCGGCAGGGGCCGGCCGTTCCGGGCGCGGGCCTCGGCCGCGGCACTCCCGGCACATGGACTGTATCGATCCGCTATATGTGTGACAAGCCGTGACGCGGCGCGCCCGCCGCCGTCCGCCGCGTCCGGGGCGCAGTTCATCGCGCAGGCTTCGCCCGCGGTTCAGAACTGGAAGGCGGGCGGACGCGCGAAACCGGGCAGCAGCGGCGTGAAGGCGTCGAAGGCGGGCCTGCCGCCCGAGGCGTTCCCGCTTTTGACGACCAGATAGCCGTGACTTTCGTCCCCGCTGCGCTTGACGCAGACCAGCCGCCCGCCCTCGGCCAGCTGGTCGATCCAGGCGTCCGGAATCTCCTCGACCGCGCCGTTGACGAAAATGACGTTGAACGGCCCCTCCTGCGGCCAGCCCTTCTCCAGCGGCCCGGTCACCACCGCGACATTGTCGGCGCCCGCCTCGTCCAGCGCCGCGCGTGCGGTCTCGGCCAGCGCCTCGTCGCATTCCAGCGCCACCACGGTGTTGGCGAGCCGCGCCAGCACCGCCGCGCCGTAGCCCGTGACGGTTCCGATCTCGAGCACCACGTCGCCCGGGGCCACCTCCGCCTCCTGGATGAGGCGGGCGAGCACGCGCGGCTCCATGAGATACCGGCCCGGCGCGACCTCCAGATCCTCGTCGACATAGGCCAGCCCCTTCAGCGCCTTCGGCACGAAGAGCTCGCGCGGCACGGCGCCCATGGCCTCGAGCACCCGCTCGTCCGTCACCTTCCAGGGCTTGAGCTGGCCCGAGACCATCGCCGCACGCTGGGCCGCGAAATCCGGTTTGAGCCACTCGTCCATGGCGATCATCCCCTTGGCTTGCAGCCGGCGCGCGGCGCTTATACCGGGCCGGGCGGGCGCGCGCAATGCTCCGCGGCGCCGTGGAGGAGGCGGCCCGCCGGCCTCTTGACCGGGGCGACGGCCAGTTCCTATGTGAGACCCGCAAGCCGCATACCGGCCCGGTGGCGGAGTGGTTACGCAGAGGACTGCAAATCCTTGTACGCCGGTTCGATTCCGGCCCGGGCCTCCAAGCACCCGATGAACCGCCCGAGAACGCCCGTATTCTGCGCCCGGACGCCCCGCCTGCAGTCGCCGGGCATCCCGACGGCGTCGCGGCACGGCCTGCCGCCCCATCGCGTGCCGGCTCGACCGGCGCCGCACGCATGCCCTCGTCACCCGGCGGCTCGACCGGTGTGCCCGCTCCCTTCTCGCGTCACCCGCCGGCTTGACCGGCACACCGAGCCCCCTTCTCGTCATCCGCCGACTTGATCGGCGGATCCAGCGGAGCGCGGGGTAACCTCGACCGAGGGGCGCTGTCACGCCTCGCGGCTGGATTCGCCGCTTTCGGGGCGAATGACGAAAAAGGGATGGCGAAAGACGAAAAAAAGGTGGTGAAAGACGAAAAAAGGTGGAGAATGACGAAAAAAGGTGGCGAATGGTGAATGAAAGGGGAGCGTTACCCGCCCATCGGGATCCCCGGTCGTCGCGGGCCGAAGAGCACCGCCGCTGGGGATCCTCGGTCATCGCGGGCCGAAGAGCACCGCCGCCGGGGTCGATTTTCTTCACCTGCCGGCCGGCACTCTCTCTTCGTCACCCGCCGGCTTGACCGGCGGGTCCAGCGGGAAGCGGAGCCCAGCACCGGCGTCGGTGCGGTTTTTACCACCCAATGGGTTCGCCGGTCAGGCCGGCGAACGACGCGGGGGGCGAGCGTCACCGCCGGGCCTCGCTCCCGTCTCTGACGACCGATGACCGATGACCGATGACCGAATTCAGCTGCCCGAATCGCGCTCGGCGCTCGCCGGCGTCACCCCGGGCGGCAGCAGCAGCTGTGAGGTGTAGCGGCGGTGGGCATCGTCGGGGGTCAGACCCTTCGGCTTGCCCTTCAGCATCTGCGCCGTCTTCGGCCCGGCCGGCGTGTTGGCGAAGATGGGATCCACCTTCTTCTTGCCGCTGCAGCCCGAAAGCAAGACCGCGGTGATCACGAGGACCGCGAATCCCGCAGCCCCGCCGCCGCACCGCCTTCCGCCGTCGCGCCCGTTCCCGACCATCCCGCGCTCCCGTCCATGCCATCCGCGCCGGCGCCTTCGGCCGGCATACGCCGCCGCCCCGGCGCGCTCAAGTCCCGATCACCTTTGACGCATGCGGCGCGAACATGCAATCTCACCCGCGTGGCCGTCGCCGGCCGGCGGGTCGGTCGGCGCGCAAGAAAGAGGTGGCGCCAAATGGCGAAGATCGACAAGTCCGCACCCTGGCAGCCGCCGCGCCTGCACCCCGAGGGCCATCCCTTCGTGCTGACTGCCGCGGCGCTGTCGGTGCTCTCCTTCTGGCTGATCTCGGATGCGCTGGGCTGGCTGCTGCTCGCGCTCGCCCTCGCCTGCGCCTTCTTCTTCCGCCACCCGCGCCGCACCACGCCGCTGGTGGAAGATGCGCTGGTCTCGGCGGCGGACGGCGTCGTCACCCATGTCACCCGGGAAGAACCGCCTGAGGAGCTCGAGATGGAGGGCGAACGCTGGCGGATCTCGGTGTTCCTTTCGGTGCTGGACGTGCATGTGAACCGGGTGCCGGCGGACGGCGTCGTGCGCCGGCGGATCCACATCCGCGGCCGCTTCCTCAACGCCATGCGCGAGGAGGCGGCCGCCGCCAACGAGCGCACGCTGGTGCGCGTGGAAGGCGCCCATGGCGACTACGGCTTCGCCCAGATCGCCGGGCTCATCGCCCGGCGCATCGTCTGCCCGCTGGAGGAAGGCGACCGTGTGAGCGCCGGCGAGCCCTTCGGCATCATCCGCTTCGGCAGCCGGCTGGACATCTGGTGCCCGCCGGGCTTCCACCCCTGGGTCGCCGTGGGCCAGCGGGTCGTCGGCGGCGAGACGATCGTCGCGGCGGCGCGCCCGCTGGTTGCCGGTGGTGCCGTGCCCGAGACGCGGGCGAGCTGAAGCCGGCCGCCATGATCCGCAGACACCAGGAGCACGGCGAAGGGAGACCGGCGCGGCGCCTGCGGCGCGGCTTTCCGCGGCGCGTGACGCTGCGGGCGCTCGCCGCCAACATCGTCACCACCATCGCCCTCTCGGCCGGGGTGACCGCCATCCGCTTCGCCCTCGAGGGCCGGTTCAAGAGCGCGGTGACCGCCGTCATCATCGCCGGCGTTCTCGACGGGCTCGACGGCACCATCGCCCGCCTGCTCAAGAGCACGAGCCGCTTCGGCGCCGAGCTCGACTCGCTGTCGGACGTCATCGCCTTCGGCGTCGCACCGGCCATCGTGATCTACAGCTGGGGCCTTGCGGATCTCGGCCGCATCGGCTGGATCGTCGCGCTCGCCTACGCGGTGGCCTGTGCGCTGAGACTGGCGCGCTACAACACCCAGGCGGAAGAAGGCGGCGAGGACGACAAGCGCCGGGCCGGCTTCTTCGTCGGCGTGCCGGCGCCGGCGGGGGCCGCGCTCGTGCTGTTCGCGCCCATCGTGGATTTCGCCTTCGACATGACGATCTTCCGCTCGTCGTCCGCGCTCGCGCTCTATGTCGCCGTCATCGCCGGCCTCATGGTCTCGACGCTGCCGACCTTCTCCTCGCGCCAGATCCGCATCGCGGGCGAGAACATGCTGCTGCTGCTGCTCGGGGTCGCGGTCCTCGCGGCGGCGCTCATCGCCTATGGCTGGTCGGTGCTGGCGGTGCTGATCGCCGCCTACATCGCATCCCTGCCGCTCGCCGCATGGCGCTGGCGGCGGATCCGGGCCGCGCTGCCCGCCCAGCCCGACATCTTCGCGGACGACAGCCGATGATCCTTCCTATTCGGCCGGCGCGCGCACGGGTGTCGGCAGCGCCTCGTCATCCGGCCGGGTGCGGGAGAGACGGCCGAAGCGCGCACGCATCGCGGCCTTCATCCGCGCAAGCCGCGCCGCGAACGACAGCTTGAGCGCCAGCAGACTCGGCGTCACCACGAGCGTCAGCACCGTCGCGAACAGCAGGCCGAAGGCGATGGCGAGCGCGAGATCCACCCACACGAAGGAGGTGGGCGAGCCGATCTCCACGCGGCGGGCCAGAAAGTCGATGTTGAACTGGAAGACCATCGGCAGCAGCCCGATGATCGTCGTGATCGAGGTGAGCAGCACGGGTCTGAGCCGCTGGACGCCCGTATGCACGATCGCCTTCCACGGATCCTCGCCCGATTTCACGAGCCGGTCATAGGTGTCGATCAGCACGATGTTGTTGTTGACGACGATGCCGGCGAGCGCGATCACGCCCACCCCCGTCATGACGATGACGAAGGGCCGCTCGAGCAGCCACAGCTCGAAGACCACCCCGATGGTGGACAGCAGCACGGCGGTGAGAATCAGGCCCGCCTGATAGAAGCTGTCGAACTGGGCGAGCAGGATGATCGCCATCAGAAACAGCGCGATCATGAAGGCCGAGACGAGGAAGCTGCTCGATTCCTGCTCCAGCTCGTCCTGGCCGGCGAAGCGGAACTTGACGCCGGGCCGGAACTGCTGTCCCGCCAGCCATTGCCGCAGCTCGGCCACCATCGCCGGCGGCTGGACGCCCTCGGCGACATCGGCGGCCACCGTGATCACGCGCTCGCCGTCCCGGCGCTCGATGTCGCCGGTCTTGGGCCGGGCCACGCGTTTGAGGAAATGGCTCACCGGCACCATGCCGTGGGCCGTCGGGATCCGCAGACGGTCGAGCGTCAGGATGCCCCGCTCCTCTGGTGGAAAGCGCAGGCGGATGTCGACGTCGTCATCGGCATTGTCGGGCCGGTAGCGGCCGACGAGCGCGCCGTTTGTCACGAGCTGGACGAAGCGGCCGATGGTGGCGACGTCGGTGCCGAAACGCCCCGCCTCCTCGCGATCGACCTCGAGCCGCCATTCGATGCCGGGCACGGCACGGGTGTCGTCGATGTCGACGAGGCCGGGCATGCTTTCCATCTTCGCGCGCAGGCGCTCCACCGCGTCCTCGACGGCGGCCGGGTCGTCCCCGATCACCCGCACCTGCACCGCCTTGCCTTGCACGGGGCCGCTCTGCTGCTCCACGAATTCGGCGCGGACGCCGGCAAGCCCCTTGAGCCGCTCGCGGATCTCCGCCTCGATCTCCGCGGCCGGCCGGCGCTCGCGCCAGTCGGCCAGCAGCAGCGAGACGCGCCCGACGGCGTCCTCCGCCCGGCCCGAGCCGGCTCCGACACGGGTGTAGATGTCGTTCACCCCGTCGATGCCCTGAAGCCGGCTTTCCACCTGGCGCACGAGGCGGTCCATCTCGGCGATCGAGAGATTGCCGCGGGCATGCACATAGACCCGCGCCCAGTCCGGCTCGCCGTCCGGGAAGAGGATCTGGCCCTTGTTGTCGAAGGCATAGAGCGCGTAGATGCCGACGAGCGCGAGGAAGGTCGCACCCGCCACCAGCCCGGGCCGCCTGATGATGCGCGTGAGCGTGCGCGCATACAGACCCGTCAACCCCCCGAGACGTTCCGGATCGAAGGCGCGCTCGCCGGAGAGCTGGGCGACCAGATTGGGATCCGCCTCGCCGGGCCTGCCGAAGGCCGCGCCCAGACTCGGCAGGAAGACGAGCGCCATCAGCAGCGATGCCGAGAGCACGAAGATCACGGTGAGCGGCAGATAGCTCATGAAGTCGCCCAGGATCCCGGGCCAGAACAGCAGCGGCAGAAAGGCGGCCAGGGTGGTGGCGGTGGACGAGATGATCGGCCAGGCCATCCGGCGCGCGGCCAGGCGATAGGCCTCCACCCGGTCGAGCCCCTCGATCATCTTGCGGTCGGCGTATTCGCTCACCACGATCGCCCCGTCCACAAGCATGCCGACGGCGAGGATGAGGCCGAACAGCACGACCGTGTTGATGCTGTAGCCGAAGAAGTAGAGAAGCGCGATGCCGAGCAGGAAGCTGCCCGGGATCGTCAGCCCCACGAGCAGCCCCGAACGCGCGCCCAGCGCCGCCACCACGACGATCGCGACCAGCACCACCGCGGACAGCACCGAGTTGCGCAGGGTGCCGAGAAAGTCGGCGACATAGACGGACTCGTCGTTGAGGAAGGCGTAGTGCAGACCGGCCGGCCAGGCCTTCGCCGCCGCCTCGACGGCCGCCTTGGCCGCCGCCGCGGTCTCGACGGTGTTGGTGCCGGCGCGCTTGATGACCTCGAGCGTGATCGCCGGGCGGCCGTTGAAGCGCGCGAGAGAATAGGGCTCCTTGAAGCGCCGGCGCGCCTCGGCGACGTCACCCAGCGTGACGATGCCGTCGGCGGTGGCCTTGAGCGGCAGACGGGCGACGTCGCGGGCGTCCTCGAACAGACCCGGCACCTTGACCGCGAACCGCCCCGCACCCGTGTCCAGCGCGCCCGCGGCCACCAGAATGTTGTTGCGCTGGACCATCGCGACGAGGTCCGCCACCGAAATGTCGTAGGTCTCGAGCTTGGCGGGATCGACGATCACCTCCAGCACCTCGTCGCGCTTGCCGGAGACCTCCGCGCGCAGCACGCTCGCAATGCTCTCGAGGCGGTCCTTCAGATCGTCCGCGATCCGGAACAGCGTGCGCTCGGGAAGGCTGCCGTAGAGCACGACGGTAAGGATCGGATCATCGCCGGCCGAGTATTCGCGCACGATCGGCTCTTCCGTATCCGTCGGCAGATCAGCCTTCGCCAGATCGACCGCCTCGCGCACGTCCTGGAGCGCCTTGTCGGGATCGACGTCGGATTCGAATTCGAGCACGAGGAAGGCGCCACCCTCCTGCGCGGTGGCCGTGAGCTCCTTGAGGCCCGGGACGGTGAGCAGCTGCTTTTCCATGGGCTTGACCAGCAGCCGCTCCGCATCCTCGGGCGAAATGCCCTCATGCGGGATGCTGACCGAGAAGAAGGGGAACTGGATGTCCGGATTGTTCTCCTTCGGGATCTTCGCGTAGGCGTAGAGCCCCGCGATCAGGATCATCGCGAACAGCGTCAGAAACAGCCGCCGGCGACGGACCGCGGTGTCGATGATGGGGTTGATCATGGCGTCTTCTCCCCGGCGGTCAGCGGCGCAGCCGCGGCCCGTCCAGACGTGCGGCCGTCGGCCCCGCCCTCATCGGCGAGAGCCGGCGCGAAATCCGGATCGGCTTCGGTTTCCACATGCTCGCCCGCGCGCACGAAATCCTGGCCGACCGTGATCAGCCGGATCCGCTCCGGCAGCCCGCCGACCCAGATCGCCCGCCCCGCATCTTCGAGGATCGTGACCGGGTGGAAGCGCACGACGCCGGCGTCATCGACCGCGCGCACGCCGATGCGCCCGTCCGGGCCCAGCACGAGAACCGATGGCGGAATCCGGTGGGCGGGAACCGTCTTCAGCGGCACGACGGCGGTCGCCGTCAGCCCGTCCATGATCGCGCCGTCGGGATTGGCAAGCAGGATCTCGACCCGGAAGGTGCGGGTCGCCGGATCGGCCGTCGGCGCGACGAAGTGCACGCGGCCCGCGAATCTGCGCCCGTCCAGGAGATGGACGTCGACCGCGCCGCCCGGTTCCACATGAGCGACGTCGGCCTCGGTGACGCTGGTCACCACCAGCATGGGATCGAGCATCGCCACCGTCGCGCACACGCCCCCGACCGCCAGATAGTCGCCGACATCGGCGGGCCGATCCGCCACCACGCCGGCGAAGGGCGCGCGGATGCGGGTGTTGGCGAGCGCGAGCTCCTTGCGGCGCACATCGGCGCGTGCGGCCTCGAGCGCGGCCTTCGCCTCCGCCAGCGCGGTGCGTGAGCGGTGCCCCGCCGCGGCGAGCTTCTGGGCCGCCTCGTATTCGAGCTCCCGCTGGGTGAGACGGGCCTTGGCCTCTTCCAGCTCCTCGGCGCGCGCGCGCGATTCGAGCTCGCAGATCACCGCGCCCTTCTCGACGGCCGCTCCCTTCTCCACGGGGGTGGCGACGACCCGGCCTTCGACCTCGGCCTTCAGCTCCACCTTCCGCCAGGCCTCGGTGCGCCCGCGCAAGCGCAGGTGCCGGGTGAAATCGCGCGCCGTGATCTCCGCCACCCGCACGCGGAAGGTCGCATCCGCCTCCGTCCGCGTCTGCTTGCGGGCGGCCGGGCGATCATCCGGCCCGCCGAAGAGATAGCCGGATCCCACCCACAGCGCGATCACGGCAAGCGTCGCCAGAGCGACCAGATAGGACTTCTTCATCACGTTCCCCGTCGTCGGCGCCGGCCGGATGGCATGATCCGGTGACGCCGGTTCCTCGCTGCCACTTCTTTTGTCACGGACGGTCCGCCGGGCCGTCCATGGCGCGGGTCTTCACTTGACTTGCCGCGCCCGCGCGCCTTGCGGCCAGTGCGACGATGGTTTGCCGCACCTATTCGGCTGCCGAAGAAACCCTGAGCTCCTCCTGAAGCCGCCTTCCCTCCTCTTCCAGGAAGGCCCGCGCGGCCTTCAGCTGGTTGAGCCCGTAGCGCAGCACGAAGCGCTGGGTCGAGGTGAGCGCCTCGTCCTCCAGCAGCGGCTCCAGCGCCGCAATCTGGGAGCCGAGCTGCTCGCGCCGCAGGAACAGGAGTGCCGGAATGCGGTCCGGCGCCACCGCCTCGGCGAACAGCAGCGCGGCCAGGAAGTCCGAACGCACGCGATCGGGCTCCGGCGGCTGCTGGAGGACGCGGCGCAGCGCCTCGCGCCCCGCCTCGGTGATGGAGTAGATCTTCTTGTCGGGGCGGCCGTCCTGCGGCTCGCAGCGGCAGGTGATGAGCCCCTCCTCCGTCAGCTGCGCGAGCGCCGGATAGATCGAGCCGAAGCTCGCCTCCGCCACGAGCGCAAGCGTGCCCTCGCGCACCATCTTGCGGATCTCGTAGCCCGTCGCATCGCCCAGTGCGAGGATGCCGAGACAGAGTGTCCGGATGTCCATGAAGCTGGTCAGCCTTTCTATCGATTCGATATACTCGCACGCTCCCTTATAACCCTCCCATGCCCGCGTGTAAAGCCCGCCCGCACCGACGGGCGCCCGTGCGGCCGTCCAGCTGGCGCATCGTCGCGGGCGCTTGGCATGCTTGCTGCATCGGCACGCGATGGGCGATCATGGCCACCGGCGCATGGCGGCGAAACCCGGGAAAGGGCGAACGGGACGATGACACCGGCATTCACGCTTCACGGACCCCGCAGAGCGGCGCTGGCGTTTGCCGCCGCGGCGGCGCTGGCGCTGACGGCGGGCGCCTGTGCCCAGTTCCGGCCTCAGGCGGAAGGCTCCCTCGTGCCGGGCGAGATGACGGCCTCCCAGATGAGGGCGGCATCCGAGGACCGGTTGCAGGAGCGTCTCGCCAGCCTCGACGCGCAGGTGAGCGAACTGGCCTTCCAGATCCGCACCAACCGCGAGGCGATCGAAAAGGCGCAGGCGGCGCTGGCCGAGCTCGATTCCTGGCGGGCGCAGCTCGCCGCATTGGCTGAACAGGTGCCGGCCGTCTCCGGCAAGGCGGATCAGCTCGAGGCCGCGCTGGCCGCCGCGCGCCGGCGCATCGCCGCCCTGGAACAGCGCCTGGGGCGTCAGGACCGCACGCTCGCCGAGATCCGCTCGGCGCTCGCGCGCAACGGCGAGGCCCCGCGCTTCGGCATCCACATCGCGGACTTTCCCGATCCCGTCTCCGCCGCGGCCGGCTGGATCGCCCTCAAGGAGCGTCTTCACGAAAATGTGAAGGGTCTTCACGCGATCGTGAAGCGTGCCTCGGGCGGGCCGGAGAATCCGGAATATGTCCAACTGGTTGTAGGCCCGTTTGCGGACGCGGAAGACGCCAGCGCCCGCTGTGCGGCCATCAAGCCCGTCACAAGCATTTGTGATGTCGTGACGTTTTCGGGCGACCCCCTGGACCGCGACGGCCGGCGCTGAGATACGGCCGACGACCGGTTCCGCGGCGGCAAACCTGCGGCATTACATCGCACGCGTGCATGCTGATGCGTGTCGCGGGGTATTGATTTTGCACGTCATCATGGAAGATGCTCTGCGCGTGACGAGACGGGGCGCCATCGCGGAGCAGGGGCGATCGCAATCCGCGTCGCCGGAGGCGGGCGCAGGCGGGATGGGGGGCATGCCTCGCCCGCCCCGCGGGAAGCGTCGGGGCCGGCAGCCGCCGGGAGCGCGATGCCCGCTCACCCTTCCCGCGGCGGGACGGCGCGCATGACGATGCGTTTCGAAGCCTCAAGGGGCATGAGGCTTCGATGACGCGGCACCGCGGCGGGCGGCCGCTTTCGGGGCTGGTGGCGGCCGTTTCCGCCGCGGTGCGCTTTCTGGATGCACGGCAGGGAGGAGATGCCGGTGATCCTGCAGCCCGCCCGACCGCGGCCGGAAGCGCTCCGCCGGGCCGCACCCCACGTTCGACACGCGATCTGCGCAGTTCTGGCGTGGCTTCTTTTTGCGCCTGCGCCCGCGCCGATCGCGTCGGCCGGCGGCGTGACGCTGCCGGACTGGAAGACCGTCAAGGTGACCGCGCACCATGTCCGCGGTCCCGTCTGGTATCTCGAGGGCTTCGGCGGCAACATCGGCGTCGTCGCGGATCCGCGCGGCTTCGTGCTCATCGACGACCAGTATGCGCCGCTGACGGACAAGGTCCGTGCCGCGCTCGCCACCATCGCGGGCGACCGGCCGGCCTGGTTCGTGATCAACACCCACTGGCACCCGGACCACACCGGCGGCAACGAGCGCTTCGCGACCGCCGGCGCCATCGTCATCGCCCACGACAACACCCGCCGCCATCTCGCGGTGGCGATGCTGGACCAGACCCTGCCCGAGCTGCTGCGTCCCAGGGCGGCGGCCCTTCCGCTCGTGACCTTCACCGATGCCGTCACCTTCCATCTCGCGGACGAGGAGGTGACGGCCTTCCACATCCCGCCGGCGCACACCGACGGCGACGTGGTGGTGCGCTTTGCGGCGAGCAACGTCATCCACGCCGGCGACGCCTATTTTCAGGGCTTCTATCCCTGGATCGACGTCGACAACGGCGGCTCCATCGACGGGCTCATCGCCTTCTGGGAACGGCTCGCAAACGAGCTCATGGACGACGAGACCATCGTCATCCCCGGCCACGGCCCGCCGGCCCGGCGTGCCGACGTGCGGGCCTATCTTGCGGACATGCGCAAGCTCAGGGCGCGGGTCGCCGAGGCGATGGCCAAGGGTGAAAGCCTCGCGCATCTGATCGCCCGCCATCCGCTTGCCGATCTCAACCCGCGCTATGAGAGCCCCGTGGTGGAGGAGGCCGACATCCTCACCATGGTCTGGCGCTCGCTCGCACGCGCGCGGTAGGATCGGCCGCGCGCGCAGGCTGAGGCAGGCGGGATCCGATGCGCCGAGCTCACGATGCGGCAAGGGCAAGGCCGGTGAAGGCGCTGCGCGCCGTCATCCTGGCGGCCTGCGTCGGTGCGTTTGCGCCGGCGGCCGCTCTGCCCGCGGGTGAGCCGTCCCGCGACCAGGAGCGCGCCGACGGCTGGCGCGTCATTGTGCGCAGTCTGCCCGCGCGGCCGCGGGTGCTTTTCGTCGGCGCCCATCCCGATGACGAGAATGCGGTGGCCGGGCTGCTGTCCTGGCTGGCCGCGCGGGGCGAACTGGTGATGGTCACCCTCACCGCCGGGCACAATCTCGACACCCGGGCGCGCATGCCGCATGCCCGCGGCCGGACGCCACCCGTCCCGCGCGAGCCGTGGGGCGATCCGCCCGCCCGGCGCGGCAGCGAGCTCGCTGCGCGCCGCGCAGCCGTGGTCCGCACGGTGGCGGAGCTTCTGGGCGCGCGCCAGGCGATCGTCGGACCCTTCGTCAACGGCCCGCTCGCGCTCGCCGAGCTGGACGGGGCCGAAGGCGACGGCCCCTATCGCGACTGGCGCGGCGAGGCGCCGGAGATCGTGCTTGCCAAATGGGGGCGCGACGTCGGAGCGGATGCGGATGCCGCGCCGCGTTTTCTGGCGCGGATGATCCGCACATTCCGCCCTGATGCCGTGGTCTCCTTCGACGGCTGGTGCGGCGGCACGGGCCATCCCGAACATCTGGCGGCCGCGGCGGCGCTCGCGCGCGCGCTGACACTGGCCGGCGAGGAGGAAAAGCCGGCCGGTGACGCGCCCGGTGATGCACGCATGGGCCGCGCCCGCCCGCTGTGGATCACGAGCGCCTTCATCGCACCCCCGCTCGCCGCCTGCGGGTACTGCAAGTGCCGGGGCGAGCCGCCGCGCGAGCCCGTGCTCGTTCTCGACCTCGAGGCGGCCCCGCCCGCCCCCGGACCGCAGCGGGCCCCGTCACCCCGGGTCGCCAAATGCCTCGCGCTCATCCACTACGCCACGGCAAGCAGGCAGGGCGGGGTGAGCAGCCGGCAGACGGCCGCCCTGCGGCGGCTGTGCGAGGGGCCGGCCCGCGCCCGGACTCCCGCGCGCGAGGAGATCCGGATCATGACGCCTCCGGAGCCCTGAAGCTCTCTTGCTGCTTCCGGCAGTTGGCGCGGCATGGCGCGGACGGCAGAAGGAGGGCGGACGCCGCACGCGGCGGATGGAGAATGGAGAAGGGGCCGGCGATGGAATTCGCGCTCTCCGACGAACAGCGGCTGATCGCCGAAAGCGCGGCCAAATTCGTGGCCGACCGCTACGACTTCGAAACGCGCCGGAAGCTTGCGGCGAGCGAGGCCGGGTTCTCGCGCGAAAACTGGCGCCAGTTCGCCGAACTCGGCTGGCTCGCGCTTCCCTTTCCGGAAGACGTCGGCGGGCTCGGCGGCACGCCGGTCGAGGTCATGCTGCTGATGGAGGCCTTCGGGCGCGGGCTGGTGCTCGAGCCCTATCTGCCCGCGATCCTGCTCGCCGGCCGGACGCTCGCCCACGCATGCGAAGCCGCGCGCGCGGCGGAGCTTCTCGCCCCCGTGATCGCGGGCGAGCGGATCCCGGCGCTCGCCGACGAGGAGGCGGGAACCCGCGGCGATCCGGCCGCGACCACCACGACCGCGATACCGGAGGGCGGCGGGTTCCGGCTCGCGGGGCGCAAGGCCGTGGTGCTCGCCGCACCGGCGGCCGATGCCTTTCTCGTGCTCGCCCGCCATGCCGGCGGACCGCCGCAAGGGGCGCTTCAGCTCTTCCTCGTCCCGCGCGATGCCGAAGGCCTGTCGGTCATCGCCTACCGCACGACCGACGGGGCGCGCGCCGGGGAGCTCGTCCTCGAGGATGTGCGGCTGCCCGCGGACGCCGCGCTCGGTGCGCCCGGCGAGCCGACGCTTGCGGCGCTGGCCCGCGTGCGCGAGGAGGCCGCGCTGGCGATGGCGGCGGAGATTCTGGGGATCGCCCAGGCCGCCTTCGAGGCGACCCGCGCCTATCTCATGCAGCGCCGTCAGTTCGGCCGGCCGCTCGCCGCCTTCCAGGTGCTCCAGCACCGCCTGGCCGACATGCTCATCGCCGTGGAGGAGCTGCGCTCGATCGTCGCGGCCGCGACCATGCGCGCGGCGGCCGCCCCCATGACCGCCGAGGCCCGCAAGCTTGCGGCGGCCGCGCTCACCAGGGCGATCGAGGCGGGAGACTTCGTCACCGCCCAGGCCGTGCAGCTTCATGGCGGCATGGGCGTATCGGAGGAGCTCAATGTCGGCACCTGGTTCAAGCGGTTCCATGCCCTGAAGGCGCTGATCGGCGACCGCGAGCTGCTGCTCGACAGGATTGCGGAGAACGCGGCCGCCGCCTAAGAGCGGGGTCATGGCGGCTCGAACGGACGGCGACACCCCTTCCACCGATCGACCGGCACCGGCGCGGCATGGGCGGGAAGCGGCGCTGGAGGCGCTGCTCGCCGAGATCCGCGCCTGCCGGATCTGCGCCCCGCATCTGGCGCATGAGCCGCGCCCGGTGCTTCAAGCGGGCCCGCGGGCTCCCATCCTTCTCGTCGGCCAGGCGCCGGGGCGGCGGGTGCACGAGACCGGCCTTCCCTTCAACGACCCTTCCGGCGACCGGCTGCGCCGCTGGCTCGGGGTCACGCGCGAAGAGTTCTACGACCCGCGGCTGTTCAACATCGTACCCATGGGCTTCTGCTGGCCGGGCACCGTGAAGGGCAAGGGAGACCTGCCGCCGCGGCCCGAATGCGCGGCGACCTGGCGCCGGCGGCTCATCGCCGCGCTGCCCGAACCCGAGCTCGTGCTTCTCATCGGCCGCTACGCGATCGCCTGGCATCTGGGCGAGGAGGCGCTGGCGGATGGGGTGAGCGGGGCGGTGGCGCGCTGGCGCGAGCACTGGCCGCGGATCCTGCCGCTGCCGCACCCCTCTCCGCGCAACATCGCCTGGTTCCGGCGCCATCCCTGGTTCGAGGCCGAGGTGGTGCCGGCGCTCGCCGCGCGCGCGGCGGCGATCCTCGCCCGCGCAGGAGGCAAGCCGCCCGCAGCCGGTTCAGATTGACAGCCCGGATCCCTGTCGTTAACCACATCGTAGGGGTTTTGCGGCCATGATCGCGCCCTCTGCATGGCGCAGGTGGCGGCCTTTTCGCATGGCCGAGCGAGGACAAGAAGGATCCATGGCCGACGCGACGGACAAAGAACCCACCATGGAGGAGATCCTCGCCTCCATCCGCCGGATCATCTCCGAGGAGGCGGAAGAGGAACGCGCCCGCGCCGACGAGGAGCAGGCGGACGAGCCCGCTGCCGCCGAGGCCCCCGAGGACGGGGCGGTTGCGGACGAGGCGGCGCCCGAGCCGGAGGATCCGCAGGCGGCGGCCGACGCCCTCTTTGCCGAGGAGGAACCGGAACCCGAGCCGGAGCCGGAGGCGCCTGCCGAGGAGGCGCCTGCCGACGACGTCTTCGAGCTGACGGAGCCGGCGGAAGAGGAGCCCGAGGATGCGTTTGCGGCCGCCGTCAAGGCGGCCGAAGAGCGGGCCGGCCCCGCCGAGGAGCCGGCGGCAGACGAGGACGCCATCGTCTCGCCGCCCACCGAGCTCAAGGTCGCGGCCTCCTTCGCGGAGCTCTCGGCCCTGCTCATCAAGAGCGCCGACGGCGGCGCACCGACGCTGGAAGGCCTGGTCCGCGAGATGCTCAAGCCCATGATGCGGGCCTGGCTGGACGAGAACCTGCCGCGCATCGTCGAGGACATGGTCGCCCAGGAGATCGCGCGTCTGTCCGCCCGCGCGCGCCGGCGCTGACGGCATTTCCGCTCTCATTCCGATACCGTTACGACCACATCGCGGTGCGGCCGCTCCATGCCGACACTTGGCCGCGCACGGGCCTTGACGCGGCGGGACTGCGGCCCCTATCCGGACCGGCGGGTCCGATGCCCGTGATCGAGGAATCAGCGGGGCAGAAGTCTTGTCCGATCTTGCCGCCTTCGCAGAGCGCATGCTGGCCGAGCGCGCGCGGCGCGGCCTGAAGCGCCGGCTGCGGCGGGCGGAGATGCTGCCCGGCGGGCGGGTGCGGATCGACGGGCGCGTGCTCGTCAATTTCTCGAGCAACGACTATCTCGGGCTTGCCGCCGACCCGCGGGTGGCCGAGGCGGCGGCCGAGGCGGCCCGGCGTCACGGCGCCGGTGCCGGCGCCTCGCGGCTCATCACCGGCTCGCATCCGCTGCTGCACGAGCTCGAGGAGCGGCTCGCCGCCTTCAAGGGCGGGGAGGATGCCGTCGTCTTCGGTTCGGGGTACCTCGCCAATATCGCGACGCTGACGGCGCTTGCGGGACGTGAGGACCTCATCCTCGTCGATGCGCTCGCCCATTCCTGCCTGTGGGCGGGGGCCCGGCTGTCGCGCGCGCGCGTCGTCGCCTTCGCCCACAATGATCTGGCCGAACTGGAGGCAAAGCTCACGGAGCTGCGGGCGGACCATCGTCATGCCTGGATCGTGACCGAAGGGGTCTTCTCGATGGACGGCGATCGCGCGCCGCTGGCGGCGATCGCGGCGCTCGCGCGGGCGCACGACGCGTTCCTGCATGTCGACGACGCCCACGGCACCGGCGTGCTGGCGGCCGGGCGCGGGAGCCTTGCCGCGGCCGGCGCCGCGGCGGAGGTGCAGATGGGGACGCTGTCGAAGGCGCTCGGCAGCTACGGCGGCTTCGTGGTCGCCGCCCGCCCCGTCGCGGAGCTCATCCGCAACCGCGGCTGGGGCTTCGTCTACACCACGGGGCTGCCGCCGGCTGCCGCCGGCGCGGCGCTCAAGGCGCTGGAGATCGTCGCGGACGAGCCCGAGCGCTGCGCGCGGCCGCTCAGGCTCGCCCGGCGGCTTGCGGCGCGCCTCCGCCTGCCGGAGCCGGAGAGCGCCATCGTGCCGCTCGTACTCGGCGAGGCCGAAGCCGCGCTCGCGGCCCAGCGGGCGCTCGAGACCCGCAGCCTCCTTGCGGTCGCGATCCGGCCGCCGACGGTGCCGGCCGGCACGGCGCGGCTGCGCATCTCGCTTTCCGCGGCCCATGACGAGGAGGACGTGGACAGCCTGGCCGAGGCCTTATGCGAACTCGGCCTTGCGGGAGAGCGCGCATGCCCGGCGCCTGCTTCATAACCGCGAGCGGCACGGAGATCGGCAAGACCTTCGTCACCTGTCGTCTGGTCGAGGGGCTGATTGCAAGGGGGCGCCCTGCGGCCGCCGTGAAGCCCGTGCTCTCCGGCTGGGACCCCCAAGACCCGGCAAGCGACGCGCGGCTGCTCGTGGAGGCGCAGCGTGCAGGGCCTTGGCGGCCCGCCGTGGCGGACGTATCGCCCTGGCGCTTCACGGCACCGCTGTCGCCCCATGTCGCGGCCCGCCGCGAAGGGCGCGAAATCGTCCCGGACGAGCTGCTCTCCTGGTGCCGGCGTTGCCTTGCGGCCGGGCATGAGCCGGTGCTGATCGAGGGCGTGGGCGGCGCCTTCGTGCCGCTGGCCGCCGGCTTTACCGTGGCCGACTGGATCGCCGGACTGGAGCTTCCGGCGCTCCTCGTCGTCGACAGCCGGCTCGGCGCCCTCTCCCACGGGATCGCGGCCTTCACCGCGCTGCGGAGCCGCGGGATCCGCGTGCTCGGCGTCGTCGTCAGCCAGTCCCCCGACGAGCCGATGCCCTTCGCCGAGACGGTCGAAAGCTTCGCGGGCTTCATCGACGCACCCCTGTTCGCCCTGCCGCGCATCCCTTCCTCGGCACATCCTGCCGCCGCGCGCGCACTCGCCGCCTGGTATGGCGCGCTGGAGGCCGGCTCGGCGCGCGCGGTCACGGCGCCATCTCTTTGCTGACACGGGAATTCTGCGGCTGGCCCGATCCTTGCTGTCGCCACGAAGGAAGCAGGCAGCAGATCAGGAGGCCGCCATGACACCGCAGGATTTTGATCCGGGCATCTACTACCGCATCGCGGCGCGCAATCTTTATCGCCTCTACGGCCAGGACGCGCTGATGCTGTGTGACCGGGCGCTGAGCAAGATGCAGGCGCTGGGCGATCCGGAAGGCTTCGACATCTGGCTCGGCATCCACAAGGCACTGGTGGAGACGGCCACCGCCGAGCAGCGGCCGGAGGGCGTGACGCTGCACTGACGGCGGATCCGGCCACGTCCCCGTCACCCGCGGGCACGCTCTTCTTTTGTCATCCGCCGGCGTCTTTTCTTCGTCATCCGCCGGCTTGACCGGCGGATCCAGCCGACAGCCGAGCCAACCTCTTGCACCGAAGATGCCACGACCGCCTCATGGGTTCGCCGGTCAAGCCGGCGAACGACGCGTTTGGGAGGGCGTCACGCTGCCGGGACCCCTCTCTTCGTCATCCCCCGACTTGATCGGCGGATCCAGCCGACAGCCGAGCCAACCTCTTGCACCGAAGATGCCACGACCGCCTCATGGGTTCGCCGGTCAAGCCGGCGAACGACGCGCAGGGGGAACGTCACCACCGGTGCGCGTCACCTCGCAGACCGCCCTCTCGACCCCCGGGGCATCCGTCTTTCCGCGTCACCTCCTGACGCCCCTTTTTCGTCATCCGCCGGCTTGACCGGCGGATCCAGCCGACAGCCGAGCCAACCTCTTGCACCGAAGATGCCACGGCCGCCTCACGGGTTCGCCGGTCAAGCCGGCGAACGACGCGTTTGGGAGCGCGTCCGCCGGCCTGCGTCCGCCCCCAAAGTGCAACTGATCACTGATGACCCATGACTGATGACCGGAATGGTTCGCCGGTCAGGGCGGCCAACGACGCGTATGGGGAGCATCACCGCCGCTGCGCCCTGCGCCCCATGACGCGCACCGCCCGATGACCGGTTGCCGATCACCGGCAGCCGATCGCCCCCTACCGGATGTAGCCGAAGGGGCGCGCGGGCTTGAGGTCGCGGTAGCGGTCCCTGAGCTCGGTCTGGCGCGAGACCATGGGCATCAGCTCGCCGGCGATCACGACGGCCTCGGGCCGGGTCGTCACCTCCAGCGGATCGCCGTCCCAGACCACGACGTCGGCGATCTTGCCCGCCTCCAGCGAGCCGAGGTCCTTGTCCACCCCGAAGATCACCGCCGGATTGCGGGTGATCGCGCGGATCGCGCCGTCCCAGGTGAGCCCGTTTGCGACCGCGTTGCCCGCGTACTGGGGAATGAGGCGCGGGTTGTGGGCATCCGCCTCGGTGTCCGCGATCGCGAACAGGACGCCGGCGCGCTCGAGCCGGCCCGCGTTCATCTGGGTGGCGGCCAGCGTCGAGAAGCTGCCCGGCAGATTGGCGAAGGGATGCAGGATCACCGGAATTTTCGCCTTCGCCAGATCGTCCGCGACCAGCCAGGCCTCCTCGCCGCCCGCGATCACGAGATCGAGCGTCGGGATCTCGGCCTTCAGGCGGATGAGCTGGGTGATGTCGCTCGCGCGCGAGACATGGACGACGAGCGGCACCTCGCCGCGCACCACGGGCCCGAGCGCCTCGGCGTCCACCCGCGGGATGATGCCGTCGAAGACGGCTTCGGCCGGCAGCTTCGCATAGCGCCGCGCATCGTTGAGCGCGGTCACGAGATAGACCACCGCGCCGCCGCGCGCTCCGCCCGCGACCTGGGCGCCCGCATCGCCCAGGTAGGCGACGGCGAAGGCCTTGCGGCGGGTGACGATGTCATCGGCGATGCCGAGGTGGATGAGCGCCCCGTAGCCCGCGAAGACGTTGTCGCCTCTGGCCGGCGAGACGGCGGCGCGGGTAATGCCGGCGATGCGGTTGATGGCGATGTTCGTCGCGCGCGGGTTCACGCCCCAGGAGATGTCGAAGGCGGCATGCAGGGGCCCGCCCTCGACATTGTCGTCGTTGGCCGAGCGCGCGAGCGAGATCTCCACCACGCCGAGCCGGCTGAAGGCCGCGAAGATCCCGGGCGTCACCCACTTGTCCTTGGCGTGGACACGCAGATACCCGCGCGGAATGTCCTCCGGAATGCCCTGGACGATGCGCTCGATCCGCCCGTCGCGGATGAGGATGCTGCCCTCCTCGATGACGCCGGCGTCCGCGACGGTGACGATCCGCCCGCCGAGGATCGCCACGCCGCGCCCGCGCGCCGGCACGTCGCGGGCGAACGCCCCGTCCGCGAGGGTCGCGACGAGCGCAAGCCCCAGAGCGAGCACCACCGCCAGCCGGCCGCCTGTGCCCGTTCGCCCGAAACCGCTGCGCCGCCGTGTCATTTCGCGTCTCCTTCCCCGGGCTGGCCGAGCTCGAAGTCGCTCACCGGCTGGAAGGCGGGATCCAGCAGATCCCACTGCTTGACTCCGTCGATGTAGACCTGGACGGCCTTCGTGTAGACGGAGAAGGGATCACCGTTCCACAGCACGAGATCAGCCGCCTTGCCGGGCTCCAGACTTCCCGTCACGTCGGCGATCCCCAGCGAGCGCGCCGGGTTGTAGCTGAGCCACACCCAGGCTTCCGCCTTCGGGATGTCCACGCCGGCACGGCGCCCGTCCGCCCAGGCCTTGGCCGCCTCCTGATTGAGGCGCTGGATGCCGACGGCCGAGTCGGAATGCACGATGGCGCAGCCGCCGGCCTTGTGCACGAAGGGGACGTTCTCGCGGATGCCGTCATAGGCCTCGAGCTTGAAGCCCCACCAGTCCGCCCACATGGCCGCGCAGACGCCGTTCTCGGCAAGCAGATCGGCGATCTTGTAGGCCTCGACCGCATGGTGGAAGGTGGAGACGCGGTAGCCGAACTCGCGCGCCATGTCGAGCACCTGCGCCATCTCGTCGGCCCGGTAGCAGTGCATGTGCACGAGGATCTCGCCGTCGAGGACGCCCGCCAGCGTCTCGAGCTCGAGATCGCGCTTCGGCGGCTTCGCCCGCTCGCCCTTCTCGCGCTTCTTCAGGTATTCCGCCCACTGCCGGCGGTAGTCCTGCGCGGCGATCCAGGCCGTACGATAGCCGGCGAAATTGCCCATGCGCGTCGACGGCTTGCGGCCCTTCGATCCGTACAGCCGCTTCGGGTTCTCGCCGCAGGCCATCTTGAGGCCGTAGGGCGCGCCCGGAAACTTCATCTCCTGCACGGTGCGCGCGCGCACGTTCTTCAGCACCACCGAGCGCCCGCCGAAGAGATTGGCCGAGCCCGGCAGGATCTGCAGCGTCGTCACCCCGCCGGCGAGCGCGCGGATGAAGCCGGGGTCCTGGGGCCAGACCGAATGTTCGGCCCAGACCTCGGCGGTGTTGGGATCGGTGATCTCGTTGCCGTCCGAGGTCGCCTGGAGCGACGGCGAGGGATAGACGCCGAGATGGCTGTGCACGTCGATGATCCCCGGCGTGACATGGCCGCCCGCGCCGTCGATCACCTCGACGCCCTCGGGAATGGCGACCTCGCTTTCCGGACCGACGGCGACGATCCTGTGGTCGCGCACGAGGATCGCCCCATTCTTCCACTCATGCCCGCGCCCGTCCCAGATCGTGACGTTGCGGATCGCAAACGGCGCGTGCGCGGCGGGCCGGTAGCGGGAGGGGTAGGGATCCTTCGGCGGCAGCG
Organism: Rhodothalassiaceae bacterium; assembly: GCA_026004935.1. NCBI lineage: Bacteria > Pseudomonadati > Pseudomonadota > Alphaproteobacteria > Rhodothalassiales > Rhodothalassiaceae > Rhodothalassiaceae bacterium. The sequence continues at coordinate 2,677,801 of BPKC01000001.1, forward strand.
CATCCTCCGCCGCAGCGCCCGCGTCCGCCAGCTTCGCGCCTGCGGCGACCGCGCCCCGCCCCGCCCCGCCATCGGCGGCACAGGCGCCAAGCAGCAGAAGCGCGATCAGCGCCGGCAACCGGGACTTCAAGGACGTCATCGCCATGGGCCGCGTGCTCCCTCCCTTCAACGCCGACGGAATCCGGCGGACAGGAAAGCGCCTGCCACCCCGGCGCACAACTAAACCATCGCTGAAGGCCGCCGGCAAGCTGGGGCCGCGGATGGCAAGGGCGGGAGCACGCGCCCCCGCCCCCGCCCCGGTTCCGCGGCGCAGGCTCTGCGTCAGTTCACGCCATGCATCATCCGCCGGATGAAGGGGGAGATGAGGAACAGGAAGACGCCGATCACGACCGCGACCCAGCCGATCGTCCAGAAGACGTCGAGATAGGTTGCAAGCGCCTTGCCCGGATCCAGCACCTCGCCGCCCACCGTCTCGACGGAAGCCAGTCTGGCGATCAGCCCGCCGGCATACTGGGCGAGCGAGCTGGACAGGAACCACACGCCCATCATCAGCCCGACAAGCCGCGGCACCGACAGCTTCGTGATCATCGACAGCCCCACCGGCGACAGGCACAGCTCGCCGGTCGTGTGAAGCAGATAGGCGAGCGCAAGCCAGACGAGCGGCACCTTGAAGTCCGCGCCCACGGTCATCTGGCTGCCCCAGACGAGCACGAGGAAGCCGAGCCCCACCTGCATGAGGCCGAGCGAGAACTTGACCGGCGTCGAGGGCTCCCTGCCCTTCGCCGCAAGCCGCGTCCACATGACGCTGAACGGCACCGCCAGCAGCACGACGAAGAGCGGGTTGAAGACCTGCACCTGACCGGCCGGCATCTCGTAGGTCCAGCCGAGGATCTCGATCACGCGGTCGGTGTTGCGCTCGGCGAACAGCGTAAGGGACGAGCCCGCCTGCTCGAACAGCGCCCAGAACAGGATCGAAAACATGGTGAGGATCACGGCGACCAGCATGCGGTCGCGCTCGACCCGCGTGCAGTAGATGAAGGAGTAGCCGACGACGCCGATGAAGGCCACGATGGTCGAGCCGATGAGGAAGGCGCCGGCCACCTTCTGGTACTGGATCAGCAGCCACACCAGCGCGACGGAGAGCACCGCCAGCACGTAGATCGTCCACTCGCGGCTGAGCCCGGCGAGCACGGGCTTCCTCAGCGCCTCGCGGTCGGGCGGGGCGCCGAGATCGCCGAGCTTTCTCGTCGAGATCTCGTTGATGATCCAGCTGAGCGCCATGCCGAGCGCGGCCGACAGAAATCCGTAGGCGAAACCGAAATTGACGGCGATCAGCGGGCTGAGGATCGTGGAGAAGATCGAGCCCAGATTGATGCCCATGTAGAAGATGGTGAACCCGCCGTCGCGCCGGCCGTCGCCCGCGGCATAAAGCGCGCCCACCATCGTGGAGATGTTCGGCTTGAAGAAGCCGTTGCCGATGATGACGATGGCGAGCGCGAGAAACATCATGTCGACCCAGAAGGGATCGCGCTCGGCATCGAAGCGGTAGCTTCCCTTCTCGAGCTCCGCGGGCAGCACACTGCCGTCAGAACCCTCCACGACGATCGCCCCGTCGGAGTTCGGCCGCAGCAGGTGCCGGCCATCCGCCAGCTCCACATAGCGCTGCGTGCGCCCCTCCTCCTCCACGATCGTCATGGGGAAGGTCTGGTCTCCGTAAACGAGAACCGGCTTCGGGGCCGGCCCGCCGTAGGAGAGCAGCAGATAGCCGATGGTCATCAGCACGGCGCCGAAGCCGACGGCCTTGCGCGAGCCGAGATACTTGTCGGCGAGCAGCCCGCCGACGAGCGGCGTCAGATACACGAGCGAGGTGAAGGCGCCGTAAAGCCCGTAGGAGAAATCGTCGCTGAAGAGGAAGAACTTCGTCAGATACAGCACGAGCAGCGCCCGCATGCCGTAGTAGGCGAAGCGCTCCCACATCTCGATCGTGAAGAGCCACCACAGCCCTCTGGGATGGCCCAGGATGTCACCCTTGGTCGCGTCCGTCCCTGTCGCGGTCCCCATGGTCCCGTTCTCTCCCCTGACCGGTTTCCTCCGCCGCCACGGCCCGCGCACCACCACGTCGGGCCCCGTGCGGCCGACGAGGTAAAACACAAGAAGGCCGGCCTTGCCTAGAGACAATTGCCGCTCGCCCGGCGCCACCGCGACGCGGACCCCGCAATGGACATCGGCCCCCTCACGCGATTGTGAATGCCTGCGAGAGAGATGTGATGCGACAGCGGCCCACAACTGCTCTATGATGATCGGTGAAGGATGCGGGTTTGGGCTGAAGGAACCACGACGTTCCCCCTGTTCCGACCCACTTGCCTTGGAGCCTTCAGCCTGGAGCCCCCGCGGACCGGCCGGTTCGCGGGGGTCTCTTTGTGGACCCGGCATCCTGGGGCCTGCGCGCAACGGTGCCGGGCCTGGTTCGCCTCGAAGCCGGCAAGCGGGGCGTGCCGCTGGCTGGGGCGGCAGGATTCGAACCTGCGATCACGGGACCAAAACCCGTTGCCTTACCGCTTGGCTACGCCCCAAGACGAGGACGGGCGGGCGGGAACGACGCCCGGCCCGCGCCGCAGATAGCGGCTCGGCCGCCGGGCTGTAAAGATCACGCGCGCGGGCCCGGCGTCTCCTCCTCCTCGCCGGCCGCCATCTCGGCCTCCAGCCGGCGCATGCTGCGGATCGCCTCGCGCACGCCGGTCGCACCCCCGAGGACCAGCATCAGGAAGAAGAAGAGCGGCAGCGTGCCCGCGAGGCGATCGATCAGCCAGCCGATCACGCCGCCGACCGCAAGCCCCGAGGCGATATCGGTCGCAAGCCGGAGCGCCATCTGCAGGGCCCGCGTGCGCCGCGCCGGCCCGCGCGCCCGCTCCCCGCCGGCCCGGCGGGCCTTGAGCGCGGCGATCCGCGCCCCCAGATCCCCGTCCGGCTGCGGCTCATGTCCGTGTCTGTGCGGTTCGTCCTGCATGGACCCCGGCCCTGCCCGTCCGTCCCATCTAACTCCGAAGCCGCGGGCGTGGCCAGAGCCGGGCGGCTTGCCAGCGCCGGCGGGCGGGGGTTAGGGGGAGGCCGGATAAGAGATGCGGATGAACGGCGCATGACGGCCACGGAGCACGAGCGCGAAGGACGGAGATCGGAGCCGGGCGGCCGCGCGGCGATCCTGCTGCTCTCCGGCGGCCTCGATTCGGCGACCTGCGGCGCGATGGCGCGGCGCGCGGGCTTCACGCTGCATGCCCTGAGCTTCCGCTACGGCCAGCGGCATGCGGCCGAGCTGGCGGCGGCGGCCCGGGTGGCGGAGCATCTCGGCGTCGCGGAGCATCTCGTGATCGACATCGATCTCGCCGCCTTCGGGGGCAGTGCGCTGACCGATCCCGCGATCGCCGTGCCGAAGGGCCGCCAGCCGGAGGAGATGGCGTCCGGCATCCCGATCACCTATGTGCCGGCCCGCAACACCGTCTTCCTGGCCTATGCGCTCGCGCTCGCGGAGGTGCGCGGGATCGGCGACATCTTCATCGGCGTCAACGCCGTGGATTTTTCGGGCTACCCGGACTGCCGGCCCGACTTCATCGGCGCCTTCGAGAAGACGGCCAACCTCGCCACCCGCATGGGCCGCGAGCAGCCCGGCAGCATCCGCATCCACACGCCTCTCATCGCCATGACGAAGGCCGAGATCATCCGCACCGGCACCGAACTCGGCATCGACTACGGCATCACCATCTCCTGCTACGAAGCCGACGACGAGGGGCGCGCCTGCGGGGCGTGTGATGCCTGCATCCTGCGGCGCGAGGGCTTTGCGGCGGCGGGCCTGCCGGATCCCACCCGCTACCGCGCCTGACCGGAGCGGATCGAGATGGCCCGCACCTATGCGGTCAAGGAGATCTACAAGACGCTCCAGGGCGAGGGCGCGCAGAGCGGGCGTGTCGCCGTCTTCTGCCGCTTTGCCGGCTGCAACCTGTGGTCGGGCCGGGAGGCGGATCGCGCGTCCGCCGTCTGCCGCTTCTGCGACACGGATTTCGTCGGCACCGACGGACCCGGCGGCGGGCGCTTCGCCTCGCCGGAAGCGCTGGCCGAGGCCGTCGCCCGCTGCTGGGAAGAGGACTGCGCGGCGGAAGAGAAGGCGGAGCCGCTCGTCGTAATGACGGGGGGCGAGCCGCTGCTGCAACTCGACGAGCCGCTGATCGCCGCGCTGCACGCCCGCGGTTTTGCGATCGCGGTCGAGACCAACGGCACCATCGCAGCCCCCGCGGGCGTTGACTGGCTCACCGTCAGCCCCAAGACCGGCGCGCCCTTCGTCCAGCGTTCAGGTGACGAGCTGAAGCTGGTCTTCCCGCAGGAGGGGATGGACCCGGCGGCCTTCCTGGATCTGCCCTTCCGCCACTTCTTCCTGCAGCCCATGGACGGGCCGCGGCGCGCCGAGAACGCCGCCGCCGCCATCGCCTACTGCCGGGCGCATCCGCGCTGGCGGCTGTCGGTGCAGACCCACAAGCTCCTCGGCATTCCCTGACCGCACGCCGATTCCCTCTTGGCCGGTCCGCCGGCGGCCGCTATGGAGCGCGCCATGACCGACAGGAGCCGCATCCGCAATTTCGCGATCATCGCGCACATCGACCACGGCAAGTCGACCCTTGCCGACCGGCTGATCCAGCGCACCGGCGCGCTCTCCGACCGGGAGATGCGCGAGCAGGTGCTGGACTCCATGGACATCGAGCGCGAGCGCGGCATCACCATCAAGGCCCAGACCGTGCGTCTCGTCTACAGGGCCGCCGACGGCGCGGAATACGTCTTCAACATCATCGACACGCCGGGGCATGTGGACTTCAGCTACGAGGTCTCGCGGGCGCTGGCGGCGGTGGAAGGCTCGCTGCTCGTCGTCGACGCGACCCAGGGGGTGGAGGCCCAGACGCTCGCCAACGTCTACCAGGCCATCGAGCAGGACCACGAGATCCTGCCCGTGCTCAACAAGATCGACCTGCCGGCCGCCGAGCCCGAGCGCGTCAAGCGCCAGATCGAGGACGTGATCGGGCTGGATGCGAGCGAGGCGCTGCTCGTCTCCGCCAAGACCGGAGAGGGGATCGACGATCTGCTGGAAGCCATCGTCACCCGGCTTCCGCCTCCGAAAGGCGAGGAGGACGCACCGCTCAAGGCCCTGCTGGTGGACAGCTGGTATGACCCCTATCTCGGCGTCATCGTGCTCGTGCGCGTCTTCGACGGCGCGCTCAAGCCCGGCATGCGCATCAGGATGATGGCAAGCGGCGCCGAATACACGGTCGACGAGGTGGGCATCTTCACGCCGAAGAAGACGAAGGTGGACCGGCTGGCCGCCGGCGAGATCGGCTACATCATCGCCGGCATCAAGGAGGTGGCCGACACCCAGGTGGGCGACACCATCACCGACGCCCGCAACCCCGCGCCCCGGCCTCTGCCCGGCTTCCGGCCCACGCAGCCGGTGGTCTTCTGCGGCCTGTTTCCCGCGGATTCGGCGGACTTCGAGCGGCTGCGCGAGGCGCTGGCCAAGCTGCGGCTCAATGACGCGGCCTTCACCTACGAGCCGGAGACCTCGGCGGCGCTCGGCTTCGGCTTCCGCTGCGGCTTCCTCGGCATGCTGCATCTCGAGATCGTCCAGGAGCGGCTGCGGCGCGAATTCGATCTCGATCTCGTGACCACCAGCCCCTCGGTCGTCTACCGCGTGCACATGACCGACGGGACGGTCCGGGAACTCCACAATCCGGCCGACATGCCCGATCCCGTCAAGATCGCGAAGATCGAGGAACCCTGGATCGAGGCCACCATCCTGGTGCCGGACGAGTATCTCGGCGCGGTGCTGAAGCTGTGCGAGGACCGGCGCGGCGTGCAGAAGAACCTCACCTATGCCGGCACGCGCGCGATGGTGGTCTACGAGCTTCCCCTGAACGAGGTCGTCTACGACTTCTACGACCGGCTGAAATCGGTCTCGCGCGGCTATGCGAGCTTCGACTACCAGATGGCCGGCTATCGCGAGAGCGATCTCGTCAAGCTGACCGTGCTGGTCAACGGCGAGCCGGTGGACGCCCTCGCCCTGCTCGTGCACCGCTCCCAGGCGGAGCGCCGCGGGCGGGCGCTGGTCGAGCGGCTGAAGGAGCTCATCCCCCGCCATCTCTTCAAGATCCCGATCCAGGCGGCCATCGGCGGCAGGATCATCGCCCGCGAGACCATCCCGGCGCTCAGAAAGGACGTGACCGCCAAGTGCTACGGCGGCGACGTCACCCGCAAGCGCAAGCTCCTGGAACGCCAGAAGGAGGGCAAGAAGCGCATGCGGGCCTTCGGCAAGGTCGACATCCCGCATGACGCCTTCATCGCCGCATTGAAGACCGGCGACCAGTAAGGATCGCGCGCCGTTTCGGCGCACCGGTTGTGCTCGCGCCGGGTCTCCCGCGCTTTAGCCCTTCCTTAACGCTTTCGCCCTACCGTCGCCGTTCACAGAACCGGAAAAGATCCACGCATCGCGTGGCCCGCCGGGCGCGTGCGGGCCGGCGAAGGGGCAGGCTTCAAGGAGCAGGAATCGTGGTGAGCGAAGGGAAGAGCTGGTCGGTGCTTCGCGAGCGGGTCCGGCGGGCGATCACGGTGCGCAATGCGCTGCTGGGGATCGTGGGTCTGCTGGTCGTGCTCGTGATCTTCTATGGCGCGGTGGCGGCCATCGACGCCCGGCGCGCGCAGAGCGAAGCCGAGCTGCAGGTGACCCTCGGCAAGATCTATGAGCACATCGGCAAGGCCGCGCGCGCGCTGGCCACGGAACGCGGCGTGGTCAATGTCGCGCTGGGTTTTGCCGGGCGGCCGGATTCGCGATTCGTGGCGATGGCGAAGAAGGCGCGGGACGAATTCGCTGCCGCACAGGGCGAGCAGACGAAGCTCCTGGCGGAGATACCGGCCTTCCCGGGGCGCGAGGAGATCGAGGCCGAGCTCAAGGAGCGCAGCGCGGCCGTGGATGCGCTGCGCCCGCAGATCGACGCGGCCATGGCGACCGATGCCGGCAACCGGGAGCGGCGCATCGACCGCAAATTCTTCTCGGCGACGACCGACACCATCGAGTCCCTCCTGCGCCTCTGGTCCGCACTGCGCAGCAACTTTCCGCCGGCAAACCCCGACGTCGCCGCGAACTTCCAGCTGGAGTTCCTGCTGGCGCGCATGGCCGAATACTCGGCCCGCGACTGGGCGACGGTGGGCAGCGTGATGGCTGCGGGCGAGCCGCTCAACAGCCTGCAGCTCCAGCTGCTCGCGACCTATGGCGGCCATGTGCAGTCCGCCTGGGCGGACGTGAAGGCGATCGCAAGCTCCGGCTCGGTGTCGGGCGACGTCGAGGCGCTGCTCGATGACGTCGAGAAGACCTATTTCGTGGACTTCGCGGATGTCCGCGACCAGGTCTATGCCGCGGCGGAGGTCCAGGAACCCTATCCCTTCTCGGCCATGGAGTGGGTGGAAAAGGCGCAGGCCGCGCTTGAGCCGCTCACGGCGCTGGCCGCGAAGGCCGGCGAGAGCGCTACCGCTGTCGCCGAGGCCAATGTCGCAACCCAGGCCCGCTACTTCTGGCAGGACGTGATCATCCTGCTCGTCACCTTCGGGATCGGCGGCGTCGCGTTCTGGACGGTCACCTGGCAGGTCGTGCGCCCGATCAACCGGCTCACCGCCAACATGAAGGCGCTCGCTGCCGGAGATCTCGAGGTCGACGTCGTCGGTCTCGACCGCCACGACGAGATCGGCGAGATGGCGCGCTCGGTGCAGGTGTTCAAGGACAATGCCATCGAGAAGATCCGCCTCGAGGAGGAGCAGAAGCGCGCCGAAGAGGAGCGTCGCCGCGAGCGCGAGGAAGCCGAGCGCCGGCGCCGCGAGCTGGAGGAAGAGCAGCGCCGGCGCGAGGCCGAGCGCGAGGAGGCCGAACGCCGGCGGCGGCGCGAGGAGATGCTGCAGCTGGCCGCCCAGTTCGAAGAATCGGTCATGCATGTGGTCGAAAGCCTGTCATCGGCCTCGACCGACATGGAGCGCGCAGCCCGCGAGCTGACGGAGACGGCCGAGGACACGACCGCCAAGTCCTCGGTGGTGGCGACCACCGCGGAGCAGGCCACCAACGCGTTGCAGATGGTCGCAAGCGCGGCCGAAGAGCTGTCGGCCTCCGTGCGCGAGATCGCCCAGCAGACGACGCAGTCCAGCAAGGCGGCCAAGGATGCCGTGCAGCGCACCGAGGCGGCCGCCAAGGACGTGCGCGAGCTGGTCGAGGCCGCCCAGCGCATCGGCGAGGTGGTGAACCTCATCAACGACATCGCCGAGCAGACCAATCTGCTGGCGCTCAATGCGACCATCGAGGCCGCGCGCGCGGGCGAGGCGGGCAAGGGCTTCGCCGTGGTCGCGAGCGAGGTCAAGTCGCTCGCCAATCAGACGGCCAAGGCCACCAGCGACATCTCGGCCCAGATCGCCGACATGCAGGCGGCCACCAACAAGGCGGTCCAGGCCATGGAGGCGATCCGCAAGATCATCGCCGAGATCGACGAAACCGCGGTCTCGATCGCCAGCGCCGTCGAGCAGCAGGACGCCTCCACCCAGGAGATCGCCCGCAATGTCGCCGAGGTCTCGGCCGGCGCCCAGGACATCGCCCGCGACATGCACACCCTCAACGAGGGCGCGGCAACGACGGGCGCGGCGGCCAACCAGGTGCTCGGCTCCGCCCAGAAGCTGGCGCAGGAATCGCAGAACCTGCGCGAGCAGGTGGAGCAGTTCCTGGCCCGCATCCGCGCGGCCTAGGAGCGGCGCGGCGACGGCGCCGCCTCATCGGCACGACGCATCGGGCGGGGCGCTCCGAGGGGGGCGCCCCGCTCCGTTGCGGATCGCCCGGCCCCGACTGTCGTCAGCGAGGCCGCAGCCGCAGGAAAGGGGGCGGGGGATCGGCTCCCCCGCCCCGCCACATCCTGAAATGAGGTGACCGGCATCAGGCCGATCACGCCTCCTCCTGGTCGGACTTGGCGATCGCCTTGATGAGCTCGAAGATGCGCTTGCGCACCCGCGCGTCCTTCACGCGGTAGTAGGCGCGCACCAGCTCCAGCGTCTCGCGCTTGTTGAGCTGGTCGACTTCGAAGGGCTCGGGCGCGATGTCGGACAGGCCCCGGTTGGAGGCCTCGACCTCGTCCGGCAGCTCCTCGTAGAAATACGACACCGGCACGTTCAGGATCTTGGCGATCTTGTAGAGCCGGCTGGCGCCGATGCGGTTGGCGCCGCGCTCGTATTTCTGGATCTGCTGGAAGGTCAGCCCCAGGGCGTCGCCCAGCTTCTCCTGGCTCATGCCGAGCAGGGTCCGGCGCAGACGCACGCGCGAACCCACATGCACGTCGATGGGATCAGGTTTCGATGCCACGGGTCGGTTCCCTATCCTGCCACTTCCCTGTCACCTCACGCGGCGCTTGCCGCAGACAGCAACAAACCGGATGCCGACCCCCGTGAACACCGGTTCAGCATGGTCCCACGGATGTGCAACAAATGCACACACTGCCCGTGGGATATGCGCGCACCTCCATACCGCCGCCGTTCACGAGGGTCAAGCGACGAAGCACCTGTGTGATGCGCCCCCGCTACTCCGAAATGGAGTAACGCACACCCGCCATAATGGCAAGAAGAACGAGCAAGATCAACAGTCCCGCAAAGACGCTTTCGCCGTGGCGGACATAGGGGGTGGGCGGGGCTGCGGCGGGAAGCGGCGCATCGCGGGTCTCCATGCGGCCGAGGCCGATCTTCAGCAGCATCCGCCCCGTGCCGTCCACCACCGCCGATATGCCCGTCTGCGCCACGCGCACAAGTGGCAGTCCGGTCTCGGCCGCCCGCATGCGCGCCAGGGCGAGATGCTGATGCGGTCCGGCGCGGCGGCCGAACCAGGCGTCGTTCGTCACATTGAGAAGGAAGCGCGCGCCGCGGCGGCGGGCGGCGCGGGCGGTTTCCGGAAAGATCGCCTCGTAGCAGATGGCCGGCGCGAAGGCCGGCAGGCCGGCGAGCGCAATCACCGCGCCGTCGCGCCCGGCGGAAAAATCCACGCTGGAATCGACGATGGTCCGCAGCCCGAGGCGCGCCAGAAGCGGCCGCGCGGGCAGATATTCCCCGAAGGGTACGAGATGGCGCTTGTCGTAGACCGCGAGCAGCCCGCCATGCGGCCCGAGCACGAAGAGGCTGTTGAACAGCCGCCAGCCGCCGTCGGGCTCCGTCTCGAGCCGCGGGCTGCCCGTCACAAGCAGCGAGTCCCTCGGCAGCATCCGCATGATGAGCGCGCGGCGCCCCGGCTGGTCGGCCAGCCGGTATTCGGGGATCGCGGCCTCCGGCCAGATGATGACGAGCCTGCCGTGCGGCGGACGCTCGAGCGAACCGGAAAGACGCATCAGACGCGCAAGATGCGCGCCGGCCCTGTCCGGGTCCCACTTCTCCCGCTGATCGATGTCCGGCTGGACCAGCCGCAGCGTGACGCCGGGAACCGTGCCGGGCGCGGAGAGCGCCGCAAGCCTGAGCCAGCCGGCCGCCGGCCATCCGGCGAACAGAAGCAGGAACAGCGCCCAGGCGGTCCACGCCCGCGCGGCACCGCCCGGCCGGCGGCGCAGCGCCTCCGCCGGCAGCACCGCTGCCAGCGCCACGATGAGGCCGGCCGCATGCGGCCCGATCACCGCGAGCGGCTGCAGGGTAGGCGCGGAGAACGCAAGCCCGGCCGCCAGCGGGTTCCAGGGAAAACCGGTGAACAGGATCCCGCGCAGATATTCGCCCGCCGCCCACAGCCCCGCGAACAGCGCCGGCGCAAGCATGCCGCGCCGCGCCCTGCCGGGGATGGCGGCCGCAAGCCCCGCCACGGCGGCGGGGTAGCAGGCGAGATAGAGGGCGAGCGCGAGCACGCTGGGCGGGCCGAGCCAGTCGGGAATGTCGGGGCGCATGCGGTAGGCCTCGGTGATCCAGCTCAGCCCGAAGGCGAAATGCCCGAGCCCGAACCAGAAGCCCGCGGCGGCGGCCCGCGGCCACCGTTCCGATTGCGAAACGAGATAGAGCGCGCCCAGGGTCACCGGCAGAACGGGGAGCAGGAACCACGGTGCGAAGGCGAGGTTGGCGAGCGCGCCGAGCGCCGCCATGAGTGCCGCCCGCGCCGGCGCGGGCAGCGTCCGCCAGGCGCGGCCCGGGGCCGACGCGGCACCGGTCATGGCGCGGCTCCGCCGGCCTTCCCGGTTGCGGAGCCCTCGTCCTTGCGCGGATCGCGGCTGCGCAGGCCGCGCGGGACGATCACCCGCACCAGCTTCACGCGCCGCGGATCGGCGTCGAGCACCTCGAAGCGCAGGCCCGAATCATGGCGGATGCGCGCGCCGATCTCCGGCACCCGGCCGGCCAGCGTCACCACCAGGCCGCCGACGGTGTCGATGTCCTCCTCTTCCGCGCGCGGGAAGGAGATGCCGACGAGTTCCTCGAAGTCCTCGAGCGCAAGCCGCGCATCGACGTCGAAGCGCCCGAGACCCAGCGCGCGCAACATCTCGCGCGGGGCCGCCTCGTGCTCGTCGACGATCTCGCCCACGATCTGCTCGATCAGATCCTCGATGGTGACGAGCCCGTCGGTTCCCCCGTATTCGTCGACGACGATCGCCATGTGGGTGCGCTCCCGGCGCATGCGCGCCAGCAGATCCAGCACCCGCGTCGACGGCGCCACGAACAGCACCGGGCGGATCTTCTGCTGCCAGGGCGGCGGCGTGCGCCCCTCCTCGGCATCGACGACGAGCGCCAGCACGTCCTTCACATGGATCATGCCGACCACCTCGTCGAGATCGCCGCGGTAGACGGGCAGCCGCGAATGCGCCGCCCGCGCCATGGCGCCCAGCAGCTCCCCGAACCCGATGTCCTGGGCGACCGCGACGACGTCGACTCGCGGCACCATCACGTCCTCCACCCTGAGATCGCCGTTCTCGAGGATGTTGGCCAGAATCGCGAGCGCCTCCTCGCTGAGCCCCCGGGCACCGCGATCGGCGCGCGCAAGCTCCAGCAGCCGCGCAAGTTCCCGCTTGAGATCCCCGTCGGCACGGCGCTTCCAGGGCCAGGACCAGCCGCCTTCGCTCATGGCCCGGCCCCTCCCCCGCGCCCGCGCGCGCCCTCGGCCGGGTCGGCCCCGCCCCAGCCGAGCGCGGCGAGCGCCTCGTGTTCCAGCGCCTCCATCACCTCGGCTTCCGCATCCGTTTCGTGATCGTAACCAAGGCAGTGCAGCACCCCGTGCACCACCAGATGGGAGAGATGGAAGGCGAGCGGCCGGCCGAGCGCCGCCGCATCCGCCGCACAGCGCCCGAAGGCGATCGCGATGTCGCCGAGACGGCGGGTCCCGTCCGCACCGTCTCCATCGCCGGGAAACGACAGCACGTCGGTCGGCCCCGCCCTGCCGCGAAAGGCCTCGTTCAGGGCCGCAAGCCGTGCATCGTCGGCAAGCAGCACCGCAAGCTCGCCGGCAGCCTCGCGCCCGGCGGCGGCGAGCGCGGCTGCGGCCGCCCGTTCCACGACCTCAGGGCTGTCCGGCGGCCAGGCGCCCGCCTCGGTCACGACCTCGACCACGAGCGCGCGAGAGTCGCCTTCCGCGCCGTCCGCCGGCGGGCGCCCGGTGGCGGCGGCACCGGCCCGCCCGCTCATCGTCTCTTCTCCCGCCGGCGCGCATCCCGGTGCCGGTAGGCGGCGAGGATCCGCTGGACGAGCGGATGGCGCACGACGTCGCTCTCGTCGAACCAGACGGTCGCGACCTCCGGAATGTCCTTGAGAAGCTCGAGCGCCTCGATCAGCCCCGACTCGCCGGGATCCGGCAGGTCGATCTGGGTGGGATCGCCGCAGACGACGACCTTCGCCCCCTCGCCGAAGCGGGTCAGAAACATCTTCATCTGGGCCGGGGTCGTGTTCTGCGCCTCGTCCAGAATCACCCAGGCGTCCGCAAGCGTGCGCCCGCGCATGTAGGCGAGCGGGGCGATTTCGATCTCGCCGCTGGCGATGCGCTTCTCGACCTGCTCGGCCGGCAGCGCGTCATAGAGCGCGTCGTAGAGCGGGCGCAGATAGGGATCGACCTTCTCGCGCAGGTCGCCGGGCAGAAAGCCGAGGCGCTCGCCGGCCTCCACCGCCGGCCGCGAGAGCACGATGCGGCTCACCTCCCCATGCAGCCACGCCTCCACCGCACTCATCACCGCAAGATAGGTCTTGCCGGTGCCCGCGGGGCCCACGCCGAAGGTGAGATCATGGTGGCGCATCGCGGCGATGTAGCGGGCCTGGTTGGGCGAGCGCGGCTTGATGACGCGCTTTCTCGTCACGATCCGAAGATCGCCCTCCGGTGGCGCTTCGCCCGCGTCGGTCCCGGTGCCGCCGGCCGCCAGCGCCAGCCGCGCGACGCCGGCGACGTCACCGAATTCGAGGCCTTCGCCCCGTTCGAGCCGGGCATAGAGCGCCGACAGCGCGCGCGCGGCCGCCTCCACCGCCTCGCGCCCGCCCTGGAGCAGCAGCCGGTTGCCGCGGTTGACGATGCGCACGTCGATCCAGCGCTCGAGCTCGGCCAGATGCGCGTCATGGGGGCCGAAGAGAAGGCTGGCGAGGCGGTTGTCGGGAAAGACGAGCAGGCGCCCGTCGGCCGTGTCGCGGACCTCGATGGACTCGCTCAGAACCAAGCCCGTCACCTCCCCTTCAGGCCGCCGCCGGACGGCCCGTGCGCGCGATCAGCCGGCCTTCGACGCTGTGGGGGCCGGCCGCGACGATCTCGACCTCGGCCAGACCGCCGCGCCCGTCGCCGAAGGGCCCGGCGATGTCGACATGGATCGCCTGGTTGTGCGGCGTGCGGCCCAGCCACTGGCCGGGATGGCGGCCCTTGCGGTCCAGCAGCACCTCGACCCGGCGCCCCACGCTCGCCCGGTTGAAGGCCGCCTGCTGCGCCGCGAGCAGCTCCTGCAGCCGGTCGAGGCGTTCGGCCTTGACCGGTTCGGGCACCTGGTCGGGGGCCTCGGCGGCCGGCGTGCCGGGCCGGGGTGAATACTTGAAGGAATAGGCCTGCGCATAGCCGACCGCCCGCACGAGCTCCAGGGTGGCGCGGAAATCCTCCTCGGTCTCTCCCGGAAAGCCGACGATGAAATCGCCCGAGAGCGCGATGTCGGGGCGCGCGGCACGCAGCCGCTCGATGACGGCCAGATAGTCGCGCGCACGGTGGCGCCGGTTCATCGCCTTCAGGATCCGGTCCGAGCCCGACTGGATCGGCAGATGCAGATAGGGCATCAGCTTGTCCACCTCGCCGTGGGCGGCGATCAGATCCGCGCTCATGTCCCGGGGATGGCTCGTGGTGTAGCGGATGCGGGCGAGCCCCGGGATCCCGGCGAGCAGACGGATGAGGCCGGCGAGCGTCACCTCGCGCCCGTCCGCCGCCAGGCCATGGTAGGCATTGACGTTCTGGCCGATCAGCGTGATCTCCACCGCACCCGCCTCGACGAGCCGATGGGCCTCCTCCAGCACCGCCGAGACGGGGCGCGAGACCTCCGCCCCGCGCGTATAGGGCACGACGCAGAAGCTGCAGAACTTGTCGCAGCCCTCCTGGACCGTGAGAAACGCCGACAGCGGCACCCTGCGCGGGCGCTCCGGCAGCGCCGCGAACTTGTCTTCGGCCGGAAACTCGGTGTCGACGAGCCGCAGCCGCTCGCCGGCCGCGCGCGCCTGCCGGATGCGGGCCACATGGCCGGCGAGACGATGGTAGGTCTGCGGCCCGATCACGAGATCGACGGCCGGCGCCCGCCGCAGGATCTCCTCGCCCTCGGCCTGGGCGACGCAGCCGGCGACGACGACGAGCGGGCGCGCATCGCGGTCCCCCTTCGCACGGGCCGCGGCCGCGATCCGGCCTACCTCGGAATAGACCTTCTCGGCCGCCTTCTCGCGGATGTGGCAGGTGTTGAGAACGACGAGCTCGACATCCGCGCCGTCGGCGACCGGCCGGTGGCCCGCCGCCGCGAGCAGCTCGCTCATGCGCTCGCTGTCATAGACGTTCATCTGGCAGCCGAAGCTGCGTATCTCAAAGCGCATGCCCGCGCTCCCGCCTGTGCGCCCGGAATGACTCATCGCCGCTCACCGCCGACCCGCTCGAGGGCGGGCCGCTTGCGCGTCTCATCGAGGCCGGCGCGCACCATCCGCTCGCAATATTGGGCGAGCGCCTTGCGGCTTCCAGCCTCGGCGAGCGTGATGGGGGGGTGAAACCGCACCACCGCCGTGATCCGCCCGAGCCCCATAAGCGAGATCACATGGTCGATCAACTCCATGTCGCCGTACCAGCCGATCTTCGGCCGGTCGGCGCGCGAGACCGGAATGCCGTTGACATGGGCGTAGCACAGGCTGACGGGCTGGACCTTCAGATCCGGCCTCAGCTCGGCGACCGCGAACAGCGCGCTCTTGAAGGGCAGCACGCCGGTGCCGTCCGAGGAGGTGCCCTCCGGAAAGAGGATCAGGCGGTCGCCCGCATCGAGCCGCGCGGCGAGCTCGTCGCGCTGGCGGGCGCTTTCGCCCCGGCGGCTGCGATCGATGAAGACGGAATGCGCCAGCTCCGCGCAGCGCCCGAAGATCCCCCACGCGCGCACCTCGCGCTTGGAAATGAAAGCGGCTTTGGGCAGCGCCGATCCCAGCACCAGGATGTCGAGCCAGGAGACATGATTGGAGACGAAGAGCGCGGGGCCCTCCACCGGCCGTCCCTCGCACAGGAGCCGCGTGCCGGTGAGCGCGCGGATGACGTGGTACCAGAAGGGCGGCAGCCACCAGCGCGCACGCGGCCCCAGCCGCAGCACAAGCGGCTGCAGCACGACGAAGACGCCCATCAGCACCACGGCAAGGCCGAGCGTGAGCAGGGCGCCGATGCGGCGGCGGTGGCGCGCAAGGCCTTCCAGCCCCGCGAAATCGACGCCGGCGAGCCCCCGATCCGCCACCTCCTGCGGCGCACCGCGTGCGCCGGCCTCCTGCGCCCGCGCGCCGGCCGGAGCGCGCCCGCGCCGCGCAAAGGCGGGAAGCCGCACCATGCGCGGCATGCGCCGCAGCCCCGCGTCACGCACGCGCGCGCTCTCCGCCGCGCCTTCCTCGGCCCCGGCCGGCAGCACGCCCGTGCCCTGCGACTCGATCCCGTTCAATCCCCGGCTCCGCCGGATCCGCCCTTCTCGCGCAGACGCCGCCCGTAGAGCTCCATGCGGTGATCGACGAGCTCGTAGCCGAGCTTGCGCGCCACCTCCACCTGCAGGCGCTCGATCTCCTCGTTGCGGAACTCGAGCACCTCGCCGGTCTCGATGTCGATCAGATGGTCATGATGCTCCTCGCCGGCCGGCTCGTAGCGCGCGCGACCATCCCGGAAGTCGTGGCGCTCGAGGATGCCCGCCTCCTCGAACAGCCGCACGGTCCGGTACACGGTGGCGATCGAGATCCTAGGGTCGATCGCGATCGCGCGGCGATAGACCTCCTCCACGTCCGGGTGATCCGTCGCCTCGCTCAGCACGCGGGCGATCACCCGGCGCTGGTCGGTCATGCGCATGCCGGCCGCGATGCATCTGCCCTCGATGTCCTGCCGTTCGCTCATCGCGCCACCCGTCTTCGTCCTTCCGCACGCATGCCCCGCCCGCTCCCGCCCCGTGCCGGGAACCCGGCGGGTGCGGGATCGAGCCTAGCAGGAAGCGGGCGATCGGAACAACACCGGCCGGCCCCGCCACGGGCGGGGAGGACTCCTCCCGGCGCGCGCGCCGCCCCACCGCCGGCCCCGGCAAACGGGGGATGCCGTACGCGCGGCGCAGCCGCCGCGCGGTGAACGGCCTTGAGCGAAGGGGCGGGTCAGGAGGCGGGCTTGCGCCGGCCCAGCCCGATCTTCTTGGCGAGCGAGCGCCGCTGCTCCGCGTATTTCGGCGCGACCATGGGATAGTCGGCCGGCAGGTTCCAGCGGCGGCGATACTCCTCCGGCGTCATGTTGTGGTGGGTCTTGAGATGCCTCTTCAGCATCTTCAGCTTCTGCCCGTCCTCCAGGCAGACGATGTGATCGTCCGCCACCGACTTCCTGATCGGCACCGCCGGCTCGGGCCGGCCGTCCTCGCCTGCCGCGCCGCTGATGGCCTCCAGCGTGCGGTAGACGCGCTCGATCAGATTCGTCACCTCGCCCACGGGCACCGAATTGTGCGAGAGGTGGGACGCCACGATGTCCGCCGTCAGCGCCAGAAGGTCAGCCTTTGCAATCTTTTCGTTCTCGCTCATGGTCGCGTGCACCTTTTCCTGTCCTCGACCCTTCGGGCGGGCCCGCGGATGCTTCATCCGCCGCATCCCGCCCCGCCTTCAACCGCCGGACCGTACCGCCCCCGGCGGGCACGGCCGATCCGGCCGTCTCGAGACCACGCGTGCCCGAAAAATCGCGAGGATCTCCTCAGGCCCGCTCGTTCTCCCTTTGCCGCGATGTGCCATCGCCCGGACGGTCCGTTCACGGCGCCCGGCCGATTCTTGCGGCCGTCGCCGGCGAACCGCTCCAAGGCGGGAACATATAACACAAAAAACTGTTCGTAAAGTTTATCGATGTAGTCCGCGCGAAGGCAAAGGACGCGTCAATTCTTCACCGTCCTGTTAACCATGACGCTCCTCAAGCGAAAGGCGCATCAAAATCGCATCCTTGTGGCTTTCCTTGGAAAAGCGGTAATAGGCCCTTCTGCGCCCAGTCTTCACAAAACCTCTCGACAGATAGAGCTTCCTTGCGGCCGTGTTGTTCTCGGCGACTTCCAAAAAAACGAATCGGCAGCCGCGGCTGCGACAAATCGTCGTCATCGAATCGAGGAGAAAGCCGCCCAGTCCTCTGTGCCGCCAGGCGGGTGCCACCGCAATCGACAGCAGCTCCACTTCCCCTGCCGCCTCCTGCCAGATGCAGAAGCCGGCCATGCCGCCCTCCGAATCGACGAGCACGAGGCCCGAGGTGGCCGGTTGCCGGAGATGCGCCGCCCATGTGGCGGGCGAGCCGGCAGGCTTGCCGCGCGCAAAGGCTGCGGCTTCGAGCGCGGCGATCGCGCCGGCATCGGCCGGGGTTGCGGGCCGCAGTGCCAGACCCTCGGGCAGCCGGGCCGATCCCGTCATCGCAGGCCCCGGCGGCCGCAGGCCGGTCACCGGCCCGCCGCCGGCCCGAGCTGCACGGGACGCAGGTAGCACGGCTCGGGCGGCCGGGCGGGCGGATCCGCCGTCCACAGAAGTCGCGCGGCGGCATCCAGACGCGGGGCCATCGGCACCCTGAGGCGGGCCGGAAGCTCTCCCGCCTCCTCGCCTTCCGCCGCCACGACGAGAGGCAGGTCCCCGGCTGCGCGCGCAAGGTCCCCGGCCGCGCCCCAGGCGACATCCTCCGGCAATCGGGCCGCGGGCGCCGACGGGCCGTGCCAGGCGATCCCGGCCCAGCGGCCGCGGCCCACGGGCAGGGCGACGAAGACGGGCGCCGCGACTCCTGCGTCCGCGGCGGCTTCGGCCAGCGCCTCGAGCCCGCCGATGCCGAGCGCCGGCACGCCCAGCGCCTGCGCGAGCCCCAGCACGGCCGAAAGCCCCGCGCGGATGCCGGTGTAGCTTCCGGGGCCGGTGATCGCCGCAACCCGCGTGATCGCGTCCCGGCGGATGCCGTGGGCCGCAAGCGCTTCGCCGAGGGCCGGGAACAGCCGCTCGACCTGACGCATCGGCGCATCCTCCACATGATGGAAGACGGGCGCATCGGGCCCGCGGTGAAGGGCGAGCGCGAGCAGCCTGCCGGTCGTGTCGATGGTGAGCAGCATGGACGCTCCCGTCCCCTTCCCCGACCGCGTGCATCCGGCGCGCGGGCGTCAGAGAATCCGGCAGGCCTCGTCGAACGCGAGCCGTGGCGAGCGCGGGAAGAGCCGCTTCTCGCTGCCGTAGCCGAGGCAGCACAGGAAGTTCACCCTGATGCGGCCGTCGGGGAAGAATTCCCGGTTGACGCCGTCCTTGTCGAAACCGCTCATGGGCCCGCAGTCGAGCCCGAGCGCCCGCGCCGCCATGATCAGATAGGCGCCCTGGAGCGTGCCGTTGCGAAACGCCGTCTCCTCGGCCAGCTCAGGCGAGGAGGTGAACCAGCTCTGCGCTTCGGGATTGTGCGGGAAGAGCCGGGGCAGCAGCTCGTAGAAGCGGGTGTCGTAGCCGATGACCGCCACCACCGGCGCCGTCATCGCCTTCTCCACATTGCCGGACATCAGGTGGGGCTTCAGGCGCTCCTTCGCCTCCCGGCTCTTCAGGAACAGGAAGCGCGCGGGCTGGCAGTTGGCGCTGGTCGGCCCCCATTTGAGAAGGTCGTAGAGCTGATGTAGGGTCTCGTCATCCACAGGCCGGTCCTGCCAGGCGTTGTAGGACCGCGCCTTGCGGAACAGCACATCGAGAGCCTCGTCGTCCAATGGCCTGCCCACCGCGTCTCTCCCTTCATCCTCGGCCTTCACGGCGCGCATGCGCCCGACGGCGGGTTATAGGGCGGCGCATCCCCTCTCGCCAAGCCGCCGCGGCGGCGGTGGCGATCGCGGCGGTGATCCTGGTCGCGCTCATCACCCGGCCGGCCGCGGCGATGGCGGCGCGCTGCCCGGCGGGCGCAGATGCGGGGCCGGCGGAGGCGGTGATCCTGCTCTACCACCGCTTCGGCGAGGACGACGTCCCCAGCACGAACATCCGCATGGAGCAGTTCGCCGAACACGTCCGCCTCCTCAAGGAGGGCGGCTACCATGTGATGGACCTCGAGGCGCTGGTGGACGCCTGGATCGCCGGCTGCGCGCTGCCGGCGCGCACGGTCGCGATCACGGTCGACGACGCCTACCGCTCCTTTGCGGAGCGCGGCTGGCCGCTCTTCAAGGCGGCGGGCTTTCCCGTCACCCTCTTCGTGTCCACGGATGCGGCGGACGAGGGCGGCGGGCGCATGCTGGACTGGGACGGTATCCGGCGTCTCGTGCGCGAGGGGGTGAAGATCGGTCACCATTCGGCCGCGCATGCGCACATGATCGAGACGGGTGTCGAGGCGGCGCGCGCCGACATCGCCCGGGCGAACGCGCGTTTTGCGGCCGAGCTCGGCTTCGTGCCGAAGCTCTTCGCGTATCCTTACGGCGAATACGATCGCGCGCTCGCGGCCCTGGTGAAGGAGATGGGCTTCAAGGCGGCCTTGGCGCAATTCTCCTCGGTGCTGGGCCCCGGCGAGGACCGCTTCGCGCTGCCGCGCTTTGCGTTGAACGAGCATTACGGCACGCCCGAGCGGCTGCGCGTCGTGCTGGCGGCCCGCGCCTTTCCGCTCGCCGGGCCGCAGGCCGTGGACCCGCGCGATCCGGTGGTGGAGCCGGCCGCCAATCCGCCGCGCCTTAAGGTGCGGCTGGCGCATCCGCTTGCGGGTCTGGCCCGTCTCGCCTGCTACGCCAGCCACGAGGGAGCGATCCCCCTCGAGGTGGCGCCGGCGATGCGACGGCTTTCACGGCGCGGCCGAGCCGGCCGATGCCGCCCGGGCGCCAGCGCATCAACTGCACCCTGCCGCACCCGGACGGCGGCTGGTACTGGCTCGGCCGCTTCTTCTACGTCCCGGGCGCAACATCCGAATAGCGGGAGGCGGGCGAATGCGCCGCCTTCCGCCCGGCCCATCCCGGAAACCCGTGCATCCGGCCGTTTCGCCGCCGGCGGGAAGATGTGGTCCCCTCTTGCGCCTCATCCACCCTTCGGGATGTATTGCACCTGTCCGTCCGGCTGGATGACGAGAAAGCCGATCAGCTTGTCGTCCTCGAAGACGGCGTAGACGTAGCCTCCTTGCGGGGTCTGCATCAGGAACTGCACGGTAACCCGCGACTTGCTCCCGCTGTCAGCCAGGACGCCCGCATCGCCCGTCTCGGCCTGTCGCGCGAGGGGAAGCGCGAGAATCGCGCTCCGTCCCGTATCAAGCAGCGT
This sequence comes from Rhodothalassiaceae bacterium, assembly GCA_026004935.1. NCBI lineage: Bacteria > Pseudomonadati > Pseudomonadota > Alphaproteobacteria > Rhodothalassiales > Rhodothalassiaceae > Rhodothalassiaceae bacterium. The sequence continues at coordinate 2,698,765 of BPKC01000001.1, forward strand.
GACGACCAGCACGCCATTGCCCGTTCCCGCACGCAACAGACGCAGAGTTGCGGGCGGCCGGTCGAGCTGCAGGGTATAGACGTCAACCCCCGCCTGTTCACCGGCGAAGTGGAATGCGAGGCGCTTGCCGGGTGCGACGACCGGCTGTGCGCCGGCGAAGCGGACATGCCCGGAAGCGAAGGCGAAGGCCGCTGTCGCCGCCAGAACCATGACCGCGACCCGCCAGGCGGACATCGCCGCGACCTTGCGCCCTGTCCTGCCGAAGGACCTGAACATGACGCATTGCTCCCATCGCTTTCCTGCCCCCAAGGTGATCTCCGATCGCGGCCCCGTGCACGCAACCGGTCACCCGCACACCGGCCTGGCCGCCGGTGCATTCAGCCTGACTCGGATGAAAAGCTCTCGTCAAGAGAGTGTCCGATCACAATTGCGTGAGCGATAGATGCAACCTCACGCAATCGGCCGCGCGCGGCGCGCCGCGAGGCGCCCCGGATGCCGGCAGTTGGCACGCGCGACGCCCGCCGACAAGCCCGTGTCTCGGCCGCCGGCGCGGCGCAACGGCTCGCCGCTTCGTCACTCGAACCGCAGGGCCTCCGCCGGCTGCAGCCGCGCGGCGCGGCGGGCGGGATAGAGGCCAGCCGCCAGCCCCGTCACGAGCGCGCAGCCGATGGCCGCCAGGATCCAGATCGGCGTGATGGCCGCTTCGGATGCCGCAAGCCGGATCAGCGGCAGAAGCAGAAGCGCGGCTGCCAGCCCCATGAGAGCACCCCCCAGCGCCAGAATGAGTACCTCGACCAGAAACTGGTCGCGGATGTCGCGCCGGCGGGCTCCGAGCGCCATTCGGAGGCCGATTTCCCGGGTGCGCTCCGTGACCGCGACCAGCATGATGTTGGCGATCCCGACGCTGCCGACGAACAGGCTGATCGCGGCGATGAGAACGAGGCCAAGCTGCACCGAACGCATGATGGTGCGCGCACTGCGGGCGAGCTCGGCGGTGGAAATGATCGAAAACGGCGCCGGCATGCCGGGCCGCACATGCTTGCGGGCGCGCAGCACCTCGCCCAGCCGGCGCGCGAGCGCATCCAGATCCGCCCCCTGCGGGAAGCGTACCGCGATGCTGTCCACCGCATCCGGACGCACGCCGCTGCGGCGCAGATAGCGCCGGATGGTGGACAGCGGCATCAGAACCTGGTCGTCCGGATTGCCGAGAAGGCTCTGGCCGCGGCGCGCGAACACGCCGACGACGATGAAGGGCAGGCCCGCGATGCGCAGCGTCTCGCCCAGCGCGGAAGCGTCGGGAAACAGGCGCCGGGCGACCTCGGCACCCAGCACCAGCACCCGCGCCGCACGGCGTTCGTCTCCTTCGTCGAGAAGCCGGCCGGCGGCGCGCTTCGCCCTCGTCAGGCGCTGATGGGCGGGGGGCGCAGCGATGATCGTCGTCGTCCAGCTGCGTCCTCCCGCCACCAGAGTTGCCGTCGTCTGGATCCGGGGCACGACGAAGAGAGCTTCAGGAAAGGCGCGGGCGATCGCATCGGCGTCCGACAGCCGCAGATCGCCGGGCAGCCGGCCGCCAGAGCGCTCGGGCACGGCGAGGATGATCAGCATCTCACCCCCCATGTCGGAAAGGCCGCGAGCCGTCGAACGGGTCGCTGCTTCACCCAGCGCCGCGACCAGCAGGATCGACGCGACGCCGATGGCGACGCCCGAGACCGTGAGCAGCGAGCGCAGCGGCCAGCGGCGCACGGCCTCCAGCGCGGAGCGTAGAGCCATCACGAGCCGCGCGGGCAGGCCCAGCCTTTCCAAGACGAACAGAAGCGCATCAAGGCGGCCGTCCACGGCAGCAGTGCTACGCATGGGGTCGGGCGGCTTCGTTGCGGATGCGTCGGCCTCAGCCGTCATCGCCGGCCTCCCCGCTTCCGATCACGACCGCATCGCCCGGCTTGATGTCGCCGCCACGGATTTCGGCGAATTGCTCACCGACAAGGCCCAGGCGCACGGGCACCGGTGTCGCGATGCGGTCTCCGGCGAAGAGCACATGGACCGTGGCGGTTCCCTCCGTTTTTTCCGGCCCGGTACTGTCGTCGCGCGAGAGATCCGCCACGGCACGCTGGATGCGCTCGGCTTCCTCCCGGCTCACGATCCGGATGCTCACCTTCGGCAACAGAGCTTTCGCCTGCGTCCCCTGGCCCGGCCGCCAGGTAAGAGCGGCGAGCGGCACGCGCAGGACGCGCTCGGCGTGGTCAACCACGATCTGGACATCGGCCGTCATGCCGGGCAGCAGACGCCCATCCGCATTGTCCACATCCACGAGCACGGGGTAGGTGACGAGGCCTTCCCTCACCTGCGCAGCGGGGCGGATCGTGGCGACGACGCCCGTGAACGTCCGCTGCGGCCAGGCGTCGACCGCAAAGCGCACGGGCTGGCCGGGGGTGACCGCGCCGATGTCCGCTTCGGTCACGTCCACGACGAGGCGCAGCTTCGCGAGATCCGCGGCGATGGCGAACAGCGTCTGGGCCTGGAAGGCCGAGACCACGGTCTGCCCGGGTGCGACCCGCCGGTCGATCACGACGCCGTCGATGGGCGCGCGGATGACGGTCTTGTCGAGCAGCCGACGGGCGTTCTTCAGCGCCGCCTCAAGGCCGGGGATCCGCGCCGCCTGCGCATCCCGCTCCGCAAGCGCGATCGCGTGTTCGGCCCGCGCCCGCTCCAGCGCCGTCATGGCGTCGTCGAGCGCCTGTTCGGAGACATGGCCGTTCACGGCAAGCGCCTGCGCGCGCTTTGCGTCCCGCTCCGCCCGCGCGAGGGCGAGAGTGGCGAGCCTGACGCGGCCTTCGCGCTGACGCAGTTCGGCGCGGGCGGCCGCAAGTGCGGCTTGTGCGCGCGCGACCTCGGCCGCAAAAGGAGCCGGGTCGATCTGGGCGAGCGGATCGCCGGCATGCACCTGCGCACCGAAGTCAACATGGACGGCGGCAACGGTGCCCGAGATTTCGGCACCGACGTCGACCGAATCGCGCGCCTCGATGCGCCCGACCGCGCGCACGAGGCGCTCGACCGATCCGACGTCGGCATGCGCGAGGCGATAGGCCGGCCCGTCGCCCGGGCCCATCATGAACAGGAAGGCCGCCGCGCCAAGGATGACGGGGACGGCAAGCACCCACAGCAGAATACGGCGGCGCCGACGCGGCCTGCTCGAGACCGGTGCAGCCGCAGACCTGGTCGCACCACCACCGTCGGTCTCAGCCTCGGCCTTGCTCCGTTCTGCCACGGTCGCCCCCCTGTCCCGGCCGGTGGTCCCCTCAGGGCTCGTCCGCCCCTCTGCCGCCCGTCCGCTGCGTCCCGTCACCGCCGGCCGGCACCATCTCCACCGTACCGATGGTGACATCGAGCGGAAGCGCGGGATGATGCATCGCCGCATTGCCCGTCCAGCGACGTCGATCGAAACCCTCTTCGGGTTGCAGGCGCATCACGATCTGACCCTCTTCCGCACGACCAAGAGAGAGCGTCAGCTCACCGTCCCCGAGCTCGCAGGAGAGCGACGTGACGTATTTGCCCGCGTCATCCTTGGCCGCGCATCGGCGCAATTTCGTGCCGTTCTTTTCGAGAAACAGTTCGTAGTTCAGCGACTCGGACGTGCCGAGCGGAAGGTTCCCGTTGCCCCCCGTCGATTCAGTCCTGGGGAAGATGCGGACGGAAATGCGTCCATCCTCGGCGGCCGGCTTCATGCGAAGATGCCAAAGGCTTTCGCCTTCCGGCAGCCGGCCTTGCCCGCCCCCGCCTGTCGGGTGCTCCGAATCCGGGGCTTGCCCGCATGCCGTGGTCAACAGGCACCCCAGGGCAGCTGCGGCCATGGTCAGCGGCCGGCGGCGGCCGAACCGGGAAGCGATGCATGATCGCTCCATATTCAAGCCCTCCATGCCGCTCAGTTATATCGGTCTGTTACTCCTGTCAAGACCTGATTGTCTGTTCGACGGGTAATGAAGAGGGCGGCACCGCGGCCGGTGCCGCCCTCCCCATCTTGAACCTGCACGCCGTTCATCTGATCACCAGGCAGACGCAGGTGTCAGTGACACACACGCAGATTTCCACGCCGGCCTTTGCGACCTCGGCAGTTGCCAGATTCGCCAGCAATATCGCGGCAGCTGCCGCCGGCATCAGAAACCGCCTCGCAAACTTCGCCATGATTTGGTCCCTCCGTTACTCTCCTGCCCCCAAGGTGATCTCCGGTTGCGGCCCCGTGCGCGCAACCGGTCACCCGCACACCGGCCTGGCCGCCGGTGCACGCAGCCTGACTCGGATGAAAAGCTCTCGTCGAGAGAGTGACAGATCACGATTGCGTGAGCGATAGATGCAATCTCACGCAATCGGCCGCGCGCGGCGCGGCACGGGACGCCCCGGATGCCGGCGGGAGGCTCTCTCCATGGACGGCCTTCGCCGGCCTGACGGGCGCCCCCCATCGGCGGTGGAGAGGCTCACGGCCGTGGTGATGAGCTCGGCCTTCCGCTGGGCCCGCCGGTCTGGCCGGCAGGTGACGCTCTCTTTTTCGTCATTCGCCGCGAAGGCGGCGAATCCAGCCGCCACCGGGGACGAATCCAAGCGCTTGCGGCTGCCCCAGCATCCAGCTGGACCCGCCGGTCAAGCCGGCGGGTGACGATTGAGGGTGCGCACCGGCGCATGACGCTTTCCCCTTTCGTCGTTCGCCGGCTTGACCGGCGAACCCATGCGGCGGTGATGGCAGCCCCGGGGCCTGTGACGGGCTCCACCTTCGGCTGGACCCGCCGGTCAAGCCGGCGGGTGACGATTTTTCCTCGTCATTCGCCACGAAAGCGGCGAATCCAGCAGCAGCCATGCATAGAAAAGCCGGCGCCGGAAATCGCCCCCGCTCGCGCATGGGCCCGCCGGTTCTGGCCGGCGGGTGACGATTGAGGGTGCGCACCGGCGCATGACGCTTTCCCCTTTCGTCGTTCGCCGGCTTGACCGGCGAACCCATGCGGCGGTGATGGCAGCCCCGGGGCCTGTGACGGGCTCCACCTTCGGCTGGACCCGCCGGTCAAGCCGGCGGGTGACGAGAAAAGGGGGGCGGCCCGGCCGAGGCGCGGTTCGCGAAGGGAAGCGCAGGTGGGGGGCAGGACGGTTTTCGGCAACCGGTCCGCGTTCGCCTGCCGACCGACCGATCACCGATCACCGACCACCAATCACCGATCACCGATCACTGATGACCGATGACCGATAACCGATGACCGATACGACGCCCGCTTCGCGCCGGCGGCGCCGGCCTAGCGCTGGAGCAGCTTCTGCGCGGCCTTGACGGCTTCCTCCTCGCTCAGGTTGCGCGGCGGGATCTGGATGCCGCGCTGGACGGCGGGCCGCGCGCCGATGCGCTCCGCCCAGGCCTTCAGATTCGGCAGATCGTCGATGCTGACCCCCGCCCACTCGTGCGCCCGCACCCAGCACCAGTTCGCGATGTCGGCGATGGAATACTCGTCCACGAGATAGTCGCGCCCGGCAAGCTGGCGGTCGAGGACGGTATAGAGCCGCTTCGTCTCGTTCTGATAGCGGGCGATGACCGAGGGGATCTTCTCCGGAAAATACCGGTAGAAGACGTTCGCCTGACCCTGCATGGGCCCGACACCCGCCATCTGGAACATCAGCCACTGGATGACGCGCGAGCGGCCCTTTTCCTCCTTCGGCAGCAGCCTGCCGGTCTTCTCCGCCAGATAGAGCATGATCGCGCCGGACTCGAAGACGTTGAAGTCGTCATTGTCATGATCGACGATGGCGGGGATCCGGCCGTTGGGATTGATCTTGAGGAACCACTCCTCCTTCTGCTCGCCCTTCATCAGGTCCAGCACCCGCACCTCGTAGGGCAGGCCGATCTCCTCCAGCATCACCGAGATCTTGTAGCCGTTCGGCGTGGGTGCGGTATAAAGCGTGATCATGTGGTCTCTCCCGTGCTGCGGTTCATGGCGCACGCCCGTCCAAGGAGGCTGCGCCTTGCTTTCCGGCTCTCTTCCTCTTGCCGGCGATCTCCCGGGCGCCGCGCCTCAGGATCCCGCCGGGATGCGGCCGGCCCAGAGCCGTTCGACGACCTCGGGCTCGGCGAGCGTGGAGGTGTCGCCCAGATGCTCGCGATCGCCCTCGACGATCTTGCGCAGGATCCGGCGCATGATCTTGCCCGAGCGCGTCTTCGGCAGGGCGGATGCGAACTGTATGGCGTCGGGCTTGGCGATGGGGCTCAAGACCTCCGCCACATGCCGGACGAGCTCGGCGCGCAGGGCGTCGTCGCCCTCCACGCCCACGACCGGGGTGACGAAGGCGTAGATTCCCTGGCCCTTGACGGGATGCGGAAAGCCCACCACCGCGGCCTCGGCCACCGCCGGATGCTCGACGAGCGCGGATTCGATCTCCGCCGTGCCCAGCCGATGGCCCGAGACGTTCAGCACGTCGTCGACGCGGCCCATGATCCGCCAGAAGCCGTCCGCCTCGCGCCGGGCGCCGTCGCCGGTGAAATAGAGGCCGGGAAAGCGGCTGAAATAGGTCTCCCGGAAGCGGTCGTGGTCGCCGAAGATGGTCCGCGCCTGGCCGGGCCAGCCGTCCCGGATGACGAGATAGCCCTCCGCCTCGGCGAGCGGCGGGGTGTCCGTCTCCTCGGCCAGCACCCGGCCCTGCTCGTCGACGATCGCGGGCCGCACGCCGAAGAAGGGCTTCCCGGCCCGGCCCGGCTTCATCGGCACCGCACCCGGGATGCCGGTGATCATGATGCCGCCGGTCTCCGTCTGCCACCAGGTGTCCACGACGTAGCAGCGCTCCCCGCCCACCACGCGGTAGTACCACAGCCAGGCCTCGGGATTGATGGGCTCCCCGACCGTGCCGATGACCCTGAGCGAGGAGAGATCATGCCGCTTCACCGGCTCGTCGCCATGGCGCATCAGCGCGCGGATCGCGGTGGGCGCCGTGTAGAAGATGTTGACCTTGTGGCGCGCGATCACCTCCCAGAAGCGGTCGACATCCGGCCAGGTCGGCACGCCCTCGAACAGCAGGATGGTGGCCCCGTTCGCGAGCGGCCCGTAGACGATGTAGCTGTGGCCCGTGACCCAGCCGACATCCGCGGTGCACCAGAAGATCTCGCCCTCGCGCCAGGAGAAGACCAGATCGAAGGTGAGAGCGACGAACAGCAGATAGCCGCCCGTGGTATGCAGCAGCCCCTTGGGCTTGCCGGTGGAACCCGAGGTGTAAAGCGTGAACAGCGGGTCCTCCGCCCCCATCTCCTCGACCGGGCAGTCGGCCGGAACCTTCCCGCGCCAGTCGTGCCACCAGTGATCCCGGCCCTCGGTCCAGGGGATTTCCGCACCGGTGCGGCGCACCACCAGCACATGGCGCACGCCGGGACAACTCTCCAGCGCCCGGTCCGCATTGCGCTTCAAAGGCACGCGCCGGCCGCCGCGCACGCCCTCGTCGGCGGTGATCAGGCACACCGCGCCCGCATCATGCAGCCGCTCGGCGAGGCTGGCGGGCGAGAAGCCGCCGAAGACCACGGAATGCACGGCGCCGATGCGCGCGCAGGCGAGCATCGCCACCACGGCCTCGGGGATCATCGGCATGTAGATGCCGACCCGGTCGCCGCGCTCGACGCCGAGTTTCTTCAGGACATTGGCCATCCGGCAGACCTCGGCATGAAGCTCGCCGTAGGTGATCCGCCGGCCCTCGCCCGGCTCGTCGCCCTCGAAGATGATCGCGGTCTGCTCCGCGCGCGCCGGCAGATGACGGTCGAGGCAGTTGTGGCAGGCGTTCAGCCGGCCGTCCGCGAACCAGCGGATGGTGACGTCACCCGAAAAATCCACCTCGCGGATCCGCGTCGGAAAGCGCGACCAGTCCAGCCGGCGCGCCTCGTCGCGCCAGAAGCCCTCGGGATCCGTGATCGAGCGGCGGTAGAGGGCCGCGAAGGTGTCGGCATCCAGCTTGCCGCCGTGCTCCGGGCCGGTGGGGAACACCCGGTCCTCGTCGCGCACCACGAGATCTTCTGCCATTGTCGCTGATCCTCCTCGCCCTTCGCGCGCGCCCGATTGCGCGCCCGCCGCTTTTATGCAAGCTGAGCGGACCTTCGATCAAGGCGCCCGCCCTGGGCGGGGAGATCCGGTCGGGAAGGGCACGCGTTTGCGGGACAGGCCGGAAAGAGCACAGCGCTGGGCCTTCGTCGCCCTGCTCCTCGGTGCCACGGGGATCGGCTTTGCGCCCATCTTCGTGCGGCTGGCGGATGTCGGACCGGTCTCCAGCGCCTTCTGGCGCATGGCGCTGGCGCTGCCGCCGCTCGCGCTGTGGCGGCTGATGAGGGCGGACGGGTCCCCGGCCCGCCGCCTCGCGCCGCCGGCCGACCGCCGCAGCCTGCTGCTCATCGCCGCCGCGGGCGGGTTCTTCGCGGCCGATCTCGGCTTCTGGCACTGGTCCATCAAGCTGACCTCGGTGGCGAATGCGACGCTGCTCGCCAATCTGAACCCGGTCTTCGTCGCGCTCACGGGCTTCGTCTTTCTCGGCCACCGCTTCAGACCGCTGTTCCTGTTCGCGATGGCGCTGGCGCTGGCCGGTGCCGTGGTGCTCATGGGCCGCAGCGTGGAGATATCCGCCGAACGGGTGATCGGCGATCTGCTCGGGGTGGCCACCGCGATGATGTACGCCGGCTACTTCCTGTCGACGGCGGCGCTGCGCAGCCGGCACGACACCTGGACGGTGCTCTTCTACTCGGTGCTGATCACGGCGCTGGTGCTGGGACCGCTCGCCGCGGCGAGCGAGACCGCGCTGCTGCCCCGCAGTCCCAAGGGATGGCTGGTGGTGGTGGCGCTGGCGCTGGTCTGCCAGATCGCGGGCCAGGGGCTGATCGTCTTCGCGCTCGCCCATCTGCCGCCGGCGTTTTCGGCACTGAGCCTGCTGCTGCAGCCGGTGGTGGCGGCGGCGGCGGCCTGGGTGCTCTTCGGCGAAGCGCTGGGGGCGGGCGAACTTGCGGGCGCCGCCCTCGTGCTCGCGGGCATCTGGCTTGCCCGCCTGTCCGTATTGGGCCGGCGCCGCGCGGCCGGCTGACGGCAGGCCCCCTAGAGCCCGCCCATTTCGCAGATGCGGTTCCAGAGCTCGTCGGGCACCGGCATCACGCTCAGCCGCGGCTGGCGCACCAGCGCCCACTCGGCGAAGGCGGGATCCGCCTTGATCTCGGCGAGCGTCACCGGCCGCGGCAGATGCTCCAGCGCGCGCACGTCGACGAGGCCGGACTTCGGATCGTCCGGGTCGGGATAGAAGCCGCGCACGATCTCGACGATGCCCATGATCCGCTTCTCGTCGCCCGTGTGGTAGAAGAAGGCGGTGTCGCCCAGCTCCATCTCCTTCATGTGGCCGAGCGCCTGGGCGTTGCGCACGCCGTCCCAGGGCGCGACCTGGGCATCGACCTGATCGGCCCAGGACCATTCCGAGGGTTCCGTCTTGAGCAGCCAGTGCGCCATCGCGTCGTCGTCCTTTCCTGCCTCGGTTCGGCCGGCAAACCGGCTCCGCCTCTCGCTAACCGAGCCGGCCCCGAAAGAAAAGCCGCCGGCCGGGACAGGCGGGCTCAGCCGCCGCGTGCGACCCAGGCGCCGAGCACGCCCCGGATCGGCAGGATCTCCACCCCGGCGAAGATGCCGGCCTTGCGGTAGGGATCGTTCTCGGCGAACAGCCGCGCCGCGGTTTCGCTCGCGGCCTCGATCACGAAGACGCTGCCCCGCGGGCCGTCCTCGCCCTCGATGGGGCCGGCGAATTTGAGCCGCTCGCCGCAGTCCGCAAGATAGGCGAGATGGTGCGCCCGGTGCTGCGGCCGCTCGCCCGAGCGAACCGGATCGTCACGCGCGATCACGAGATAGAGCATGTCCCTCCTCCTCCTCGCTGGTGAACGGCCGGTTCAGCAGCCGCCGCACCACCTCCTCGACCGGCTCGCCGCGGCCGACGAGCGCATGCACCGCCTCGGTGATCGGCATCGCGATGCCCTCGCGCCGGGCGATCTCGGCGAGAATCCCGGCCGTCCACACGCCCTCGGCCACCGAGCGGCGCTCGCCCAGGACCTCCTCCAGCCGTCTGCCCCGCCCGAGCTCCCGGCCCAGCGACATGTTGCGCGAATCCGTGGAGGTGCAGGTCAGCACCAGGTCGCCCGCGCCGGACAGGCCCGTCATCGTCTCGGCCCGCGCGCCGCGGGCGAGCCCGAAGCGGATCATCTCCTTCAGCCCGCGGGCGATGAGGGCCGCGCGGGCGTTCTGGCCGAGCCCCAGCCCGTCGACGACGCCGCAGGCGATGGCGATGACGTTCTTCACCGCCCCGCCGATCTGCGCGCCGATCACGTCGCGCGAGGTATAGGGCCGGAAGGTCGGCTGACCGAGAAGCCGCAGGATGCGCTCGGCGACCGCCGGATCGTCGCTCGCGATGGTGACGGCTGCGGGCAGGTTGCGCGCGACCTCGTGGGCGAAGGTGGGACCGGAGAGCACGGCGAGCGGGTGACCCGGCGCCGCGGCCGCGGCCACCTCGCTCATCAGCCGGCCGCTGCCGCGCTCGATGCCCTTGGCGCAGAGCACGAGCACCGCATCGGCACGCAGCGCGGCGCGCGCCTCGGCCAGCACGGCGCCCATGAACTGCGCCGGCGTGACCACGAGCACGACGCCGCAATCGCCGAGGACCGCGTAGTCGCTGGCCGCCGTTATCCCCTCGGGAAGCGGGATGCCCGGGAGATAGACGGGGTTCTCGCGCCGGCCGTTCACCGCCTCGGCCACCTCCGGTTCGCGCGCCCACAGCCTGACCGCGATCCCGCGGCGCGCCGCCACCGCGGCAAGCGCGGTGCCCCAGGCGCCCGCGCCCAGCACGCCGATCGTCCGCTCCGCCTCGGCCATCCCCGTCTCCTCCGGCTCCTGCGTCAAGGCTCGCCGATCGCGCAGCCGCGATCAAGCCGCGTCGTCACGCCTTCGGCCCCTTCGCCCCGCCGCCGAGCCGGCCGGCCCGGGCCTCGTCCAGCGGCCAGCGCGCACGCACCGGCGCATCGAGGCCGTCCGACCAGCCGCGCGTGAAGCGCAGGGCCCCCGCATGGGCGACCATCGCCGCATTGTCCGTGCAGTAGCGCTGCGGCGGGATCACGACCTCGACCGCCTTCTCGGCCGCAAGCTCGGCCAGCGCGGCTCTCAGCCGCGCATTGGCGGCGACCCCGCCGGCGGCCACCAGCACGGGGCGCGCGGGCCGCCAAGTCGCCCGGTAATGGTCGAGCGCACGCTCGATCCGGTCGATGAGGACATCGACGATCGCCTGCTCGAGGGATGCGGCGAGATCCCGGCGCGTGGCGGGATCGAGGGCTGCGGGCCCGCCCAGCCGGCGGACCTGCTCGGCGAGCGCGGTCTTCAACCCGGCGAAGCTGAAGACGAAGTCCGTCGAGCCCGCGAGCGGCCGCGGCAGGTCGAAGCGGTGCGGATCGCCCCCTTGGGCCGCACGCGCGATCGCGGGCCCGCCCGGATAGCCGAGGCCGAGAAGCCGCGCGCCCTTGTCGAAGGTCTCGCCCGCCGCATCGTCGATGGTGGTCCCGAGCAGGTGGTAGCGCCCCACGTCCTCGACGACGAGCAACTGCGTATGGCCGCCGGACACCAGCAGAAGCAGATAGGGAAAGGCCGTATCCTCGACCATGCCGGGGCTGAGCGCATGGGCCTCGAGATGATGGACGGCGACGAACGGCCGGTCCCAGCCGAAGGCGAGCGCCTTGGCGAAGGAGACGCCGACGACGAGCGCGACCTTGAGCCCCGGCCCCGTCGTCGCCGCCACCGCGTCGATCGCCGACGGCGGCTGGCCACAGCGCGCCAGCACGCGGGCCACAAGCGGCGGCAGCAGCTCGAGATGCGCGCGCGCCGCGATCTCGGGCACGATCCCGCCGTGAGGCGCATGAAGCGCCGTCTGGCTTGCGACCTCCTCGGCGAGCACGCGGCCCGTCTCGTCGGCGATCGCCACAGCCGTCTCGTCGCAGCTCGTCTCGATGCCGAGCACCCACGCCATGCGCCCTTCCGCGCGCTCCTTCCGGCAGCCTTGACCGTGGACGGGCTTAGCGTCTAGCCGGGGCCTCGGACAAGCCATGGCCGAGCCGATCGTCATCGCGACAAGGGGAAGCCCGCTGGCGCTGCGCCAGGCGGAGATGGTGCGCGAAAGGCTGATGGCGCGCACGGGGCGGCCGGCCGAGGCCTTTGCGCTGCGCGTCATCCGGACGAGCGGCGACCGCTTCCTCTCCTCCAGCCTTCAGGACCTCGGCGGCAAGGGGCTGTTCACGAAGGAGATCGACGAGGCGCTGCTCCGCGGCGCCGCCGACATCGCCGTCCATTCGGCGAAGGACCTGCCGGCGGAGCTGCCCGAGGGTCTCGAGCTCGCCGCCCTCCTGCCGCGGGAGGATCCGCGCGACGCGCTGATCACCCGAGACGGCCGCGGCCTTGCCGCGCTGCCGGCGGGCGCGCGGGTCGGCACGGCGTCCCTGCGCCGGCGCGCGCAGCTCAAGGCGATCCGCCCCGATCTCGATCCGGTGCTGCTGCGCGGCAATGTCGGCCGGCGGCTGGCGAAGCTGGAGGCGGGCGAGGTGGATGCCGTGCTGCTCGCCCTCGCCGGGCTGAAGCGCCTCGGCCTTGCGGCGCGGGTGAGCGAGGTGCTCGATCCCGCGCGCATGCTGCCCGCGCCGGCCCAGGGGGTGATCGCCGTCGTCGCGCGCCCGGGCGATCCGAAGACCGCGGGCCTTGCGGCCGCGCTCGACGACCGCGCCACGCGGATCACGACGCTGGCCGAGCGCGCGCTCGCCGCGGGTCTCGATGCGAGCTGCCGCACCCCGATCGCCGCGCTCGCCGAAATCGAGGGGGAAGAGGTGGTGCTCGACGCGCGGCTCATCGCCCCCGACGGGGCGCGCATGTGGGAGCGGCGGGGCACGGCGCGGGCGGAGCCGGAGGCGGCGGTCGCGCTCGGTGCCGAGCTCGCGCTGCGCCTGCGCGCCGAAGCCGGGGAGGCCTTCTTTGCGGCGCTTGCGGCCGGATGAGCCCATGGCCGGGAACTCCACGCGCATCGGGCTTCTCGTCACCCGCCCCGCCGATCTCGCCCCCGCCACCGCGCGGCGGCTGCGCCGGCTCGGTTTTTCCGCGCTGCTCGCGCCCGCGCTGGGCATCGAGCCCTTGCACGAGCCGCCGCCGGAAGGCTGGGAGCGGGCGGCGGCCGTGATCGCGACCAGCCCGCGCGCCTTTCTGTCGCCGGTGCCGGCGCCGCTGCTGGCCCGCCCGCTCTTTGCCGTCGGCGGGCGCACCGCGCGTGCGGCGCGGGCCGCCGGTTTCCGGCAGGTGCACACCGGTCCCGCGGATGCGGCCGCCCTGGCGGAAGCGATCCTGGAGGCGGGCGCGCGCGGGCCGCTGCTGCATCTGGCCGGCACGGAGGTGGCGGGAGGATTGGCCGGAAGGCTCGACGAGGCGGGCGTGCCGCTCATGGTCTGGCGGCGCTACCGGGCGCGACTGCAGCCCGTGATGCCGCCGCACGCGCGCCGCGCGCTGTTGAGCGGACGGCTTGCGGGCGTGCTGTTCTATTCGGCGCGCACGGCCGCCGCCTTCCGGGCCTGGCTCGACGCGGAGCTCAAGGCCCGGCTGGCCGGGCTCGACGCCTGGGGCCTGTCCGAAGCCGCCCTCGGCCCGGTCCAGGATCTGCCCTGGCGCGGCCGCCATGCCGCGGCGCACCCGCGGGAGAATGTCCTTCTCACGGCTCTTGCCGCCCATTATGCTGGGCCCGAGCCGGCCGGGATGCGACGCCATGAGCGGTGAGGAGCGGGACGAGGTTCTGGAGGCCGAGGTCGTCGGCGAGGAGCGCGGCGGCCGGCGGCTGCGCCGCGTGCTCTTCACGGCGGCCATCCTCGCCGTGATCGGGCTGGCCGGCTGGTGGCTGTGGACGCCCGTCTCCGACCGGTTCGGCGACCTCGGCACGGACAAGGACCGACGCGCCCTGCCGCAGGAGCCGACCGTGGCCGAGACGCCGGTGAGCCCCGCCGGCATTCCGACCGCGGCCGATCTTTCGCCCCTGCTCGACCGGCTGCAGAGGCAGGAAACCGCGCTGGCCGCGCTCGAGAGGCGCATCGAGGCGCTGGAACGGGACATGGCGGCGCTCGCCGCCCGGCGCACGGAGCCGGCGCGGGGCGAGACGGACGGAAGCCCGCTGCTGGCGGTCGCGCTCGCGCGCATCGCCCTCAAGCTCGATGCCGGAGGCGACCTGCTCGCCGAGCGTCTGGCGCTGAAGGCGCTGCAACCACGCCTGCCGGAACCGGCGCGGGCGGCGGCCGCGGCCCTGATTGCCGCAAGCGGGCCGGTGGCGGCGGGGTTGCCGGACCGGGCGCGGATGCTCGCCCTCTTCGCCGAAGCGGCGGACGCCCTGCGCGGCGCATCCCGTCCGCAGGCCGACGGGAGCTGGTGGCGGCGCTGGCTTGCGGCGATCGAGGGGCTCGTCACGGTGCGCCCGAGCGGTCGCGCGAGCGCTCCCGGGGCCGCCTCCCCCGCCGCCGGGGCGCTGGCGCTGGCGCGCGCGCGCTATCTTGCCGGCGACCTCGATGCGGCCGTGGAGGCGCTGGACAGCATGGGCGCCGAGGCGCCGCCCGCCGTGGCGGAGCTGAGGCGGATGCTCGCCACGCGCCGGGCGATTGCGGCGGCATTGGACGAGCTCGTCTCGGTGCTGGAGACGGAGTCGCTGGCGCGGCCGCTGGATGCGCCGCACGGCGGCGGCGGTGCGGGCGAATAGGTCGGGGAGCACGGTGGCGATGGCGGGAAGGTGGCGGTTTCTGCTCTGGCTCGTGGCGGCGGTGGCGCTGCTCGCCGTCGTGGTCTGGATCGGCCGCTATCCCGGCCGCGTCGTGATCGACTGGTTCGGCTATGCCGTCGAGATGCCGGCCTGGCTGGGCACGCTCCTCGTCATCGCGATCTTTCTGCTCGGCGCGCTTCTTGCGCGGCTGCTGGTGTATCTTGCGCGGGACTTTCCGCTCTCGCCGGCCCGGCGCGCGCGCCGGCGGGCGGAGAAGGCGCGCGAGAAGCTGAAGGCGGCGCTGGCCGCGCTCGCCGGGGAGGAGTGGGGCGCGGCGCTGGCGCTCGCGGAAGAGGCGGCGGGACTGGCCGATGATCCCCTCGCCCACTGGCTGGCGGCCGAGGCGGCCGCACGGCTCGGCGACGACGAGCGCGCGACCCGCCACTGGCTGGCGCTCGAGGGCGATGCGGCCTTCCAGATGCTCGCGATCCGGCAGCGGGCGGAGGATGCGCGCGCGAAGCGCGACTGGGAGTCGCTGCGCGCGCTGGCCGGCGCCGCCTTCGCTGCGCGGCCCGCGAGCCCCTGGGCGGCGCGGCGGCTGTTCGAGGCGTTCGTGCATCTCGGCGCCCATGCGGAAGCCGAGGCGCTGCTCGACAGGCTCGCGCGGCTCGGCGTGATGGACGAGGACGAGCGCGCCCGGCTGCGCGCGGGGCTGGCCACCGCGGCGGCCCGCCGCCTGCTCGAGGAGGGCGGCGCGGACGCCTGGCCCGCCGCGCGCAAGGAGCTCGAGCGGGCCCTGAAGATCCGTCCGGGCTTCGCCCCCGCGGCGGCGCTTCTGCTGCGCGCGGCCGCCGCCCATGAGGAGCCGCGCGCGGCCCGCCGGTTCGCCCGCCGGCTGCTCAAGGAGGCGGCATCCGGAACCGTGCTGGCGGAGCTCGCCCGCCTCGTCCAGCGCGAGCCGCCCGCCGAGCGCCGCGCATGGCTGGCCGAGCTGCTCGCGCCGCAGGCCGAAGAGCCCGAGGCCCGGCTGCTGCTGGCGGAGGCCGCCCTGGCCGCCGGCGACCGGGAGGGAGCGCGGGCGCTTCTGCGCGATCTGCGCATGCCGCGTCCGGACGCGCGCGTGATGCTGCTGAGATCCCGACTCGCCCAGGCGGCCGGCGACGAGGAGGCGGCGCGCCACTGGCGCCAGCGCGCCGAGGCCGAGGGGCTGCGGCCCGGCTGGGTGTGCCGGGCCTGCGGCACGCCGGCGGCCGAGTGGGCGCTCGTCTGCCCGTCCTGCGATGCGATCGGCCGCCTCGAATGGGACTATCCGCCCGCCGTCCCGGCGATCGCGGCCCGGCACGAGCAGGCCCCCGCCGCGCTGCTGCCCGGCATCGGGGAGTGAGCGCCCTCGCGCGGCCCGCGCCTTGGCGCTTGCAAATCGCGTCCGCCGCCACTATGTTCCCGCCGCCGCCGGCCGGGGCCATCATTCGCCCGCGCCGACGCCATGGCGGCCGACCGGCCGTCCGGTCCCACGGGCCGATGTAGCTCAGCTGGTAGAGCAGCGCATTCGTAATGCGCGGGTCGGGGGTTCGAGTCCCTCCATCGGCACCATCTGCCGGCAACGCATTGAAGCTGCTGATCGCACAGGTTTTTCCGATGCGGGTGGTACACAAGACTGGTACACATCGCCCCGGGGAAGACGTGAAGAGAACCCGCTATCTCATCCGCATCGGCCACCTCCGGTACGTGCGCATCCGCCGGCCGAAGGAGGTCGACCGGATCCGTCATCGCGATTGGCGCCCGCGCGGACGTGCACGCCCCATCGTGAGAGGCTTCCGCCGACATCGGACGGCAAGACAGCACGAGTAGATCCCCGCTTGAGAACGGTTGAGCGGCGGGAGCAGAAGTCTTGCCATATACATCTCTCCGGTTGACCGATTGGGCTGACCGCCCCAATATGGTGGCCCGGAAACACGCTCTTCTCGGGGAAAAGGGGCGGGAAGGTCTCCTGTCATGCCGGAGCTTCTGGCGGGTCAGGTCCAGCGCAAGCTCGGCGCGGTGCCGAGCCGGGTTCATGGCGACATCTCCGGCGCCTTCAAGGAGCTGCGCAAGCTGCCCAAGGACGACGATCGCCTCCGGGCAAAGGCCGGGGCCGGCTCGTGCGTCCCGGATCCGAACAGGGCCGGCGACCTGAAGAAGCTCCGCGGGCGGGCATGGCCGCCCGCCTGTGAGCAGGACCGCGAGTCCGCCTTGAGGCGCCCCAAAGTGTTCCGCCGCGAGGCGGTGCGCGTCGCCTTCAGGAAGGCGTGGCAAGAGCGGGACTATCCGACCATTCTCGCGGTGGCGCGCAAGATCCCCGAGAACGCCCTCCAGGAGAATCCCAGGCTCCTCATGTGGTACGAGCTGGCGCTTACCCGATCCGGGGAGGACGGATAACGCTATGAGTCATGGGAGGAAGGGCATGAGCGATACAGATCCCATGGCGGAGGCGCTGAAGCTGCCCAGCGGCGCACGGTTCTATCGCTGCGCGCTTCAGGTTAATCCATTCGACTACGTCAAGCGTCATAACAGGGAAACGGCGTTTGAGGATGAGACGTCATACAACGCCGCCATCGTGCAGGCCTGTCTCGATCACGATATTGAGGTCATTGCTATCACTGACCACTACCGGGTTCACACAGCCGACGGCCTAGCCAAGGCAGCGCGTGACGCAGGTATTCATGTGTTTCCTGGCTTCGAGGCCGTTACCAAAGACGGCGTTCACATTCTGTGCTTGTTTGAACCAGGTAGAACCACACGAGAGTTGGAACGTATACTTGGCGACTGCGGAATCCACCGGGATGAAGCCGCATCGCCCACTGGGAGATATGATGTCATAGAGTTTCTCAAGACAGCTATCCATTCATGGGGAGCGGTTTGTGTAGCAGCTCACGTTGCATCGGATGGTGGGCTCCTCAAGAGGCTCAGTGGTCAGCCAGCCATAAAAGCGTGGACCTCGCCCCACCTTCTCGCCTGTGCGCTTCCTGGGCCCATCACTGATGCTCCGAACGGCATCCGCCAGATTCTGGGGAACAAAAATGCGGACTACCGCCGAGATCGACCGGTCGCCGTTATCAACGCCCAAGACGTATCAAGCCCAGAGGACTTCGATAAACCTGGCGCGTCCTGCTGGATAAAGATGTCCGCGGTCTCCGTCGAAGGCTTACGACAGGCCTTCCTCGATCCTTCTTCACGGATCAGGTTGGCCAGTGACCCGGTCCCGGAGGAGCACGAAGAGTTCCTGGCACTAACGTGGCAGGGTGGCTTTCTCGACGGCGCCGCGATTCATTTCAACGAGAATCTCAATGTTCTGATCGGTGGCCGAGGCACCGGCAAATCTACCGTCATCGAAAGCCTCCGTTATGTGTTGGGGCTCGAGCCTCTTGGCGACGACGCCCGCAAGGTACACGAAGGCATTGTGCGCCATGTCCTGCGTAATGGCACCAAGATTTCACTCCTGGTGCGTGCTCATCGGCCTGCAAAGCGGGATTATCTTATCGAGAGGACGATTCCGAATCCGCCGATAGTGCGCGATGAATCCGGTAATGTCCTGCAGGTATCGCCCACCCACATCATTCCACAAGTTGAGGTGTATGGTCAGCATGAGATTTCCGAGCTGACGAAAAGCCGTGAAAAGCTCACGCACCTGTTGGAACGATTCATCGACCGTGACGCAACCCTAGCACAGCCCAAGAACGACTTGAAGGAAAGGCTCGAGCGCATACGGGCCAGGATTATCGAGGTGTGGAAAGAACAGAAGGGGATCGAGGATCGCCTTGCGACCCTGCCGGCACTCGAGGAGACCATTCGGCGCTTCCAAGAAGCAGGAGTAGAGGAGCGCCTGAAGGAACAAAGCCTGCTGGTGCAAGAGGAAAAGGTCCTTGAAACTGCTTTCGAACGCCTTGAACCATTCCGCGAAGTACTTGACCAGATGGGGCGCCATCTCCCCGTAGATCGCAACTTTCTGTCAGCTGAAGCCTTGAAGGAGTTGCCGGGCAAAGAAGTATTGATGGAAGCGGATCAGGTTCTCAAGCGCTTCAGCGAGGCCCTCAATGCCATCAGGGCTCAGGTAGCAACGGCCATCCAGGACGCCGAGGAGGGACTCAAATCAGTTAAGCGCAAATGGGAGGAACGAGAGAGGGCCGTCAAGCAACAGTATGAGAAGATCCTCCGGGACTTGCAGAAGTCGAAGATTGACGGCGAGGAGTTCATTCAACTGCGTCGGCAAATTGAGGAGCTTCGCCCCCTTCAAGAACGACAGGGTAAGCTGGCGCGGGACGCGGAGAGATACCTATGTGAGCGGCGAAAGCTGCTCGCGCAATGGGAGGACGTAAAGACGAAAGAATTCCGCAAACTGGAACGCGCAGCCAAAAGGGTTAATCGCAAATTAAGGAACCGCGTCAGGGTGACGGTTGCCTTTGCCGGCAATCGAGAACCGTTGTGCAAGCTGCTTCGCGATGAAGTGGGCGGCCGCCTTTCCGAGGCACTGGACGTGCTGAGCCAGCGTGAGGACCTATCACTCGTTGATCTGGCAAGTACATTCCGAGAAGGCAAGGATGCCCTATGTAAGAAGTATGGCCTTTCCCAGTCGCAAGCTGAGCGGCTTGCGCAAGCCGATCCAGACTTGGTTATGAAGATTGAGGAGCTGGACCTCCCTTCAACAACGACAGTTGAACTGAATGTAGCCCCGGAGGGCGAGGACGCACAGTGGCAAACTCTCGAAGAGTTGTCGACCGGCCAGAAGGCTACGGCAGTACTGCTGCTCTTGCTGCTGGAAGCCAATGCGCCGTTGGTAGTCGACCAGCCTGAGGACGATCTTGACAACCGGTTCATTACCGACGGCGTCGTTCCCAGGATGAAAGAAGAAAAGCGGCGTCGCCAATTCATATTCGCCACTCACAACGCGAACATCCCCGTACTTGGAGATGCCGAGTTAATCGTAGGTCTAACCGCCTTTGGCGAGGCAGGTCAAGGAAAGGCCAAGCTGCCCAGCGAGCATATGGGTTCCATCGATACCCTGCTGGTGCGGGAGCTTGTTGAAGAGGTCCTTGAAGGAGGAAAGGACGCTTTCGAGATGCGGAGAAGGAAATATGGCTTTTGAAAGGCGGGCAACGAGAGCCTTTCGTTGATGGGAGAAGTCGAACAACAATGACCCTGTCGGTGGAAAACGACAACTCGTACTACAACCCGGACCACGGGCAGCTCTGCCGGGTCGTCGAGACCCGGACGCTCTCTGGGGATACCTTCGGCCGCGTCTGGCTGCCGGGCGAGGATGCCGTGGGGCGGCTGCGCGCCACGCCCCGCCAGGAGCTCGTGACAAAGCTCCATCCACGGGCCGACATGCGGCTTGGGAAGCCGTCAGCTCCGGATCCCGCGCCCGTGGCGTGTCGCCCATCACCGTCCAGAAGGTGATAAAGGAGGCGCTGGAGCGGCCCGACGAGCTCCGCGCCCACCCGTAGCGTAGCACGCCCTTCCCTTGCCGTTCTCGCGGAAAGCCGCGCCCGGCCTCACCGGACCGTGAAGTGGATCAGGCGATCAGGCCGCGGCCTGCGGCCTCGCGCGGGCGCGCGAGGGGTCTGCGTTTTTGCTGCGCCTTGATCGAAGCACTGGCAGACTGCTGCTCCTCTGGTACACACGGCCTGGTCCACGCTGGAAAAACGCGCGTGAGATCAAGCTCTTAATGACATGCGGATGGTCTCCCTCCATCGGCACCATCGCCCGCTTCGTCATGAGAAGGCTCTTTTGAGAGCGCGTCATCGGGCGCCGACGGCAGGAGGCGGCGCGCGCTGCGGGCCCGCCTTCACACCGCCGCGAGCAGGTTTTCGGAGACGATGCGGCCGTCGAAGAGGTGGACGATGCGCTTCGCCCATTCCGCATGCGCCGGCGAATGGGTGACCATGACGATGGTCGAGCCCTCCTCGTTGAGCTCCTTGAGCATCTCCATCACCTCCTGACCCTGCACCGAGTCCAGATTGCCCGTGGGCTCGTCGGCAAGGATCAGGTCGGGCTCGGCGACGAGCGCGCGCGCCACCGCCACGCGCTGCTGCTGGCCGCCGGAAAGCTGGCTCGGCCGGTGACGGGCGCGGTGGGCGATGCCGAAGCGCTCCATCACCGCCTCCACGCGCGCACGCCGCTCCTTCTTCGACATGCCGAGATAGAGCAGCGCCAGCTCGATGTTCTCGAACACGGTCAGCTCGTCGATCAGGTTGAAGCTCTGGAAGATGAAGCCGACGTGGCCCTTGCGCAGCTTCGCGAGCCTGCGTTCCGGCCAGCCGGCGATGTCCCGGCCGCGGAACCAGTAGTGGCCGGAGGTCGGCGCATCGAGCATGCCGAGGATGTTGAGCAGCGTCGACTTCCCGCAGCCCGAAGGCCCCATCACCGCCACGAACTCCCCCTCCTCGATGGTGAGCGACACCCCGTCGAGCGCCACCGTCTCCACCTCGCCGGTGCGGTAGACCTTGGTGATCTCCTCCAGCCGCACCAGCGGCTCGTTGGCGCGGACGTCTTCCGGCCGGACGGCCGTCGCGGCTTGCTCGCTCATGATGCCTCCCCTTTCTCGAGCTCCAGTCTATCCATCTCCGCGAAACCGGCATAGGAGCTGATCACCACCTCCTCCCCTTCCGACAGCCCCTCCAGCACCTCGATGAAGCGGGCGTTGCGCCGGCCGAGCCGCACGCTGCGTTTTACCGCTCGGCGGCCATCCGGGGTGACGACGAAGATCCAGTTCCCGCCGGTGTCCTGGTAGAACGGCCCGTTCGGAATCAGCAGCGCCGGCTCGGGATCCGAGAGCGTGAGCTTGAGCGGCAGGCTCTGGCCGCGCCGGATCCCGGCGGGCGGGGCGCCCTCGAACACGAAGTCGACGAGGAACTGCCCGCTGCGCACCTGCGGGTAGATCTTCTTCAGCCGCAGGGCGTAGTCGCGGCCCTCGAATTCGAGCTCCGCCCGCTGCCCGACCTCCACGCGCGGCAGATAGAATTCGTCCACGGCCGCCTGCAGCTTGAAGTGATCGGGGTCGTCGATCTGGCCGATGCGGGTGCCCGGCGACAGCGACTGGCCCGGTTGCAGATCGAAGGCGGTGAGCAGGCCGGCCACCGGCGCGCGCACCTCGAGGGCCGCCAGATTGCGCCGGGCGAGCGCGAGATTGCGCTCGAGCTGGGCTGTCAGATCCTTCTGCTGGCGGATCTGGGCCTGCTGCAGCCGGCGGTCGCTTTCCTGGGCCTTCAGCGTCACCTCTCGCCGGCGCCGCCAGTAGGCGAGCTCGTCCATCGTCTGTTCATAGTCCTGGCGGCTGACGGCTCCCGTCTTCACCAGCGCCTCGCGCCGCGCGGCAAGCCGCGAAAGACGGGTGATCTGGTAGTCGATCTCCACCAGATTGCGCTCGTGCTCCAGAGCGTTGCGGGCGAACTGGAGCTCCAGCGTGCGCAGATTGTTGAGCTGCTCGGTGACATCCGCCTCGCGCGCGATGACCTCGAGCTGCAGCCCCGGATTGGACAGCCGCACGAGAAGCTGGCCCTTCTCGACCCGCGCGCCGTCCTCCACGAAGATCTGCTCCACCCGGCCCCCCTCGACCGCATCAAGGAACACGGTGGCCGCCGGCACCACCGTGCCGCGCAGCGGAATGAAGTCCTCGAAGGTTCCCGTCGTGACCCGGGCCGTGCGCAGAAGGCCGGTCTCGATCCTGAGCACCCGCCCGCCCTCGGGCCAGAAGGCCCACAGCAGCAGCGCAAGGCCGATGACGCCGGCCGCCGTCGCGAGGGCCGGCAGGAACCAGCGCGGGAAGCGGCGCTTGACCGGCCGGTCCATGCCGGCGCCGCTGACGGCCCGCAGCCGCTCGCCGCCTCCGCCGGTCGGCTCCAGCCTGTGCACCCGCCGCTCCCTCACGGACCATACCCCCGCATCCGGCGCATCCTGCCCGCCCCGCCCCCGAAACATGCCGCACCGGCACCGCGGTCACCCTTCCGCGGCCGCCCGCGCACCGCGGCCCCGCTCGCCGCCGCCCCCCGCGAAGCCGCCGCCGGATGACGCGGCCCGGGCGGCATGTCCCCACCCGGACATGGTCTTCAGGGCAACCGCCATGCCAGATCAGATCTCATTGATAATCAGATAGTTGGTCCCTCCTGCCGTCCGCCCCCTTGTCCGCTTGCGGACAGCCGTGTACGATATCGGACAGGTCGGACGTGGGGGAAGGGGCCGGGAGGCGTCCGGGTTGGGCGAGGTGTTGCCCGCACGGCTTCTCATCGTCGATGACGACGCGGACGTGCTCACCTCCGCGCGGCTGCTGCTTGCGCCCGCCTTCGCCGCCGTCGAGACGGCCCGCGGGCCCGAAGGCCTTGCCGCACGCGTGCGCGAGGGGGCGTTCGACGTCGTCCTGCTCGACATGAACTTCACGCCGGGCGCAAGCGACGGGGCCGAAGGGCTGGCCGCGCTCGCGGAGCTGAAGGCTCTGGATGATCCGCCGGAGGTCGTGATGATGACGGCCTATGGCGCGCTCGAGCCGGCGGTGGCGGCGATGAAGGCGGGCGCGCACGACTTCGTCGTCAAGCCGTGGGAGAACGAGAAGCTCCTTGCCACCATGCGCGCGGCCGCCGGCATGGCCCTCGCCCGCCGCCGGGCCGAGCGCGCCGACCGCCGCGCCGCGGCGCTGGCTGAGGCGACGGCAGGAGCCGGCCAGCCGCTGATCGCCCGCTCGAAGGCGATGCGGGCCGTGCTCGAGACGGTCGAGCGGATCGCCGACAGCGATGCGAGCGTGCTGATCCTCGGCGAGCACGGCGTCGGCAAGGAGCTCGTCGCGCGCGCGATCCATCTCGCCTCGCGGCGCCGGCGCGGGCCATTCATCGCCGTCGATCTCGGCGCCATCCCGGAACAGCTCTTCGAATCGACCCTCTTCGGCCACCGCAAGGGCGCGTTCACGGGCGCGGGCGAGGCGCTCGTCGGCCGCATCGTCGCCGCCGACGGCGGCACCCTGTTCCTCGACGAGCTGGGCAACCTGCCGCTCGCCCAGCAGGCGAAGCTTCTGCGCGTGCTCGAGACCCGCGAGGTGACCCCGCTCGGTGCGACGCGCGCCGAGGAGGTGGACATCCGCGTGATCTCGGCCACGAACCTCGCGCGCGCGGAACTAGCCGATCCCGGGCGTCTGCGCCGCGATCTCCTATACCGCCTCAACACGATCGTCATCGAGGTGCCGCCGCTGAGAGTCCGGCAGGCCGACATCCTGCCGATCGCCGAACACTATCTCGCCTACTACGCCCGCCGCTACGGCCGGCCGCTGCTGCCGCTGTCGGAGGAGGCGCGGGCCGCGCTTGTCGCCCACGACTGGCCCGGCAATGTCCGCGCGCTCCGGCATGCCGCCGAACGCGCGGTGCTGATGGCCTCCGGCGAGGCATACGGGCCGGGGGATTTCGGTCTCGACCAGGCGGCCCGCGCGGCGGCCGCCGGCACGCTGGACGAGCTCACCCGCCAGGCGGTCGCCGAGGCGCTTGCGGCCTGCGGCGGCAACGTCTCGCGCGCAGCCCGCCGGCTCGGGATCAGCCGCGCCGCCCTCTACCGCCGGATGGAGAAATATGGTCTTTGATCGCCTGCGCCGCCGGGTCGCGCTCGCCTTCTTCGCCGTCTTCGCGCTGCTCGCCGGGGCGGCGATCGCCGCGGCCGAGGGTCTTGCGGTCGCCGCCGGCCTGCTGCTTGCCGCGGCGGTGGCGCTGGCCGTTCTGCTCTGGCGCGCCCTGGACCGGCGGCTCGCGACCGCGGCCGGGATGATCGAGGCCCTGCGCCACGGCGACCTGCAGATCCGCGCGGGCCCCGGCGGCAGGGACGGGGAGGGCGCGCCGCTGGAGGACGCCCTGCGCGCGGCGGCGCGGAACTGGGCCGCCGCCCGCCGGCGGCTTGCGCGCGAGCTTCACCTCAACCAGGCGATCGTGCGCCATGCGCCGGTGCCGCTGTTCATGGCCGAGGACGGGCGCGCCTTCCGCCCGCTCAACGGGCCCGGGCGGCGGCTGCTCGCGCTCATGGCGCCGGATGCCGCAGCCCTGCCGGCGGAGCTCGGCCGGCGGCTGGCCGGGCTTGCGCCGGGCGCGCAGGAGACGGTGAGCCTCGCGATCGCGGGACGTGACGAGCGTTTCGAGGCGAGCCTCGCCCTCGTCGAGGCGGAGGGACGCCGCGTGCGGCTTCTTGCGCTGCTGCCGGTGGGATCGAGTCTCGAGGCGGCGGAGATCGCGGCCTGGCAGAAGCTCTTCCAGGTGCTTTCCCACGAGATCATGAATTCGCTCACGCCCATCCTCTCGCTCACGCGCACGGCGGCCGGGCGCCTCGCCGCCGTCGGCCCGGCGGCCGCGGATGCGGATGCGGCGGCGCTTGCCGATGCGCGCGAGGCGCTCGAGACCGTCCTGCGGCGGGCGGAAGGGTTGAAGCGTTTCGTCGCCGCCTACCGCCAGCTCGCGCGGCCGCCGGAGCTGCGCCCGCGCACCGTCGCGATCGCGGCGCTCTTCCGGCGCATCGCCCGGCTTGTGCAGGCCGAGCTTGCGGCGCGGGGAATCCGGCTGGAGACCGAGGTGCGCCCGCGCAACCTCGAACTCAGGGCCGATCCCGAACTGCTCGAGCAGGCGCTGCTCAACCTCGTCTGGAACGCCCGTGACGCCTTGGACGGCCGCCCGGACGGGCGGATCCGCCTCGCCGCCGGCCTCGACCGCGCGGGGCGCGTGGAGATCACGGTCGCCGACAACGGCCCGGGCGTGCCCGAGGAGCTCGGCGAGCGGATCTTCCTGCCCTTCTTCACGACGAAGCCCGGCGGCGAGGGCATCGGACTTGCGCTCGTGCGGCGCATCGTCGTCGCCCATCGCGGGCGGATCGCCTGCCGGCGGGCGGAGGGCGGCGGAGCGGTCTTCACGCTGGGTTTTTGAGAACGAGGCGGCCGGCTTCAGCGGAAATCCCGGCTCTTCGGGAAGACCTCGGGCAGCTCGCGCGGGTGACGATGGGGCGTGAACGGCGGCAGCACGGGATCGGCCGTGCCGTCGCGCGCCTCGTCCGGCCCGCCTGCAAGCGCGCGCCGGACGGCGGCCTCCGGCATCAGCCGCGCGAGCAGCCGCGAGCCGTCGAGAAGGCGTTCCGCGATGAGGTGCACCACCTCCCCCTCGCGGCTGATGCGGCCGGCGGCGATCATGAGTCTCGCGCCCATGACGACCGGCCGGCGGCGCTCGGCGAGATCCGGCCAGATGATGAGATTGCCGATGCCCGTCTCGTCCTCCAGCGTCACGAAGACGACGCCCCTGGCGGTGCCGGGTCGCTGGCGCACGAGCACGAGACCGGCGGTGGCGAGCCGGGCGCCGTTCTCGGCCTCGCGCAGACTTGCAAGCGGGCGGATCCCCCGCGCGCTCAGGACCTTGCGCAGGAAGGCGAGCGGATGCCGGCGCAGGCTGAGCCCGAGATGGCGCCAGTCGGCGACCATCTCCGCGGCCTCGTCAAGCGGCGGCAGCGCCACGGCCGGCTCGTCGCTTGCCCGCTCGCCGCCCGTTGCCGCGAACAGCGGCAGCGCCGGCGCGGCGGGGATGGCGCGCACCGCCCACAGCGCCTGCCGTCGCCCGCCGGCCAGCCCCGAGAGCGCATCGGCCGCCGCCAGCCGCTCCAGCACGGCGCGCGGGACCGCCGCCCGCCGGGCGAGATCGGCGATGTCCGTGAACGGCCGGCGGGCCCGGGCGGCGACGATCCGCTGCGCCGCCTCCTCGCCCAGTCCCTTGACGAGCCGCATCCCCAGCCGCAGCGCCCGGCCGCCGCCGTCCGCATCCTCGAGCGTGCAGTCCCAGTGCGAGTGGCGGACGTCGACGGGCCGCACCTCCACCCCGTGCGCGCGGGCGTCGCCGATGATCTGGGCCGGGGCGTAGAAGCCCATCGGCTGGGAATTCAGCAGCGCGCAGGCGAAATGGGCGGGCCAGTGGCACTTCAGCCAGGCCGAGGCGTAGACGAGCAGCGCGAAGCTTGCGGCATGGGATTCGGGAAAGCCGTATTCGCCGAAGCCCTCGATCTGCCGGAAACAGCGCGCGGCGAAGGCGGGGTCATAGCCGCGCGCGACCATGCCCGAGATGAACTTGTCGCGGAAGCGGCCGAGCTGTCCGCTGCGCCGGAAGGTCGCCATCGCCCGGCGCAGGGCGTTCGCCTCCTCGCCCGAAAATCCCGCCGCCACCATCGCGATCCGCATCGCCTGCTCCTGGAAGAGCGGCACCCCCAGCGTGCGGCCGAGAATGCGCTTGAGCTCATCCGGCGGGCCGTGATCGGGATGGGGCGCCGGATAGCTCACCGGCTCCAGCCCCTGGCGGCGGCGCAGATAGGGGTGGACCATCTCGCCCTGGATGGGGCCGGGGCGCACGATCGCCACCTCGATCACGAGATCGTAGAAGCAGCGGGGTCTGAGCCGCGGCAGCATCGCCATCTGCGCGCGACTTTCCACCTGGAAGACGCCGAGGGAATCGCCGCGGCAGAGCATGTCGTAGACGGCCGGATCCGTCATCGGATGAAGCGCGGCGAGATCGAGCCGCCGCCCCTCGTGGCGGGCGATGAGGGAGAAGGCCTTGCGGATGCAGGTGAGCATGCCGAGCGCCAGCACGTCGACCTTGAGGATGCCGAGTGCATCGAGATCGTCCTTGTCCCACTCGATCACCGTGCGCCCCGGCATCGCCGCCGGTGTCACCGGCACGATGGCGGTGAGCGGATCGCGGGTGAGCACGAAGCCGCCCACATGCTGGGAGAGGTGGCGCGGAAAGCCGATGAGCTCCGCCGCAAGCTTCAGCGCAAGACGCAGCTCCGGCGCGCGCGGGTCGAGCCCCGCCTCGCGCACCGCATCCTCCTCGATGCCGCGGCTCGAACGGCCCCAGACGGTGGCGGCGAGCCGGGCGGTGACGTCCGCCGGCAGGCCCAGCGCCTTGCCCACCTCGCGCACCGCCAGCCGCGCCCGGTAGCGGATCACGGTGGCCGCCAGCGCGGCATGCTCGCGGCCGTAGCGGGCGTAGATGTACTGGATCACCTCCTCGCGCCGCTCATGCTCGAAATCGACGTCGATGTCCGGCGGCTCGCCGCGCTCGCGCGAGACGAAGCGCTCGAACAGCAGATCGCTGTCGGCGGGGTTCACGGCGGTGATGAACAGGCAGTAGCAGACCGCGGAGTTGGCCGCCGAGCCGCGTCCCTGGCAGAGGATGCCGCGCGCGCGGGCCCAGGAGACGATGTCGTGGACGGTGAGAAAATAGCGGGCGAGCTTCAGCTCGCGGATGAGCGCGAGCTCATGGGCGAGCTGGTCTTTGACCTTGCGCGGCACGCCTGCGGGATAGCGGATCCGCGCGCCGTCCTCGACGAGCCGGGCGAGATGCTCGTCCGGGTCCACGCCCTCGGGCACCGGTGCATCCGGGTAGTTGTAGGCGAGCTCGTCGAGGCTGAAGCGGCAGCGCGCCGCGACCTCCCGCGTGCGGGCGAGCGCGTCGGGATGCTCGGCGAACAGACGCGCCATCTGCGCCGGGGACTTCAGGTATCGTTCGGCATTCTTCTCGAGCAGAAAGCCCGCGCGCTGCACCGTGGTCCGGTGGCGGATCGCGGTGAGCACGTCGGCGAGCGGCCGGCGCGCGGGATCGTGGTAGCGCACGTCGCCCACGGCGAGCGTGGGGACATCGGCGCGCCGGGCGGCCTCGGCGAGAAGCCGCAGGCGGCGGCGGTCGTCGCCGCGATGGCGGTGGGAGAGGGCGAGATGGAGCGCATCCTCCCCCACCCGCTCGCGCCAGCGGCCGAGCTCGCGCGCAAGCGCCCCCGGCTCCACCGGCCCCTCGCCCGGCAGCAGCGCGAACAGGATCCCGGCGGCATGGCCGGCGACGTCCCCGGCCTCCAGATGGCAGGCGCCCTTCTTCGCCCGCATTCTGCCGCGCGAGAGCAGCTGCGCCAGCCGGCCGTAGCCCGCCCGGTCCTCGGGCCAGGCGAGCAGCTCCGTGCCGTCGGCCAGCGCCAGCCGGCATCCGGGGATGAAGGCGAGTCCGCAGGCCTTGGCCGCGACATGGGCGCGCACGACGCCGGCGAGCGTGTTGCGGTCGGTCAGCGCCAGCGCCGCGAGCCCCAGCTCATGGGCGCGGGCCACCAGCTCCTCGGGGTGCGAGGCGCCCTCGAGAAAGCTGAAGTTGCTCATCGCGGCAAGCTCGGCATGGCCGGCCGCGGCGGCGATCGGGGGGGCGGGCGCCGCGGCGGTCATGGGAAGAGCCCGTGCAGGAACCAGCGCGGCGCGGCCGCCGCGCCATCCGCGGGTGCCGCGCGGAAGAGCCAGAAGCGGCGGCCCGCCTCGTCCTCGACGCGGTAGTAGTCGCGCAGCGGCGCATCGGCATCCTGCGGCCGCCACCACTCGGGGGCGATGCGCTCGGGACCTTCCGCGCGGGCGATCCGGTGCAGCCGCCGGCGCCAGCGGAACTGCAGCGGCGGCCCCTCCGGCAGCAGGGCGGTGACGGCGATCTCCTCCGGCCGGGCGAAGAGCTGCAGCGGCCGCGGCGGCCCCGGGGGCGGGGCGGACCCGTCCCAGGCGGCGGGCGCGGCCGGATGGACGAGACGGCGCTCGGCCCGCTCGGGGATGTGCGAAGCGGCCGGCGCCAGCGTCCCCACATGATCGGCCCCGAGCCGGGCGGCGAGCCGGTCGAGAAGGGCGGCAAGCGACTCGCCCTGCGCCAGCCGGCCCGAGAAATCCGCGTCGCGGGGAGCGAGCAGTGCCGTCTCCACCGCGGTCAGCGCCAGCGCCTCGAGGCCGAAGCCGGGGTCCACGACCGGGGCCTTGAGCGCGATGAGGCGCAGAAGATGGTCCCGGTTGCGGCCCGGCGCGGCGGTGGCGGCTTCCCAGGCCGTCACCCGGCCGTCGACGAAGAAGAGCTCGGCCCGGATCCGCCTGAGGCCGAGGCCCGCTTCTTCCAGCCGGGCGAGCAGATCGCCGAGCGGACGGGCCAGAAGCTCCGCCGGATCCGGTATCGCCTGCAGCGGCTCGGGGAAGCCGCACAGCACCCGGTGGTCCTCCGGCGGGGCGACGGGTGCGAGGGGATCCGGCCGGCGGCCCAGCGCGGCATCGAGACGCGCGAGCAGACCCCGGCGGTCGTCTCCGCGCGCCGGCGGAAAGCGCCGCGCGAGCGCCGCGCGCGGGACGGCCATGAGATCGCCGATGGTCGCAAGCCCCAGCTCTTCCAGGAGTCGGACATCCTCCGCCGGCGGGTCGAGGGCGGCGACCGGCAGCGGCGCGAGCGCCGCCGCGGTCCGCCCGGGCGGACAGATCCGGGGCGCATCGCCGGCGGCGGCATGGCGGGCGAGCGCGAGCGCCGCGCGTGGCGTGTCGGCGATCGCCAGCCGCGCCGGGATCCCGCGCGCCGCGAGCCGGCCGCGAAGATCGTCGGCAAGCGCGGCCTCGCCGCCGAAGAGATGGTCGGCACCCGTGATCGCGATCAGGACCGCATCGGGCGGCCGCACCGCCACCGACGGCGCATAGCGCCGGCACCAGCGGGCCAGCGCGGCAAGGGCCGCGGCGTCGCGCGCGGGATCCGCGGCGGCCGTGCGCAGCTCCGGCGAGAGCGCGCGGGCGGCGGCGAGCGCCATGCCGGGAGCGATCCCCGCCGCGGCCGCCGCCTCGTCCACCGCCCGCAGCACGGGCCCATGCGGCCCCTCGCCGACGAGCGCGAAGGGGCCGGCCGGCGATCGGGCGGGCGCAGCCGCGCGATCAGCCCGCCGCGCGCAGGAGGCGGCCGGCGGCGGTCCGGGCCGCCGCCCGTCCAGCCGATGGCGGGTCATCGGCCAGTTCGGCAGCCAGACGGCAAGAAAGCGTTGCATCGTCCCACTCCACGAGCCAGCTCACGGGCCGCTCGCGCCAGCCCTTCGCGAGGGTGATCCGCCAGCAGGGCCGGCCGGGCGCATGGGGATCGCCGGCGGGCGGCCGGCTCGGCGCGGCGGCGACGAGCCAGCGGCTGCGCGCCGCCGAGGCGCCGGAGGGGGCCGGCGGCAGCGCGATGAGGGGGGTGCGGCTGCGCGCGGCGGCGAGCTGCAGCCGGCGGCTCGTCGCGAGATCCCAGCTGCCGTCTGACGCAAGCAGGAGCAGCACGGCCGCCGGCGCGCCGGAGGAAAGCGCCTCTTCGGCCGCCCACAGCGCCTCCCGGCTGCGCTCGGCGGCGGCCAGCCACAGCCGCCCCGGATCGCCGCCGAGCGCCGCAAAGCCGCGCCCCGACAGCCGCCCGTGCTCGCGAAAGCCGAGGCGGGTGCCGATCACCAGCGCGGGCCGCCCGCCGGCATCCGGCATCACGAGACGACGGATCAGCAGCGCCGCGGCAAAGCCGATGGCCGCCCCGCGATCCGCGGCCGCCTGCGCACACAGCTCGTGCACCGCGCCGAGGGCGAGCCCCCCGCCCGGTGCGGCGGCCGACATGCCGAGTGCGGCCGCGATCGCCTCCGGCCCGGGCGACCAGCCGCCCTCCCCGCCGCCCGACGGGGCGGGCGGCGCCGCGCCGCCCGCTTCCGCCGCCCGCCGGATATTCCTGTTTTGTTCTATAATGATTCGCGTGCGCGACCGGTGCCGGAGACGGGCCGGAGATGGCGGGGCGACGATGGCCACATCAGACGTGATCACATTGTCATTCATGAACATTTTTGGCATCCTCCACCTGTGGGAGCTCCGGGGCCGGCCGGAGGACCGGCACCATGAACCGGAATCATGTTCCATTCTTGTTCCAGTGATGTGAAGAGTCAAGGACGCCTCCGGCCGCAGCGGGACGTTCACCCCGGGCACTGTTGCCTTTCGGCCTCACGTTTCGGGAATCTTCCATCTCCCCCGACAAGCCCTCTTGCAAAATTTTGCGGCGCGCATAGATGCTGCGCTTCGAGAAGGCGCCGGAAACCGGCGATGGGCGTCGGCACCGTAGGGCGCGCCTTCTCGAACACGGGGTGCCATCCATGGCGCAGAGACCCCTCGAGGCCGATTCGGAGCCTCCCAGTCCGCCGGCGGCGGAACCTCTTCCTTCCCCCCAGTCTCCGGCAGCCGAGAAGAGAAAAGGCGTTCTTGCCGCCGTGCCCCTGCGGCCGCCGCGCTTTCCCGTGGCGGGCGCGCGCCGCCGCTTCTATGCCGCGCATTTCCCCGGCTCGGGGCCGGAGGAATGGAACGACTGGCGCTGGCAGATGCGCAGGCGCATCCGCAGCCTCGACGCGCTCGAGCGGATCTTCGCCCTCAGCGATTCGGAGCGCGAGGCGGTGCGCCGCGCGGGCAGCCTGCTGCCGGTCGGAATCACGCCCTACTATGCGGCGCTGATGGATCCCTTCGATCCGTCCGAGCCGCTCAGGCGCACCCACATCCCCACGCTCGGCGAGTATCTGCGCAACCCCGGCGAGGCCGACGATCCCCTCGGCGAGGACCATGACACCGTCGCCCCCGGCCTCGTTCACCGCTATCCCGACCGGGTGCTGTTCCTCGTCACCGGCACCTGCTCCACCTACTGCCGCTACTGCACGCGTTCGCGCATGGTGGGCAAGCCGGGCGGCGAGTACGGTTTCTCGCACGCCGGCTGGGAGGCCGCGCTCGACTACATCGCCGCGCATCCGGAGGTCCGCGACGTGCTGCTGTCCGGCGGCGACCCGCTCACGCTGTCCGACGAGCGGCTCGACTACCTCCTCGGCCGGCTGCGCCGCATCCGCCATGTCGAGTTCATCCGGATCGGCACCAAGGTGCCGATGGTGCTGCCGATGCGCATCACCCGCGAGCTCGTGCGGGTGCTGCGCCGCCACCGGCCGGTGTGGATGAGCGTGCATGCGACCCACCCGCGCGAGCTGACCCCCGAGTCCGAGGAGGCCTTCGCCCGCCTTGCGGATGCGGGCGTGCCGCTCGGCAGCCAGACGGTGCTGCTGAAGGGCGTCAACGACGAGGTGGAGACCATGCGGGCGCTCTTCCACGGCCTGCTCAAGGCGCGGGTGCGGCCCTACTACCTCTACCAGTGCGATCCGATCTCGGGCTCGGCCCATTTCCGCACGCCGGTGCAAAAGGGCCTCGAGATCATCGCAGGGCTGCGCGGGTTCACCACCGGCTACGCCGTGCCCCACTACGTCATCGACGCGCCGGGCGGCGGCGGCAAGATCGCGCTCCTGCCCGAGGCGGTCGCGGGTCGCGACGGCGACGACCTGCTGCTGCGCAATTACGAGGGTCGGATCTTCCGCTACCCGGATCCCCCGGGCGGTGCGGCAAGCGGCACGGCGGCGACGGGAGGCGGCGATGCGCATCGCGCTCACCTATGACCTGCGCGAGGCCCACGTCGCCTCCGGCATGGATCCCGAGGACGCGGCCGAATTCGACCACGAGGGCACGATCGCGGCCCTCGTCGAGACCCTGCGCGCACTCGGTCATGAGCCCGTGCGCATCGGCGGGATCCGGGCGCTCGTCCCGCAGCTCGCCCGCGGCCGCCTCGGCGTCGACCTCGTCTTCAACATCGCCGAAGGCCGCCACGGCCGCGCGCGCGAGGCCCAGGTTCCCGCGCTGCTCGAGGCCTACCGCATCCCCTACACCTTCTCCGACCCGCTCACCCTGGCGGTCTGCCTCGACAAGGCGGTGGCCAAGCGCCTCGTGCGCGAGGCGGGGGTGCCGACGGCCCCCTTCCGGGTGCTCGCCGGCCCGCAGGACGACGCGGCCTGCGACCTGCCGTTTCCGCTCTTCCTGAAGCCGATCGCCGAGGGTTCGAGCAAGGGCACGAGCGCGGCGAGCCGGGTCGGGGACCGCGCAGCGCTGGCCGAGGTCGCCTCGCGGCTCAGGCGGCGCTTCCAGCAGCCGGTGCTGGCCGAGGTCTACCTGCCCGGGCGCGAGGTCACGGTCGGCATCGCGGGGCCGGCCGATGCGCCGCGGCCACTCGGGGTCATGGAGATCCTCGTCGACTCGCCGGACGAGCCCGGCATCTACTCCTTCGCCAACAAGCAGCAGTGGCGGCAGCGCGTGCGCTACGCGCCGGTCCGCGGCCCGCTCGCGGAGGAGGCGGTCGCGATCGCGGCGGCGGCCTACCGGGCGCTCGGCTGCCGCGACGTCGCGCGCATCGACCTCAGGCAGGATGCGGACGGCCGCCTCGTCTTCCTCGAGGCCAATCCGCTGCCCGGCCTCAATCCGGAAGAGGGGGATCTGCCGATCCTCGCCCGCGCGCACGGCATGGACTATCGCGCGCTCATCGCCCTCATCATCGCCGAGGCGTCGGCGCGCCTGCGGCGGCGCGAGCGGCGCGGGGAGCCGGACGAGGCGGCATGCGTCCCGTCGTGATCCTCCATGCGGCCGCGCCGGGCCGGCCGGACGAGGACGACACGCTCGTTGCGGTGGCGGCGGTCGCGGCGGCGCTGGCGCGCGCCGGCCGGCCGCACCGGGTGATGCGCTTTGCGGGAGATCCGGCGTCGCTTGCGGCACTCGCCGACGAGGGCGCCGTGGTCTTCAACCTCGTCGAATCCTTCCTGGGGCGGGACGCCCTCGCCTTCGTCGCGCCGGCTCTGCTCGAGGCATTCGGGGTGCCGTTCACCGGCTGCGGGGCCGAGGCGCTGCTGATCACCACCGACAAGCCGTTCGCCAAGCGGCTTATGCGTGCCGCCGGCATTCCGACACCCGACTGGGGCCCGCCCGAGGACTTCGCGCCGGACTGTCCCGTCATCATGAAGCCGCGGCGGGCCGACGGCTCGCTGGGGCTCGGGCCGGACGCGGTGATGCCGGCCGCCGCCGCGGCGGCGCGGCTGCGCCGGATGCCGCCCGCGGAACGGGCCGAGTGGTTCGTGGAACGCTTCATCGAGGGACGCGAGTTCAATCTCGCGATGATCGGCGGCGACCGGCCTCGGTTTCTGCCGGCGAGCGAGATCGTCTTCGAGGACTGGCCGGCCGGGCGCCCGCGCATCCTCGACTACGAGGCGAAATGGCGGCCGGATGCCCCCGCCTGGCGGCAGAGCCCCCGGCGCTTCCTCGATCCGGTGCGCGACGCCCGCCGGATCGCGGCCATCGAAGCGCTGGGCGAAGCGTGCTGGCGGCTGTTCGGGCTGAAGGGCTGCGCCCGCATCGACCTGCGCGAGGATGCGGACGGCGGGCTGCAGGTGCTCGAGGTGAACGCCAATCCCGGACTCGCCCCGGATGCGGGGCTGGCGGCCGCGGCGACCGCGGCCGGGATGGACTACGACGGACTCGTGGCCGAAATCCTCACCGCGGCCGAGGCGCAGCTTGCGGCCGCCGCACCGGGTTCCGCATCCGACCCTTCACCATCCACCGACGGTATCGTCTGGCGGCGCGAGGCGCGACCCGGCGACCCGGAGGCGGTCGCGACGCTGCTTGCGCAGATCGGCCATTTCACTGTCGAGGAGGTCGCGATCGGCCGCGAACTGGTGGAAGCGCGGCTCGCCGGGGGGCCGGCCTCGGGCTACGAGTTCGTCTTCGCCGAGGACCGGTCGGGCCGGCTCCTCGGCTATGCCTGCTGGGGGCGCGTGCCCGGCAGCGAAAACAGCTTCGACCTCTACTGGATCGCCGTCGCCGATCAGGCGCGCGGGCGCGGCCTCGGCTCGGCGCTGCTCGCGCGGGTGGAGGAGGAGGTCGTCGCGGCGGGCGGCCGCCTCATCGTGGCCGAGACCTCGGGCCGCGCCCTCTACGCGTCGACCCGCGCCTTCTACGAACGCCGCGGCTTCCGGCGTGCCGCCGTGATCGAGAACTTCTACCGGCCCGGCGACGACAAGGTCATCTACGTGAAGAGGCTGGACGCGCATGTCGGCCCCGCCGTGCCGTCCGAGCGGGCCGCGAGCGCGGACTCCTGCGCGGAGCGGTGAGGACGACGGGCGGCGGTGCTAGAGCGCGCCGTGGCAGTGTTTGTACTTGCGGCCCGAACCGCAGGGGCAGGGTTCGTTGCGCCGCACGCGGCCCCAGGTGGAGGGATTGTTCGGATCGCGCTCGCCCGCCGCGCGGCGCGTGACCAGCGTGCCGCCGGGGTTGACGACGCCGGCCCCGACGAGCCCCGCCTCCGCATCCTCGAACTCGTTGCGGCCCGTGAGCGGATCGCGGTGCTCGGCATGGATCTCGCGCGGCTCCTCCAGCTCCGGCGGGCGCTGCTCGAACTCGGCATGGGCGAGCAGCTGGGTCACGGTCTCGCGCACATGCTCCAGCATCGCCTCGAACAGGGCGAAGGCCTCCGACTTGTATTCGTTCAAGGGATCGCGCTGGGCATAGGCGCGCAGCCGCACCGCCTGGCGCAGATAGTCGAGATTGGCGAGATGCTCCTTCCACTCCTGGTCGATGACCTGCA
Organism: Rhodothalassiaceae bacterium; assembly: GCA_026004935.1. Taxonomy (NCBI): domain Bacteria; kingdom Pseudomonadati; phylum Pseudomonadota; class Alphaproteobacteria; order Rhodothalassiales; family Rhodothalassiaceae; species Rhodothalassiaceae bacterium. The sequence goes on from BPKC01000001.1 coordinate 2,734,821, forward strand.
GCAGCACGCTTTTCTCGACCGCCCGCCACAGCTCGGGGCCGACATGGGCGGCCTTGGCGGCCATTTTCCGCTCGGCGGCCTCCGAGATCCTGCGGATCACCTCGGAGGGATCGATGCCCTCCTCCTGCGCCCAGTCGACTACCGGCAGCTCCAGCCCCAGCACCCGCTTCACGTCCTTTGCAAGGCCCTCCACGTCCCACTGCTCGGGATAGGCCTTGGGGGGGATGTGCCGGGCGACGAGAGCCGCCACCGTCTCCTCGCGCATCTCGCGGATGGTGTCCGAGACGTCGTCGGCGCCCATGATCTCCTTGCGCTGGGCGAAGATCACCTTGCGCTGGTCGTTCATGACGTCGTCGAACTTCAGGAGATGCTTGCGGATCTCGAAGTTGCGCGCCTCGACCTTCTGCTGCGCCTTCTCGATGGCCTTGGTGAGCCAGGGATGCACCATCGCCTCGCCCTCCTCGATCCCGAGGCGCTGGAGCATGGCGTCCATGCGCTCGGGGCCGAAGATGCGCATGAGGTCGTCCTGGAGCGAGAGGAAGAACTTCGAACGCCCCGGATCGCCCTGGCGGCCCGAACGGCCGCGCAGCTGGTTGTCGATGCGCCGCGACTCGTGGCGCTCGGTGCCGATGATGTAGAGCCCGCCGGCGGCCTTGACCTTCTCGCGCTCCTCTTCGACCTCGCGGCGGATGCGCGCGGCGATGCGCTCCCGCTCGGCCGGATCTGTCACGTCCTTCGTCTCGTCGGCGATGCGCATCTCGGCATTGCCGCCGAGCTGGATGTCGGTCCCGCGCCCGGCCATGTTGGTGGCGATGGTCACCGCCCCGAAGCGCCCGGCCTGGGCGACGATGTGCGCCTCCTGCTCGTGGTAGCGGGCGTTCAGCACGTTGTGCGGGATCTTCTCCTTCTTCAGCAGCGCGGAGAGATGCTCGGATTTTTCGATCGAGACCGTGCCCACCAGCACCGGCTGGCCGCGCTTGCGGCATTCCTTGATCTCTTCCACGATCGCCCGGTACTTCTCGTCCGCCGTGCGGTAGAACTCGTCCTCCTCGTCGATGCGGATGACCGGCTGGTGGGTCGGGATCTCGACGACGTCGAGCCCGTAGACCTCCATGAACTCGGTGGCCTCGGTCGCGGCCGTGCCCGTCATGCCGGCGAGCTTCGGGTACATGCGGAAATAGTTCTGGAAGGTGATGGAGGCGAGCGTCTGGTTCTCGGGCTGGATCTCCACGCCCTCCTTGGCCTCGATCGCCTGATGCAGCCCGCCCGACCACCGCCGGCCCGGCATCATGCGGCCCGTGAACTCGTCGATGATGACGACCTTGCCGTCCTTGACGATGTAGTCGGTGTCGCGATGGAACATGTGCTGGGCGCGCAGCGCCTGGTCCACGTGATGGACGATGGCCGTGTTCTCGTAGTCGTAGAGATTGTCGGACTTGAGCAGGCCGTGCTCCTTCAACAGCGCCTCGATCTTTTCCGCGCCCTCTTCGGTCAGCGTGATGGTCTTGTTCTTCTCGTCCTTCTCGAAGTCCCCCTCGCCGAGCTTGCGGACCAGGCGATCGACCTTGAGGTAGAGATCCGTCTTGTCCTCGGTGGGACCCGAGATGATGAGCGGCGTGCGCGCCTCGTCGATCAGGATCGAGTCCACCTCGTCCACGATCGCGTAATGGAACGGCCGCTGGACCATGTCCTCCAGCCGGTACTTCATGTTGTCGCGCAGATAGTCGAAGCCGAACTCGTTGTTGGTGCCGTAGGTGATGTCGGCGGCATAGGCCCGGCGGCGCTCGTCGTCGTCCAGCCCGTGGACGATCACGCCGACCGAAAGCCCCAGCTTGCGGTAGATCTGGCCCATCCATTCGGCGTCGCGGCGGGCGAGATAGTCGTTGACGGTGACGATGTGCACGCCCCTGCCGGTCAGCGCGTTGAGATAGGCGGGAAGGGTCGCGACCAGCGTCTTGCCCTCGCCGGTCTTCATCTCGGCGATCTTGCCCTGGTGCAGAACGATGCCGCCGATGAGCTGGACGTCGAAATGCCGCTGGCCGAGGGTGCGCTTGGCCGCCTCGCGCACGGTCGCGAAGGCTTCCGGCAGCAGGTCGTCTAGACTTTCGCCGTCGGCGAGGCGGGCGCGGAAGCGGTCGGTCTGCGCCTTGAGCTCGTCGTCGGAGAGCTTCTCGATCTCGGGCTCCAGCTCGTTGATGCGCTGGACGATCGGCTGCAGCCTCTTCAGAACCCGTTCGTTGCGCGTGCCGAAGACCTTGCGTGCCAGAGTGGACAGACCCAGCATGACGATCCAATCGCGTTCCTGCCGCCCGGTGCGCCCGGGGCGCGAAAGCCGATGCCGGGCGCACGCCCCGCCTCCCCCATGCGCAAAAGCGCGCCGCTGCCGCCCGTGAACGGCGCGCATGGGCTGGGAAGACGGGCTCCTTCACCGGACTTGCAGAACGAGATAGGAAGGGCCCGGACCCCTGTCAACTTGGCAGAAGGCCGCCGCAGACGAAGGAAGACCAACCGATGTCGATCTCGCCGCTTGCCCCCGCCCGCTTTCCGATGCTGCTGCCCGTGCCGGGGCTCGCGTTCACCGTCTGGGCGAGCGGTCTGCGCTACCGCGGCCGTGAGGACACGGTGCTCTTCCGGCTGCCGGCCGGCAGCGTCGCCGCGCAGGTGACGACGCGTTCGGCGACGGTCGCGCATCCCGTCGCCCATGCGCGCGAGCAGGAGCGGCGCGCGGCGGGGCGCATGCGGGCGCTCATCGTCCATGCCGGCAATGCGCTGGCGCTGCTGGGGCCGGCCGGGGATGCGGCCTGCGCGCGCATCGCCGCCGCCCTTGCCGCCCGCCTCGCCGTGCCGGAAGAGGAGGTGCGGCTCGCCGCCACCGGCGTCATCGGCCGGCCCTTCGACGCCGACGCCTTTCTCGCCCAGCTTGCCGAAGAGCGGGAATGGCAGAGCGCCCGCTGGGAGCGGCCGGCGCGCGCGATCATGACCACCGACACCTTCCCCAAGGGAGCGGGCGGGCTCGCGAAGATTGATGGCGAGCCGGTGGTGATCACGGGGATCGCCAAGGGCTCCGGCATGATCCGGCCCGACATGGCCACCATGCTCGCCTTCCTCTTCACCAATGCGCGGCTGCCGCATGCGGTCCTCGACGTGCTGCTGCGGCGCGCGGTGGACCGCTCGTTCCACCGCATCACGGTGGATGGGGACACCTCCACCAACGACATGGTGCTGCTCGCCGCCACCGGCGAGAACGCGCGCCACGGGGATGTCACGGACCCCGACGATCCGCGGCTGGCCGATTTCACCCGCGCGCTCGAAGAGGTGGCCGTCTCGCTCGCGCAGCAGATCGTGCGCGACGGCGAGGGGGCGAGCCGCTTCGTCACCATCCGTATCACGGGCGCGCGCGATGACGCGGCGGCGCGCCGGGTGGCCTTCACGATCGCCGAATCGCCGCTGGTCAAGACCGCGATCGCCGGCGGCGATCCCAACTGGGGGCGGATTCTGGCGGCCGCCGGCCGCTCGGGCGCCGTCTCGTCGGGCCCCGGGGGCTGGCGGCTCCACATCGGCGACGAGCTGGTGTTCGCCGGCGGCGCCCCGCATCCGGCCTATGACGAGAAGCGCGCGGCGGCCCACATGGCCGGACGCGAGATCGTGATCACGCTGGACCTCGGCGAGGGCGAGGGGTGCGCGCAGGTGTGGACCTGCGATCTGACCGACGGCTACGTCCGCATCAACGCCGACTATCGCAGCTGACGCCCCTGCGCGCTCCGGTCCGGCGGAATCATCTGCCGGGCGGGCGGGACCGGGGGGTGCGAAATCTGCCCGCCCTGCCGCACGCACACCCGCGGCATGCCTCAAGTTTTTGGATTCACGACATTTCTCCGTCTGGCATGGCCCTTGATTGGCAGCCCCCGCCGTTGCGTGAGAACGGCAGGACGGACAGTCGGAGCAAAGCCAGATGACGGTGACCCGGGAAGCCTACATCGCCTTTCTCGAGCAGGTCGAGGCCGCGCTGGAAGAGGCCCTCAGGCGCGCCGATCCGCCGGTCGTCAACGGCCAGCGCGCGGAGCTGATGCGCATGCACCGCGAGGTCGCGGCCACGCGCCGGGCGCTGCTCGCGCGACGCGGCGGGGCCGACGAGCAGCCCGTCGCGGCCTCCTCGCGGTGAGCGGGGGCGCCGCCCGCTGACCGCACCCTTGCGCCGCCCCCGTCGCGCGGCTACAGACGGGGCCGGTCGCCCCGCGGTGCGCCGGTCCGGCCGGGCCGGCACCAGGGGCGAGGAGGTCACGATCAAGGGGATCCTCGAATGGACGGCACCGGCCCGCAGGGCATCGCGGCGGAGGCTCTTCGCGAATACATCGCCCGCATCGAGCGCCTCGAGGAGGAAAAGCGCGCGCTTCAGGAGGACATCCGCGAGGTCTACGCGCAGGCCAAGGCCCACGGCTTCGATCCCAGGATCATGCGTCAGGTCGTGCGGCTGAGGAAGAAGGACCGCGAACAGCGGGCCGAGGAAGAGGCGCTGCTCGAGCTCTATCTGAAGGCCGTCGAGGGCGGCTGAGCCGCAGGCGGCCCGCACCGCGCCGCGGCCGCGGCCCTGTCTGGGCGCGCCGTGCTCAGGCGGGTTCCACCTCGTCCAGATAGAAGTGCTCGACGGGCTTGAGCGCCTCGTCGAGGCGGTAGAGGATCGGCCGGCCGGTCGGAATTTCGAGCGCCGGAATGTCGGCGTCCGAAATCCCGTCCAGATATTTTACGAGCGCTCTCAGACTGTTGCCGTGGGCGGCCACGAGCACCGTCTCGCCGGATCGGAGCGCCGGCGCGATGCGCTCGTGCCACAGCGGCAGGAAGCGCTCCACCGTGTCCTTCAGGCTCTCGGTGCGCGGCAGCAGGGCCGGATCGACGCCGCGGTAGCGCGGGTCGCCATGGGGCAGGCGCGGGTCGCCGTCTTCGAGCGGCGGCGGCGGCACGTCATAGGACCGGCGCCAGACATGGACCTGCTCGGCGCCCACCTTTTCCGCCATCTCCTTCTTGTTCAGCCCCTGCAGCGCCCCGTAGTGACGCTCGTTGAGCCGCCAGTGCTTCTCCACCGGGATCCACAACCGGCCGAGGGCGTCGAGCGCCAGACAGGCGGTGCGGATCGCACGGGTCAGCACGGAGGTGAAGCAGATGGTCGGCAGGATGCCGTGACGGGCCATCAGCTCGCCCGCGCGCCAGGCCTCCTCGCGGCCCTTTTCGCTCAGATCCACGTCCGTCCAGCCGGTGAAGCGGTTTTCCAGGTTCCACTGGCTCTGGCCGTGACGCAGCAGCACGAGATCCGGCATGCCTTCCCTGTCCCTTCCTCGCCTTGCGATTTCCGGGGCGGGGCGCTTGTGCCCGACGGGCCGCCGCGGCGTCAAGCGTGCGCGCCGGAGCGGCTAGGACGCGAGGGTGCTCAGGAAGGATGCGATCGCGCGGCCGATCGCATGCGGGCTGTCCTCCTGGATGAAGTGGGAGCCCGCCACCGTGACCATGCGCTGGGCGGGAAAGCCGGCGCACAGCTCTTTCAGCCGGCCGGTGAGCACGACACCCGGCTCGGCGGCGATGAACAGCTTGGGAATGGACGTCCGCTGCATGAAGGCGAGATTGGCGGCGAGCACCTCGTGGGTCTCCGCCGGCACGCCGTCGAACGGCACCGCCCGCGGCCAGGAGAGCGTCGGCCGCCGGTCCTCGCCGGGCCGCGCGAAGGGGCGCCGGTAGACGGCCATCTCCTCCTCGCGCAGGCCCCGCAGCACGCCCGCGGGCAGGATGTTCTCGACGAAGATGTTGCGCTGGAGCACGAGCTCCTCGCCGGCGGGCCCGCGCATCGCCTCGAAGATGCCGCGTGCGGCCTCGGGCCAGTCGGCCCAGGACAGCGGCGCGACCAGCCCTTCCATGTAGGCGATGGCGCGAACGCGGTCCGCGTGGCGGCGCGCCCAGTCGATCCCGAGCGCGGTGCCCCAGTCGTGCAGCACGAGGATCACCGGACCGGCGGGCACCGCCGCATCGAGAAAGGCGTCGATGTGGCGGCGGTGGACGGCGTAGGAATAGCGGTCGGGGTCGTCGCCCGGAATCCTGTCGCTGTCGCCCATGCCGATCAGATCCGGCGCGATGACGCGTCCGAAGAGCGCAAGATGCGGGATGACGTTGCGCCAGAGATAGCTCGAGGTCGGATTGCCGTGCAGCAGGACGATGGCGGGGCCGTCCGCTGCGCCCTCCGCGATTACGGCCGCCATCTGTCGGCCCAGAACCGGCACGCGGGTCTTCGCGGGCTCCGCGGTCGCAATCGAATCCAGCGGGTCCGGCCCCAGGACGGTGGGCTCGCTCATCGCTCCTCTCCCCTCATCCGGCCGCGCCAGTCTCGCGCAGCCCGGCCGCGGCCGGGGCCTCCTAGAACCGGTAGCCGAGAGCGAAGACGAAGGTGAACCGGCTGGTGTCGCGGGCGACCGGCGAGCGTCGGGCCGGCCCGATCAGCGCCTCGTAGCGCATCAGCGAGAACAGCGTCCAATGCGGCGCGAGCGGATAGGCGACCTGCATCTTGCCGCCCACCCGCTCGAAGCCGCGGCCGGCGAAGAAGACGGGCAGACCCGTGTCGCGGCTTTCGAACTCGTTCACCGAGTAGAAGGAGTCCATGTAGGTGCGGTTGCCGTAGCGGGCCTCGGGGCCGAGGCTGACCAGCGTCTCGCCGAAGGCGCGCAGCTTGCCCTGGAGCGCGAAGGTGACGAAGCTGCCGTCGTGGCCGGTCTGGAACAGGTCGCCGTTCCAGGCGACGTCGATGGCGAGCGGCCCGTAGCCCACCGTGCCGGCCAGACGCAGCAGCCCCGTCTTGCCCACCGGCCGCAGACCCGGCGCCTCCTTGGCCGACCGGTTCTCGAAACCCGGCGCAAGCGACAGCTTCAGTTCGTAGTAGGGGCTCCAGAAGTCCTGCCCCTTGTCGCGCCGGTAGAAGTAGAGGCCGATCCCGTCCGTCACATTGATGAAGTATTTGCGCTTGATCTCGACATCGAAGAACAGGATCGGGCCGACCTTCGTGGCGGAGGCGCCGGGATAGCGCGGCCGGATCGCGATTCCTGCGCCGATGGAGACCTTGCGCGGCTGCTGCAGCACCCGCGCCCACCAGCCGGGCAAGGGAAACTGGGGCGGCAGCTTGCGGTAGCGGGGCCTGTCCCCTCGCCCGGCATCCTCCTGCCCGGCTGCGGCTTTCCCGCCGTCCGCCGTGCCGGAAGCCGCCGGTGCCGGCGCATCGGGCGGCGGCGGGTCGGAACGGCCGGCTTGCGCATATGCGGGCCGGGCGAGGGCGAGCAGAAGAAACAGGACCGGCACCGCTGCGGCCCGCCTGCGCAAGGCCGCCCGGCGCCGCGCAGCCCATCGCGATTTTCCCGCCGTCCCGCTCATCCCGACCCGATCGCTCCCCCCCTTGCCAGGGTCAGTGCGCGGCGGCGGAATCGTGGTGGTCCGGATGGAGGCCGGATCCCCTCCCGCCCGCCAGCGGCACGGCGACCATGATGTCGGCATGGCGGCGGAAGTGCAAGACGAGGCCGATCTCCGAAGGCGGCGGCACCGGTACGCGCGAGAGCATGACATGCAGCCCGCCGGGCTTGAGATCCAGCCGCCCATGGGCCGGAACCGCCACCTCGTCGCGCGCAAGCATGCGGGCGATGCCGTCCTCGTGCACCGATTCGTGAAGGCTGGCGAGAACGGGGGGATCCGTCTCCACGCCGGTCAGGACGTCGGCGCCGCCCCGGTTTTCGATCACGAGATAGACGGCGCCCATGCCGCCCTGCGGCAGGATCCGGGCCTCGACATCGCGGACCGCGAGCGCGGGCGGCTCGTCGGCGTCGCAGGCCGCAAGCAGGATGCAGGCGAAAAGCGCCGCCGCGGCGGCGGGAATCCGGGTCCGCATCCGCCGCCGCGGCATCCGCCCCGTATCCCCCATGCCCGGTCGATGCATCCCCGGATCTCCTCAGCCCTGCCCGCCGGCGAGATAGCCGCAGCCGCCGTCGAGCGCCCGCGCCATCAGGCGGTCGTAGAAGGTCATCTGGTCGGCGATCACCGCCTCCCGCTCCTCGGCCAGCAGAAATCCCTGCTGGATCGCATGATCGACCGCCGCCGCAAAGGCCTTCTCGTAGCCGTCCCGGTCGCCGTAGCGCTCCTCGATCGAGGGGCGCGGATCCAGCGCGGCCATGCGTTCCCGCTGCGTGCGGGCGAAGGGCACGAAGGCGCCCAGCCAGCGCGAGATGATCGCATGCCCGCCGGTCGCCGGGCTTCTCGGATTGAAGCCGAGATGGCTGCCGAGCGGCGCGAGGATCCAGGGCAGCGGCACGCCGCCCGTGCCGTTGCCGTCGCGGTTCGGAAGCGGCAGCAGCGCGCGGTAGTGTCCCGTCACCCTGGGCGGCACGAGGTCCATGATGCCTTCGGTATCGAAGCGCGGCCCGAAGTCGAGCCGCGGCGGCACGAGATGGCCTTCCGGCCGCGCCGGCGCGAAGCCGCGCGGCAGCGCCGCGAGATAGGCGTCGAGATCCCCGAGCTCGCCGCGCGCCAAGGTCGGATATCGGCTGGGTGGCGGCGGCGTGCCGTCGACGACCCAGCGGGTCAGCGCCTTGAGCAGCGCCCGCGCCACGGGGCGCTTGTCGGCCGGATTGACGCAGTACTCGAGGCCGCGGGTCGTCGGCCAGCGGGCGAAGAAATGCTGGGCGCCGAGCAGCGCGTAGATGCGGCTCTTCGGATCGGGCGGCAGATCCGCCCGGCCGTCGGCGGTGGTGTGCAGCAGCGAGGCCGCCCGCGACCAGTATTCCGTGGAACTGTTGGTGAAGATCACCTTGGGCACGAAACCGAGTGCCCGCGCCCGGTCGAACAGGCTCGCGCGCCGGCCGGTGAAGGGATCCGTGCTCGGCGCCGTCGAGAACGGGAAGAAGTCCGTCGGGTAGATGTGCTCCTCGAACTGGCTGAAGTGGCGCGTCGTCTGGGCGAAGCGGAAGTTGAAGCTGCCCTTGCCGCCGCCGGCGACCCGCACGAAGGCGCCGTGGAAGACCGGCCCCCGCTCGTCGAAGAACAGGCCGTCAAGGATCATGGTGGCGATGAAGCGGCCGGACTGGGAATGGCCGAAGATCAGGGCATGCCGGATGCCCATCGCCTCGTCCTCGCGGAAATGCCGGATCGCATCGCGCACGGCCGCCATGCCGAGGCCCACGACGCGCGGGTCGCGCACCGTGACGACGAGCTCGTAGATCCGCCCCGGCTCGAAGGCGAAATCGGCCGTGACGTGAAGGTTGGACGGCACCTCGCGTCCGTCCGCAAGCAGCCGGGTCAGGCGGTAGCGGCTGCGCGGGATGATGTGCCGCGGCGCCTCGGGGCCGTCGCGCACGGTCAGCACCGGCCGCGGATCCCCGGCGAGGGGATGGCCCTTCGCGCTGATGCCGCCGACGAAGGCGGTGCGGCTGGGGTGGTCGACCGTGAACTCGTAGGCGATGCGCCCCGTGATGGGGCTGCCGTCCGGGTTGCGGGCGACGGGAAGCGCGATCTCGAGCCGGTCGTCGCCGGGCGGCACGTCCCAGTTCCACGCCGCGGCGAGCAGGGTGTAGCCCTCGCGCATCAGCCAGCCGTTGCCGGCGGTCGCGGGATCGTTGCCGGAGCGTTCCGAATTTAAGATGCCGAGCGCCGTCAGATTTCCGCGGTTCGTGACGTCGAAGAGCAGCACATGATTGCCGCGCGCCGGATCGACGGGGCGGATCAGCAGGAAGTCGCCCGCAAAGCGCACCAGTCCGTCCGCATCCCGCGGCGCGAGATCGATGTCGCGGATCGCGCGGTTGAAGACGGCGTCGGGCTCGACCGCATAATGGATGCGGCCGCGGATCTTCTCGTAGGCGCCGACGGCGCCGAAGGACCGGCCGCCGGCAAATGGCTCCCGGCTCGTAATCTCGACGCGCTCGACGCGCGCCGCCGCGGGCCGGGCGCCCGCCAGCGCCGCAAGAAGCAGCAGCACGGCGGCGAGCCGGACCGCCGTCTTTGAGGCCGACATGCTCACCGCTGGGTTCCCTCCTTCCCCCCTGTCACCGCCGCCCGGCGCGGCGTCAGCCGAGGCGCGCCGCAAGCTCGTCGGTCGCCTCCAGAAGCTCGTGGGTGATCGCCGGCTCGAAGGCGGAATGCCCCGCCAGCGTGACGATCCTGAGATCCGCCCGCGGCAGGGCGGCCTTGAGCTCATGCGCCGCCTCCGGCGGACAGATCGCGTCATAGCGGCCCTGGACGATGATGGCGGGAACCTCGGCGATCGCGCCCGCGTCCTCGAGGATCTGGTTCGGCCGCTCGAGGAAGGCGCGGTGGAAGAAGTAGTGGCATTCGATCCGTGCCAGCGCCAGCGCGAAGGCGTCGGATTGCGGGTCGTGGGTCTGGCGGCTGCCGGGCTCCAGCGTCACCGTGCTCGCCTCCCAGCGCGCCCAGCGGTGCGCGGCCTCGAGCCGCTTCTCATCGTCCGGGCCGGTGAGCAGGCGGTAGTAGGCCGCGATCACGTCGCCGCGCTCGGCCGGCGACAGGGGCGCGACGAAGCGGGCATAGGCCTCGGGGAAGATGCGGCTCGCCCCGTCCTGATAGAACCAGCGGATCTCGCGCGGACGGGCGAGGAAGACGCCGCGCAGGATCAGCCCCAGGACGCGCTCCGGGTGGCGTTCCGCATACAGCAGAGCGAGCGTGGAGCCCCAGGAACCGCCGAAGACGACCCAGCGGTCGATGCCGAGATGCGCCCGCAGCCGCTCGATGTCCGCGACGAGATGCCAGGTGGTGTTGGCGTGCAGCGCCGCATGGGGCGTGGAACGGCCGCAGCCGCGCTGGTCGAAGAGCACGATGCGGTAGCGCCGCGGGTCGAAGAAGCGGCGCTGGGCGGGCGCGGTGCCGCCGCCGGGGCCGCCATGCAGGAAGAGGACGGGAATGCCGTCTCGCCGGCCCGACCACTCCCAGTAGATCCGGTGGCCGTCGCCGACGTCCAGCATGCCGGTCGCCTCCGGCGCGATCGCCGGATAGAGCTGGCGCAGACCCGTGCGGCCGTCTCCGCGTGACATGGCTCCTCTTTCCGCGCGCGAAGGGACCGGTCGCCCCCCTTCGGATCAAGGCCGGTTCGCGCGGGAAAGTCAAGCACGGTGAGGCGCTTGATCGCTACCGCCCGGGGCGGGCGTCGACGATCTTCCAGGTCCCGTCCGGCTGCCGGCAGGCGGTGCCGTAGCCCGTCGCCTCCTCGCCGCCGACGTAGATCTTCTGGGTGAACTCGCGGCAGTACTGGCCCTGCTCGTTCTGATAGGCGGGCTTCGGCTGGACCCATCCGTGATGGCCTGTGTCCGGATTCACCCATTCCGAGCGCTGGCCGGAGGGCGTGCGCTCCAGCGCCTCGTATTGCGCGCGCTCGAGAGCGAGGCGATCCGCGCGGTCGAGGGATTTGCCGATCTGGTTGCCGATCGCGGCGCCGAGAAACGTGCCGAGCGCCGCCCCGACCACCTTCGAATCGCCATGACCGCCGAGCTCCGCACCCAGCAGCCCGCCGAGCGCGCCGCCGATGATGGTGCCCGCCGCCTCCTTCTCGCCCTGACCGGTGCTCGTGCAGGCCGCAAGCGCCAGGACCGCGGCGGCGGCCACGGCGCGGCCCGGCCACTTCCGGTCGCGGATTGCAGCAGGAAAATCGAGGCCTCGTGCCATCTCGCGTTCTCCCTTGCTTCCTTCGTCGGGCACGCAGGGGGTCGCCCCATCGGCCCGCTGTCCGTCTCCTCAACGCACGCAAGAGGCGGCGGTTCAATTCCGCCCGTTCCCGTCAGAGTTAGAGATGGGATCTGCCCTGCGCCCGCTTAATCGCCGCTGAACATGATGCACCGGCGCCGTTCAGGCGGCGGGCGGGGCGGCCGGAAGCTGAAGGCGCACCCTGAGCCCGCCCAGCGGCGAATCCTCGAGAGCCACCGAGCCGCCGTAGAGGCGGACGATGTCCATCACGATCGCAAGCCCCAGACCCGAGCCGGGCTGCGATTCATCGAGTCTGAGGCCGCGGCGGAAGAGGTCCTGGCGGCGCTCGGCGGGCACGCCGGGCCCGTCGTCGTCGACGGTGATCTCGATCCGCGCGCCGCCGGCGGCATCCGGCAGGGCGCGCGCGGCGACCGCGACGCGCCGCCGCGCCCATTTGCACGCATTGTCGAGCAGGTTGCCGACGATCTCCTCGAGATCCTGGCGGCTGCCGCGGAACACGAGGCCGGCGGGCACGTCGAAACGGATCTCGGCGCCGCGCGCGGCGTGGATCTTGTGCATCACGCGCACGAGACGCGCCACCGTCTCGGCGACGGGGCTGCGCGCGCGGCTCAAGGGGCCCGCGCCACCGGCCCGGGCCCGCTTCAGATGATGGTCGATGTGGCGCTGCATGATCGCGATCTGCTCGCCGACGAGCCGCGCCAGCTCGCCGTCCGCGCGCCCGGCGGCATTGGCGAGCACGCTCAGCGGCGTTTTCAGCGCGTGCGCGAGATTGCCGGCATGGCGGCGCGCGCGCTCGACGAGCTCCTCGTTCTGGGCGATGAGGGCGTTGAGCTCGCGCACGAGCTCCCCGAACTCCACGGGAAAGCGCCCGGTGATGCGCTCGGCCGCGCCCGCGCGCACCCGCTGCAGAGCCCGCCGCACGGCTCTCAGCGGCCGCAGCGCGATCAGAAGCTGGACCGCGATCGCGGCCGTGAGCGCGAGCCCGAATCCCGCCATCGACAGCAGCACGAGGCGGCGGAAGGAGGCGATGTCGGCGCGCATCTCCCGGGTGTCGGCGGCGACCATGAAGCGGAAGGTGACGTCCGCACCCGGCAGCTCGACGTCCTGGACGGCGATCTCGAGCGGCTCGCCCGCCGGGCCTTCCGCCTCGCGCAGCGTCGCCTCGCGCGCGGGCGCGTCCCAGTCGGGATCGAGCGCATGGTCCCACAGCGAGCGCGAGCGGAACGCCGGCTGGTCCGGCGCCGAGATCTGCCAGTAGCGCCCTGAATAGGGTTCGGCATAGCGCGGATCCTCGAGCGCGCGCGAAAACCGGATCTGGCCGAGCTCGTCGACTTCCGCCGCGCCGATCAGCGCATCGAGGCGGCGCATCAGGTCCGCCTCGAACTTCTTTTGTACATAGTCGGCGAAGGCGAAGGTGAGCACGAAGCCGCCGGCGAGAAGGGTCGCGACCACCCACAGAAGCGAGGACAGGAACAGGCGGCGGATGAGCGTGCCGCGAACCTCGACATCCGCGGCCGCGGCGGGCGGATCGGGCCGGTGCGCGTTCATCCGCCGCCGGCCGCCCGCGGGGCGGGCCCGTCGCCACCCGGTTCCTCGAGCCGGTAGCCGAGGCCGCGGATGGTGCGGATCACCGGCACGCCGAGCTTCTTTCTGATGCGGTTGATGAAGACTTCGATGGTGTTGGAGTCGCGGTCGAAGTCCTGGTCGTAGATGTGCTCGGTCAGCTCGGTGCGCGAGACGACCTTGCCCGGATGGTGCATCAGGTAGCTGAGCAGCTTGAACTCCTGCGCCGTCAGCCGCACCGGCTGGCCGTCGACCGTGACCTCGGCCCTGCGGGGGTCGAGCCGGACCGGCCCGCAGCTCAGCACCGGGTCCGCATGCCCGCTCGCCCGCCGGATGAGCGCCCGAAGCCGCGCAAGCAGCTCGGCGAGCGCGAAGGGCTTGGTGAGATAGTCGTCCGCCCCCGCATCCAGCCCGTCGACCTTGTCGGACCAGGAATCGCGGGCCGTGAGGATGAGAACGGGAGTCGCGATCCCCTTCGCGCGCCAGGCCTTGAGCACGCTCACCCCGTCGATGACGGGCAGCCCCAGATCCAGGACGATGGCGTCATAGGGCTCGGTCTCGCCCAGAAACTGCGCCTCCTCGCCGTCGGGAGCCACGTCGACGGCATAGCCCGCCTCGGTGAGTGCCTGGCGCAGCTGCCCGGCGAGCGCCGCATCGTCCTCGGCCACCAGCACCCGCATCGCCGCTCTTCCTCCTCCCGCGCCGCTTCCCGCCGGACGCTCACGGGCGCCGCACCGCGATGATCCGGCCGCTGTGGGCATCGACCATCACGACCGCCACCTTCCCGTCCGCGCGCAGGATCTTCAGGCGGTAGACGTAGCGTCCCTTGTCGCGCCGGCGCAGATCCTGGTCGACGATCCGTCCCGGCACCGCCTTGAGCGCGCGCCGGCGGATCTCGCCGTAGTCGAGAATGCGTCCCGCCTCGCGGGCGCGCCGCGCCTCCTCCTGATCCTGGCGCTGGGCGGGCGCGGAAGGCGCCGGCAGCAGCGCGGCGGCGGTGACGACCGCGAGCGCCACCGCCCGGCCCAGCACCGTCCTTCCCGATCCGGCCGCTCGACGCCCGCCGGCGCCCCGGGTCCATGCCATGTCGTGCCGTCCCGTCCGCCGGCGCCGGCAGCGGGCGCAAGCCCGCGCCCGGTGCCGCACCGGCCTTCTCGTCATCCGGATTCCGCCCGAATTCTTCTCAGATGCGCCGTGAATGGTCAATGAACCGCGGCCGCCTTTGATCCTGATCAAGGACGAGGCACGCTTGACGCACCAGCATCCGCACGCGACGATGGCGGCTCCGCCCCGCCGGCGGCGGGGCGGGCGGGTGCGAGGAGGAAGCGGCCGATGCGCACGATCTATGTTCCCGTGACCCATCCGGACGATCTCGAGGACTGCCTCGACCAGGCGATCCCCCTGGTGCAGGCCTTCTGCGGCCATCTCGCCGTGGAATTTCTGCGGCCCGATCCGCGCGCCAGCATCCCCTTCGTCGGCGAGGGGCTGACGGCGGATGTCATCCAGGACCTCGTGGAGGCGGCCGAACGCGAGGGCCGGGCGCGTGCGGACCAGGCGCTCGCCGTCTTCCGCGCGCGCATGGAGGAGGCGGAAATCGCCGTCGTCGGCGACGAGGTGATCCACGACCTGCCCACCGCCGCCTTCTCGCAGGCGGTGGGGCTGATCGCCGAGCGGGTGGGAAGACTGGCGCGCGTGCATGACCTGAGCGTCGTGCCGCGTCCGGCAGGCGACCACCGGCCCGAGGCGGGCGAGCTGTTCAACGAGACGCTCTTCCGTTCCGGGCGCCCCGTGCTGCTCGCGCCGCCGGACGGCGGCAAGAGGGCGCACGTGGGCGCCGAAGGCGTGCCCTGGGCGCATGTGGTCATCGGCTGGAACGGCCGCGCGGAGGCGGCGCGGGCGGTGGCGGACGCGCTGCCGATCCTCGCCCGGGCCGCCGCGGTCGAGATCGTGACCGTGGGCGACGAGCACCCCGAGCGCCCGGGCGCGGCATTGCTCGCCCGCCATCTCGCCCATCACGGCATCCGCGCCGAGGTGGTGCGGATCGACGGCCCGGGCGGGGTCGGCGAGGCGCTGCTGCGGCATGCGGGGGAGGCGGGTGCGGATCTCATCGTGCTCGGCGCCTATTCCCACAGCCGCTGGCGGGAGATGATCGTGGGCGGCGTCACGCGCCACGTCATCCATCACAGCCCGGTCGCCCTGTTCATGAGCCATTGAGAGCCGTCTCGCATGCGGCCGGCCGGGCGAAAAGGGAGGGGCGGGACGGGCTGCGGACGGGGGCGCGGCCGCCGCCTTCTTCGTGCGGGCTGCGCCGTGGTCGCCGCGATCCTGGCGGCGGGCGGGGCCGCGGCGGCATCGCCGCTGCCCGATCTTCCCGAGCCGCTCGCCAACAACGCCGTCGCGGCGGTCTGCCACGGCGGTCATCGCCTCGTGCTGTCTGTCCACGGGCTGGGAGCGGGCCGCAGCTACAAGGACATCACGCCGCGCGTGCTGCTTCTCGATCTCGATGCCGAAAGTTCGCGCTGGATGCGGCTTGCCGATGCGCCCATGACGCCCCCAAGACTGGCCGCGAGCGCGGTGGCGCTCGGCGGCGCGATCCATGTCTTCGGCGGCTATTCGGTGGCCGGAGACGGCGCGGAGACCACCCACCGGGACCACTGGCGATTCGATCCGGCCACGGGCCGCTGGCGGCGCATGGCGGACATGCCGGTCGCGGTCGACGACAGCGTCGCTCTCGCCTGGCGCGGCCGCTGGGTCTATCTCGTCTCGGGCTGGCATCAGGACGACAACACCGCCGCCGTCCAGCTCTATGACGCCGCCCGCGACAGCTGGACGCGCCTCGCCGACTTTCCGGGCACGCCCGTCTTCGGCCATGCCGGCGGGCTCGCGCAGGGGCGCATCGTCGTCATCGACGGCGTCGCCGTCACGGGGCGCGACGAGCGGGGGCGGCGGCGTTTCCGCCTCATCTCCCAGGCCTGGGAGGGCGTGATCGACCCGCATGATCCCGCCCGGGTCACCTGGCGGCGCCTGCCGGACCACCCGGGCCCGCCCGTCTACCGGGCGGCGGCCGCCGGAAGCGAATCGGCCGGGCTCGTCATCTTCGCCGGCGGCGGCCTTGCGGCCTACAACTACGACGGCATCGCCTACGCGGGCGGGCCGGTGGCGCCGTCCGCGCGGATCTTCGCCTACGACGCCGGCCGCGGGGCGTGGATCACGCTCGGCAGGCTGGAGCGGGCGAGCATGGACCACCGGGGTCTCGTTCTCGCCGGTTCGCGGGCGATCGTCATCGGCGGCATGCATGCGGGGCCGCAGGTGAGCAGGGCCGTCGCCGCCATCGATCTCGGCCGCCCCCTTGCGGCGCCCTGCCCGCGCTGACCGCCGCCTTTGCCTTCGCCTCACCCGGCGGCTCGACCCGGGGGTCCAGCCGACGGCCGAGATGCCCTCCGGCGTCGGGGCGGGCGCGCAGGCCTCTTGGGTTCGCCGGTCGAGCCGGCGAACGACGATTCGGTGATCAGTCGTCAGTTGTCAGTCATCAGCCATCGGAACGGGGAGCGGCAGCGGCGCGTGCATGCGTACCCCTCGCCACCTGCCGGCACTTTCTCCTCGTCACTCATCGGCCTGAAAGGCGGGGCCACTTTTTCCCTCGTCACCCGCCGGCTTGACCGGCGGGTCCAGCCGACGGCCGAGATGACCTCCGGCGCCGGAGCCGGCACGCAGGCCTCATGGGTTCGCCGGTCAAGCCGGCGAACGACGCTTCAGTGATCAGTCATCAGGGATCAGTCATCAGCGCTCGGAACGGCCGGCGCCACCCGGCTCTCCTCTTCGCGTCACCCGCCGGCTCGTCCGGCGGGTCCGGCGGACGCGTCAGACGAAGACGACATCGGGCGGCAGGGCCGATCGGTCGCCGAGGGTCTACCGCTCCAGCAGGCGGCGGGCGATGACGTCGGCCTGGATCTCGGCCGCGCCCTCGAAGATGTTGAGGATGCGCGCATCCACCAGCACGCGGCTGATCGGGTATTCGAGCGCATAGCCGTTGCCGCCGTGGATCTGCAGCGCATTGTCCGCCGCCGACCAGGCGACGCGCGCCGCCAGCAGCTTCGCCATCCCGGCCTCGAGATCACAGCGCCGCGAAAGTCAATCAGGGCGTGTGGCATGAGAACGCGCTTTTCGAGCGGCGTAGGCGGCACATTCTTCTTGGGGAGTAGGAAGGCCGTTTTCTTTCCAGAAGGCTTCCGCCTTTTCGGGATTGAGAATAGGGGGAACGGCTTTGAAACGGCCATCGCGACACGTGCCATATGAGCCGTAAATTTGCCGGCCACCACCAAAATTAATGGCATAAGCATCCTCAAGCCCCGCAAAACTAAGAGGATGGATCCGTTTTCTTACATAAGCTTCATGAAAGGCTTCCCTGATCCTTTCCATAGCCGCCCGTGTTCCCGTGTGTCGAGTGATGACCGAGAGAGGGCCATCAATAGGACCATGCGGGTTGGGCGTGAATATGTCGTATTCACCATCAATCAGCTCAACCAATCGCCGCGTGTTATCCTTTTCCAGATAACAGCTTATTGCAAACAGAAACATGAAAGCTCCACTTTGCTTGGAACCTTTGATATCATTACCTTGCCGGCGAATTGCCATCAGCATTTTTCTAAGTAGCTGATCCAACGCTGCCCGGACAAATAATTCATCAGAAGGGGTCTTGACTTCAGCGGAAAAACCGGGCTCCCCGTCAAACGTGAAGATGCGCATGACTGAGGGAAAATCCTCCGAGAGACGTTGCATCAGATAGGGCCGGATCTCCTCTGCGAGTTGTCGTCGATCAGATGCCGTCCAGTGTAACCGCTCGAAGGCTTCCCGATAGGCAGACATCATGGCCGAAAGCACTTCTTTGTCCGGGGCGGTTCGGCGGCACGCCCGCCGCCCCACTTTCGCCAATCGGCGAATGCTCGGAGCACCTGATGAAGGATAGGACCGCAGGCTGCGGGACTCTTCCGGTGGAAGGGGGGAAAACTGCCGTATCGCGCTATCCATCAGAGCATCTACAAATCTTCCTGCCGACCAGGGTACCTGATGAGCATCGGATTCCTGGCTTCTCACGGAATGTGCCACCATTACACCCAGAAAAATGGTGATGAACGCTAGTCGTGTCATTCGTATCAGTCCGATTGCTCTTACCAGAACTCCTTGTGCACGATTGCAAACTTTATTGATCTTGACAACCAAATATTTTCCAGTGGAACATATGTACAGTTCGCTCATATCCATGATTGGCTCCTTTATTCCCGAGTTCCACAAATTAACACTATGAAGCCATTCTGAATGTCGATTTTATCATCCGAGAAATATTGCGCGCGAACATCTCTGCAATTGGCCCTTCTCCTTGACGCTCAAGCCAAGCCCACTGTCCATCCGCGTTACACTCGAGAAACCACAGCTGCCCTTCTGTATCGACAATGAGGTCAAATATCCCGTAGTGAAGTCCGGAAGCGTGAAGAAATCGTCGCGACAGTTCGCGCATTTCCCCCGTCGCATTCATCGGCGCATAAATATCCTCATATTGCGCCCGTCGCCAATCCAGCTCTCCGGATTGACTTTTCTGGGAATCAATCCTGTAGGCAACAGCATCGTTACCGAACGCGGCTAATCGTATCTCATATGCCTTTTCAATACGTTTTTGATATATTGCTGGCGCGGCTGCTAGAGACTCTCTTGAAGCGCGCGCTATTTCTTCTTTCGTAACAGAATTTGTCAGAATTGTTGCGAACGAAGTGGATTTGTCAAGAGGAGGAGGAACAAAATTCAAAGACATTGGCTTTACAATGATATCATTATACTTTTCGATGAAACTAACTATCTTTTTCTTGTGAGAAGATATCAATGTTTGAGGAACTCTAAATCCGACATCTTTAGCAATTGATATTTGAACTGCCTTGTGTTTTATTGATGATACGCGATATATATCATTAAAATGTTTTATATCATATAAGCGTATGAGTGATTTCAAAAAGTTTGTATGTTCATTGACAGAGACATAAGCCCATTGGTCGGATGAACTCTCAATACAATCAACAAATTTTTTATTTCTTACCCAGATATATGATATTTGTTCAGGAACTAGCAACTTAATACTTTCGACCTCTTCTTTGCCACCAGATGATATCAGTGTTTCTGCGCAAATCTCCGCTTTCATTTCCACGTTCAGCGGCTCAAGATTCACACGAGCCAATCGCAGCGGATCATAGAAGGCACAAGCGATTCCTTTTTGACGAAGAATTCGCTCGGGAAATCGTACATGTGCATCGTCAAGGCCACCATATATGAGAAGATATTTCAGGTCAGACACTTTCTGGCCTCCCTTGCCAGAAAATTGCTAGAGAAGGGGTAGACATCTCTCTACCCCTTCTCTTTCGCTAAATTGATCGTCCCTCCCTATTCCGCATCAACGGCTCTGTCGTCGCCTCGACAGAATTCCAGATGGAGAAGATTGCAGGAAGTAAGGTAGCAGTAGGTCGAACTCGGCAGGAACGGCACGGTTTCGGCACCTCCAATCATGTGCATCTCCTGCTCCGAAAGATCGCGGAGAGCATCGCGGTCTTTTTGCCGATCAAGATCAAAGCTCTCTCGCTTTCCAAGAATAAACGGCCGAACGATTCGGCTTAGACTGCCATGTGCATGCATCGGTAAACCCTTCCTCTTGGCTCCTGCCCCCCGAGCGATCTCCGGACGCGCTTCCTGCGCCTCCCAGTCACCCGCACACCGGTGGCAGAACCGGCATATTCCCTCTACCCTCCCCTGCACATAGCTAGTCAAGAGGGTTCTTGTTCACAATCTCGTGAGCTTGGCGCGCATATTCACGCAGGAAAAGCAAGCCAGCCGCTGGGCTTTATCCGGGGCGCCATCCAAAAACGGCGCCCTGCCCGCGCTGACCGCCGCCTTCCCCGTCGCCTCACCCGGCGGCACGACCGGCGGGTGCATCTTCCTCTCTTCGGGGCCCGCCGGCACATTCGCTCCGTCACGCGCAGGCCTGAAAGGCGGGGCCACTTTTTCCCTCGTCACCCGGCGGCTCGACCCGGGGGTCCAGCCGACGGCCGAGATGCCCTCCGGCGCAGGAGCCGGCACGCAGGCCTCATGGGTTCGCCGGTCGAGCCGGCGAACGACGATTCGGTGATCAGTCGTCAGTTGTCTGTCATCAGCCAGCGGAACGGGGAGCGGCAGCGGCGCGTGCATGCGTGCTACTCGCCACCTGCCGGCACTTTCTCCTCGTCACTCATCGGCCTGAAAGGCGGGGCCACTTTTTCCCTCGTCACCCGCCGGCTTGACCGGCGGGTCCAGCCGACGGCCGAGATGACCTCCAGCGCCGGAGCCGGCACGCAGGCCTCATGGGTTCGCCGGTCGAGCCGGCGAACGACGCTTCAGGGATCAGTCATCAGCGCTCGGAACGGCCGGCGCCACCCGGCTCTCCTCTTCGCGTCACCCGCCGGCTCGTCCGGCGGGTCCGGCGGACGCGTCAGACGAAGACGACATCGGGCGGCAGGGCCGATCGGTCGCCGAGGGTCTACCGCTCCAGCAGGCGGCGGGCGATGACGTCGGCCTGGATCTCGGCCGCGCCCTCGAAGATGTTGAGGATGCGCGCATCCACCAGCACGCGGCTGATCGGGTATTCGAGCGCATAGCCGTTGCCGCCGTGGATCTGCAGCGCATTGTCCGCCGCCGACCAGGCGACGCGCGCCGCCAGCAGCTTCGCCATCCCGGCCTCGAGATCACAGCGCCGGCCCGAATCCTTCTCTTCGGCCGCATGCAGGGTGAGCGCGCGCGTCATCCACAGCTCGGCCGCCGACAGCGCCAGCTTCTCCGCCACCCGCGGGAAGGCGATGAGCGGCCGGCCGAACTGGATGCGCTCGCCCGCATAGCGCAGCCCCAGCGCGAGCGCCGCCGCGCCGACGCCGAGTGCGCGCGCCGCCGTCTGAATGCGCGCCGACTCGAATGTCGCCATGAGCTGCTTGAAGCCCTGGCCCTCGACCCCGCCCAGGAGCCCCGATGCCGGCACCCGGAAGCCGTCGAAGGCGATCTCGTATTCCTTCATGCCGCGGTAGCCGAGCACCCTGATCTCGGTGCCCGTCATGCCGTCCGCCGGAAAAGGGTTGTCGTCCGTGCCGCGGGGCTTCGGCGCAAGGAACATCGACAGCCCCCTGTAGCCCGGCTCGTCCGGATCGGTGCGGGCCAAGAGCGTCATCAGATCCGCGCGGGCGGCATGGGTGATCCAGGTCTTGGCGCCGAAGATGCGGTAGTGGTCGCCCTCGCGCACGGCGCGCGTCTTCAGATGGGCGAGGTCCGAGCCGTGATTGGGCTCGGTGAAGACGGCCGTCGGCAGCACGGAGCCGTCGGCGATCTTCGGCAGCCACGCGGCCTTCTGTTCGGGGGTGCCGCCGGTCATGATGAGCTCGGCGGCGATCTCGGCGCGGGTGCCGAGCGAGCCGAGGCCGATGTAGCCGCGCGAGAGCTCCTCGGAGACCACGCACATCGCCGCCTTGCCGAGCCCGGAGCCGCCGTGCTCTTCGGAGATGGTGAGCCCGAAGACGCCCATCTGCGCGAGCTCCGCGATGACCTCGAGCGGGATCAGGGCGTCGTCGAGATGCCAGCGGTGGGCATCCTCCTGATGCGCGTCGGCGAAGCGCGCGAAGGTCTCGCGCACCAGCGTCAGCGTGTCGTCGAGATCGACGGCATCAAGGGCCCGCGCGCCCTCGCCGAGCCGGGCGGCAAGCGCAAGGCGGTGCCGCCTGCGGTCGGGATCGCCGGCCAGCGCGACCAGTTCTTCGCTGCCGCCCGCCCCCGGATCGATGCCGATGTCGGCCGGGCGCGCGAATTCGGTCTGGCTCATCGGCACGGCGGACAGAAGCTGGGCGGCGTATTCGCCGGCGCCCACCGCCAGCATCAGCGCCTCGGTCTCGCCGAAGCGCCCCGCCTCCTCCAGCCGGCGGGCCATCGCGGCCGCCTGCTGGAGGGCCGCCGCCGTCGTCGCATACCAGGCGAGCGCGTGGGCGCGCCCCTGCTCGGCCGCAAGCCGGCGGCGGCGCTGGTCCCGGTCCAGTCCGGCAAGTTCCGCGCGCATCGCCTCGGCGGCCCGCTCCACCAGCGCCGCGGCCTCCCGGCCCGCCGCCTCGGCGCGCTGCACGAGCGCCCGGCGCGCCGGCGCAGATGAGAGATCGCCCGCCTCGGCGGCGAGGGGTGCGGTGGTGGCGCTCACGTCCTCCTCCTGTCGCCTGGGCCGCCGGCCGTCACGCGCGGCGCGCGACGCGGGCCTCCTCGATGGTCTTCAGCCCCGGGCGCGGGCTCGAGACGAGAACGGCCATGTTGCCCGGCTTGTGGACGTTGCGCCACATCTTGTCGTGGGCCTTCGGCACCTCGTCCCAGGGGAACACCTCGGACATGCAGGGATCGATGCGCCGCTCGATGACGAGGCGGTTGGCGGCACTCGCCTGCTTCAGATTGGCGAAATGGCTGCCCTGGATCCGCTTCTGGCGCATCCACACGAAGCGGGCGTCGAAGGTGAAGTTGTAGCCCGTGGTGCCGGCGCAGAAGACGATCATCCCGCCGCGCTTGCAGACGAAGCAGGAGACCGGGAAGGTCTGCTCGCCGGGATGCTCGAAGACGATGTCGACGTCGTTGCCCTTGCCGGTGATCTCCCAGATCGCGCGGCCGAATTCCCGCACCTTCTTCATGTAGGCCGCATAGCGCTCGGTGTCCGAGACGGGGGGCAGCTGTCCCCAGCAGTCGAACTGCTTGCGGTTGATGACGGCCTTCGCACCCAGCGAGAGCACGTAGTCGCGCTTCGATTCGTCGGAGATCACGCCGATGGCATTCGCCCCCGCGGTGGCGCAAAGCTGCACGGCGAAGGAGCCGAGGCCGCCGGACGCCCCCCACACCAGCACGTTCTGGCCGGGCTTGAGCTCGTGCGGGTGATGGCCGAACAGCATGCGGTAGGCGGTCGCCAGGGTCAGCGTATAGCAGGCCGATTCCTCCCAGGTCAGATGTTTGGGGCGCGGCATCAGCTGGCGCGCCTGGACGCGGGCGAACTGGGCGAAGGAGCCGTCGGGCGTCTCGTAACCCCAGATGCGCTGGCTCGGCGAGAACATGGGATCGCCGCCATTGCACTCCTCGTCGTCGCCGTCGTCCTGGTTGCAGTGGACGACCACCTCGTCGCCGACCTTGAAGCGCTTGACCTTGCGGCCGACCTTCCAGACGATCCCGGCGGCGTCGGAGCCGGCGATGTGGTATTCGGCCTTGTGGACGTCAAAGGGCGAGATCGGCTTGCCGAGCGACGCCCACACGCCGTTGTAGTTGACGCCGGCGGCCATCACCAGGATCAGCACCTCGTCGGAGTCGATCTCGGGCACGTCCACGACCTCGACCTTCATCGCCTCCATCGGCGGGCCGTGGCGCTCGCGCCGGATGGTCCAGGCGTACATCTTCTTCGGCACGTGCCCGAGCGGCGGGATCTCGCCGATCTCGTACAGATCCTTGAGCGGCGCGTCCTGCTCGGCTGCAACCGTTTCCGTCATCCCGTCGTCCCTTTCCGTCTCCGTTCCACCCCGTCGCCCGTCCGGCCGCGGCCGCCCGCAACCGGCCTGCTCCACGCACTTGCTGCGCTGCACAAATTTGTATAAGCTTGCGCGCCATCTGGCAAGAGTGCAAGATTTTTGTGCATGCGCGAAGCCGCGAGAAAGCATCCTGCCGCGATCGGGAGGTCGCCGAAGAGCCGGAGCGGCAGCGCGAGGGCGGGGAGACCGGCATGACTGTTGCATCGCAACAAGACGGCTGGGCCAGCGGCGGCACGCCGGCCGCACGACCGGGCCGCGACCGGCCGTGGATCTTCCGCACCTATGCGGGCCATTCGTCCGCGGCCGCCTCAAACGCGCTCTACCGCGCCAATCTCGCGCGCGGGCAGACGGGGCTGTCGGTCGCCTTCGACCTGCCGACCCAGACGGGCCATGACAGCGATCATCCGCTGGCCCGCGGCGAGGTCGGCAAGGTGGGGGTGCCGATCTGTCATCTGGGCGACATGCGCACGCTGTTCGACGGCATCCCTCTTGCGCGCATGAACACCTCGATGACGATCAACGCCACCGCCGCCTGGCTGCTCGCGCTCTATCTCGCGGTGGCCGAGGAACAGGGGGCGGAGCGCGGGGCCCTGCGCGGCACGGTGCAGAACGACATCGTGAAGGAGTATCTGGCCCGCGGCACCTACATCTTCCCGCCCGCGCCCTCGCTCAGGCTCATCGGCGACGTCGCGCTGTTCTGCGCGGCCGAGATGCCGAAGTTCAACCCGATGAACGTGTGCTCCTATCACCTCCAGGAGGCGGGGGCGACGCCGGAACAGGAGGTGGCCTTCGCACTCGCCACGGCGATCGCCGTGCTGGAGGAGGTGCGCGGGCGCGGCATCCTGGATGACGAGGCCTTCCATCGCCTCGTCGGCCAGATCTCCTTCTTCGTGAACGCCGGGATGCGGTTCATCACCGAGATCTGCAAGATGCGGGCCTTCGCCGAGCTGTGGGACGAGATCACGGCCGAGCGCTTCGGCGTCGGCGACCCGAAGCTCAGGCGTTTCCGCTACGGCGTCCAGGTCAACAGCCTGGGGCTGACCGAGCAGCAGCCGGAGAACAATGTCTACCGGATCCTCATCGAGATGCTGGCGGTGACCCTGTCGAAGCGCGCCCGCGCCCGCGCCGTCCAGCTTCCGGCGTGGAACGAGGCGCTCGGCCTGCCGCGGGAATGGGACCAGCAGTGGTCGCTCCGCGCCCAGCAGATCCTCGCCTATGAGACGGATCTGCTCGAATACGAGGACATCTTCGACGGCTCGCCCGTGATCGCGGCGAAGGTGGAGGAGATCAAGCGGGCGGCGCGCGGGCTGCTCCGCCGCATCGAGGAGGAAGGCGGCACCATCGCCGCGCTCGAATCCGGCTGGATGAAGGCGGAGCTGGTCAAAAGCCACGAGGCGCGCCGGCGGCGGCTGGAGGCGGGCGAGGAGATCGTCGTCGGCGTCAATGCCTGGACGGAGAGCGCGCCCTCGCCGCTCACCGCCGAGGGCACGCCGGTGGTCACCGTCGACGAGAAGGCCGAGGCCGAACAGATCGCCCGCCTTCAGGCCTGGCGGGAGCAACGCGATTCAAAAGCCGTGGCCGCCGCGCTCGCCGCGCTCGAGGAGGCGGCGCGCGAAGGCCGCAACATCATGCCGCCGTCCATCGCGGCCGCAAAGGCGGGGGTGACCACCGGCGAATGGGCCGATACGCTGCGCCGGGTCTTCGGCGACTGGCGCGCACCCACGGGGCTCGAGCTCGCCGCGCCGGCGGACGGCGCGCAGGATGCCCGGCTCGCCTCTCTTCGCAAGAAGGTCGCGGCCACCGCCCGCCGCCTCGGCCGGCCGGTCACCATGCTGATGGGCAAGCCCGGGCTCGACGGCCATTCGAACGGCGCCGAACAGATCGCCCTGCGCGCGAGAGAGGCCGGCATCCGCATGATCTACCCCGGCATCCGCCACACGCCGGCCGAGCTCGTGCGCCAGGCGCTGACGGAAGGCGCGCATGTGATCGGGCTGTCGGTGCTCTCGGGCTCGCATGTGAAGATGGTGGAGGCGGTGATGGCGGAGCTGAAGCGCGCCGGGGCGGATCACATTCCCGTCGTCGTCGGCGGCATCATCCCGGCCGCGGACCACGAGCGGCTGGAGGAGATGGGGGTGGCCCGCATCTTCACGCCCAAGGACTATGACGTGACCGCCATCGTCGACGAGCTGGTCGCCCTCGTCCAGCGCCACGAGAACCGCCTTGCGGCCGTCCGCCCCGCCCGCACGGGCTGACGGCGGCGGGCGGCCCGGGGTGACGGCCGCAGGCGATCGCGGTCCGGGCGCGGGGCGGCGCGGGCACTTTGCGCCTGCCGACGCGGCGAGCGCCATACCCGGGCTCGGCCGCCACATGACCGATCCGGCATCCGCCACGATTCAGTCGAGTAGCGCGATCATTTGCATGGTCGTGCCATTCATGGTATAATTCCACTCTTGATTTCGGGGATGGGAGACAACCCATGCTGGGACTTGCGGCACCCATGACGTTCCGCTCGCCGGAAGGCGCGGAGCTCACGCTGGAACCCTTTGAGGTGAGGGGCGGCGAGGCGTTCATTTTGACGCTGCGGCTTGCGGGCAAGGAAGGCGAAGTCAGACGGATCTGCGCCTGTAATGGCGTCATGCGCGAATGCCCGGAGGGCATGTCGCCCTATTGCGACTGCACGACAGACCCGCCCCGCCTGACCTGCGTGCCGACGGGATGAGGGTGGGATCAGAGGAGCCCCAACTGCAGGAGTCCCGCTGAACGGCGGTGGAGCCGCGTTTCCGATGGCCTGCCGTCATGGGATCTCGGTGCGTCTAACAATCGACGCCTTGTCGAAGACGCCGCTATGGCCCGCATTCCCCTACCTATCTGACCATACTGAAGGTGAACTTGTAGCGCACACCCTCCACCCGGACTGGCTGATCGCCGAAGAAGCGCGGCGCGTATCGAAACTTCTTTGCCGCTTCCACGGCCGCATGATCAAACACCCCCGCCGAAGGCTGATCAAACCAGCAGCGCAGGAATGCCGTGACGCGCCTTCACGGCCGGCGCATGGCCAAGCCCCGATCGCCCTTCTCCCGCTCTCCACTGGCTGACAAAACCCGCCGCGGCTCCGTTCGACGACCCGGATGCTCGCTCGGTACGTCCCTCGGCGACGTGACGGCGAGTCTCGACAATCACGTAACCTTCCTGCCCCGCGGAGGCAGCGGAAGGTGGATAAACGGGCATGGACCGGTAGAGGGGCACATAATCCGCCTGCTGCCGAGCATTCTGGTGACGCCCGATTTCCTGGCACAAGGGGGTGGCGTCGTCCGAGCGCCCCATTTCTTCAAGGGCCACGATCATGAACTGCAAGACGACAAGAACATGTTTATCACCGTCTGGGAGCACCTTCGTCAGAATTGCTCCGAGCCTGCTGATACTGCGCGAGAGCAAGCCCGAACCTCCCGCGGCCCATCGCCATCTTTCCACGGATGAACAGCGGCTTCTCCCTTGTAGAACAGCCCTGCCTTCCCGAGCTCGTCCGCATGCTTTTCCAACCAGTTGACGTGATCGAGAGCGGAGCTGAAAAACCCTTCGTTGGCGAACCGCATTGCCCAGTCCAGATGCAGATCGAAGCGCAACTGCGTGCGTGGCAGGCTCATGCTGCGCAAGAATCCCATCTATTCGCGAGACGAGCTTTTCAGCGAATCGCGGATCGCTTCGAGCGCATCCACAGCTCCATCCGCGCCCATTCCCAAAGCGGATCCACGAGCTCGAGTGCGTTCCGTCCCAAAGCACTCTCGAAAAGTCCTGCGCTTTCTTTGAAGTAGCTCGCGCGCCTTCAGCTCTTCATGGACATCCCGGAGCGCCGCGCCGAGATTGAAGGCGGCGGCGGCCTTGAGGCGCTGCTGCTTCGCATCGGCGGGCCTGGCCGGCAGCGCGTCATAGACCGCCTGCGCCAGCGGCAGCAGCTCTTCCGCCGGCGCCTTGCGCGCGACCGCGGCCTGATAGGCCTTCCAGGCGCCCGCGAAGTCCGGCGCGCAGACCCCCGCCGCCGGCGCCAGCAGCGCCAGCGCGGCCCAGGCCGCCACCAGGATCCGTGTAAAGGAGCCCCGACCGCACCACCGGACCCGCGTCCGATGCCGCGCACCGATCGGCCGGACCCGCCGAACGGTCTGCCGTTTGTCCTCCGGCATCTCCCCTCGATCTCCCGATCCCCCTCGCGGGCGGCGGATCGATCCGCCGCGCCGCCCACCGATTCTTAGCCGGCCCGCCCGGAATCGCAAGAGGGCGCGGCGGGCCGCACCCTCAGGCCGGGCGGGCGGCAAGGCCCGCGAGCAGCTCGGCGAGCCAGCGCGCCGCCGTGAGCGCGGAGATGTCGGCGACATCGAGAGCCGGGTCGAATTCGGTCAGATCCGCCGCGCGCACCTTCGGGTGGCGGCCGGCAAGGCGCGCCGCCGCGAAGAAGTCGGCCGGCATCATGCCGCCCGGCCGCGCCCCCGGTGCGCCGGGCAGCAGCGCGCGCTCGATGACGTCGATGTCGAAATCCACGAAGACGGCCTGCGCGCGGGCGGCCAGCTCCGCCAGCGCCTCCTCCATGACCCGGCCGATCCCCTTCGCGCGCAGCTCGCCCATCGGCACGACCCGGATGCCCGCCTCGCGCGCGAAGGCGTGCATGCGCCGGGTGTTGGCGAAGGGCTGCAGGCCGATCTGGACGATGTGCCGGCCGGGCAGCCCGTCCTCGATGAGCGCGCGCACGGGATTGCCGTTGATGAAGCCGCAATCCGTGTCCCGCAGGTCGAAATGGGCGTCGAGGGTGAGAAGCCCGACCTCGGCAAGCGTAAGCCCCAGCGCCTCGGCGAGCGCATGCACCCCCGGGCGGGTGACCGCATTGTTGCCGCCGATCAGAACCGCCAGCGGATGCGCGCGGATCAGCGGCGCGAAGGCCGAGCGAATGGGGCCGAAGGCCTCGGCCGGGCGCTTCAGCTTGAGGTCGAGATCCCCCGCATCACGGATCGCAAGCCCGCCGAGTTCCGTTCCGGTCTCCAGATCATAGGTGCTGATGCGCCCGAGCGCCGCGCGCAATGCCTGCGGCGCCAGATCGCAGCGCCCGGGGGTGAGCGATCCTTCCGCAAGCGGCGCGCCGAGGATCGCGACCGGCGCATCGCCCGCGCCGCGGATCAGGAGATCCGCCATGGAGCGCCAGCGCCGGCATTCCGAGTCGCCCTGCGCGCCGCCCGAGCGTCGATCCTGCGCCATCATCCGCCTCCTCGACCGCCTGCGCGCCCATGCTATAGAGCGATGCGGGCGGGCGCGCCAGTCGCCCGCCGGCGACGACGGGAAGAGGGATCATGCCGCAACAGCGCTGGGACCGGCTGTTTCTCGGCGCCGATCTGGCGACGATGGACGCGGACCCCCGCTCCTTCGGGGTGATCCGCGACGGAGCGGTCGCGGTGCGCGGCGGGCGCATCGCCTGGGTCGGCCGGCGCGCCGATCTGCCGGGCCGGCCGGACGAACTGGCGGCGGATGTCGTCGCGCTCGACGGCGGCTGGCTCACCCCGGGGCTCATCGACTGCCACACCCATCTCGTCTTCGCCGGCGCCCGCGCCGGGGAATGGGCGATGCGGCTTCAGGGCCGGTCCTATGCGGAGATCGCGCGCGCGGGCGGCGGCATCCTGTCCACCGTGCGCGCGACACGGGCCGTGGACGAGGAAACGCTGGCGGCCGCCGCGCTCCGGCGCCTCGACGGCATGCTGGCCGACGGGGTGACCACCATCGAGATCAAGTCGGGCTACGGCCTCGATCCCGAGACCGAACTCAAAATGCTGCGGGTGGCCCGCGCCCTCGGCGCACGCAGACCCGTGCGCGTGGTGACCACCTGCCTTGCCGCCCATGCGCTGCCGCCGGAATGGCGGGAGAACCGCGCGGGCTACATCGACCTCGTGTGCGAGGAGATCATTCCGGCCGCCGCGCGCGACGGGCTTGCGGACGCCGTCGACGTCTTCATCGAAGACATCGCGTTTACCTGCGCCGAAGCCGCGCGCGTGTTCGCCGCCGCGCGCCGGCATGGCCTTGCGGTCAAGGCCCATGCCGAGCAGCTGGCGCCGACGGGCGGTGCGGCATGCGCGGCGCGATGGGGCGCGCTCAGCGTCGACCATCTGGAGCATCTGGACGCCGCCGGGATCGCGGCGATGGCCGAGGCCGGCACCGTGGCCGTGCTGCTGCCCGCGGCCTTTCATTTCCTGCGCGAAACGAAAAAGCCCCCCGTCGCCGGTCTGCGCGAGGCGGGGGTGCCGATTGCGGTCGCGACCGATTGCAACCCGGGCTCGGCGCCGCTGCTTGCGCCGCGGCTTGCGATGCATCTCGCCTGCACCCTCTTCGGGCTCACCCCGGCCGAGGCCCTCTTCGGCATGACGGCGGCGGCCGCCCGGGCGCTGGGCCTCGAAAAGGAGACCGGGCGCATCGCCGTCGGGCTGGCGGCGGATCTTGCCCACTGGCGCATCGACGCGCCGGAGGAGCTCGCCTACTGGATGGGCGGGCGGCTGTGCGCCATGCGGGTCTTCGGCGGCGAGCCCGCCTGACGCCGCAGGGGACGCCGGTCACTCCGCCTGCTTGCGCCGGTCGAAGTCCCGGAATCCCTCGCCGGCTGCCGCCAGCTGCGCGATGAGCGGTGCCGGCGTCCAGAAGCGCGGACCCAGCAGCGCGCCATAATGGCGGATGCGTTCCAGCACATGGGCGAGCCCCAGGCTGTCCGCATAATACATCGGCCCGCCGCGCCAGCGCGGGAAGCCGTAGCCGTAGAGCCAGACGACGTCGATGTCGCTCGCCCGGATGGCGATGCCCTCTTCCAGAATCCGCGCACCCTCGTTGATGAGCGGCAGCACGCAGCGCTCGACGATCTCCTCGTCGCTCACCTCGCGCGGGGCGATCCCGGCCTTCGCCGCCTCCTCGCGCACGAATTCGGCCACCATCGGGTTGGGCTTCGGCGCACCCTCGCCATAGATGTAGAAGCCCTTGCCCGTCTTCTGGCCCTTCGCGCCCGCCTCGACCAGCCGGTCGTGGACGCGGAAGGCGGCGGCCTCTTCCGGGTCCGGCTTCATCTGCTGGCGCAGCAGATAGCCGATGTCGAGCCCGGCCAGATCGCCCATCTGGAAGGGGCCCATCGGAAAGCCGAAGTCGTAGATCACCCTGTCGATGCGCTCATGCGGGACGCCTTCGAGCAGCAGGAAGCCCGCCTGGCGGATGTAGCCGGAGAGCATCCGGTTGCCGATGAAGCCGTGGCACACGCGCGCCACCACGCCGACCTTCCGGATCTTCTTCGCGAAGGCGAGCGCGGTGGCCAGCACGTCGTCGGCGGTCTTCGCCGCACGCACGATCTCGAGCAGCCGCATGATGTGGGCCGGCGAGAAGAAGTGCAGGCCCAGCACGTCCTGCGGCCGGCCGGTGACCGAGGCGATCTCGTCGATGTTGAGATAGGAGGTGTTGGTGGCGAGGATGGCGCCGGGTTTCGCCACCTCGTCCAGCCGGCGGAAGACCTCCTTCTTCACCTCCATGTTCTCGAAGACCGCCTCGATGATGAGATCGGCCTCGCCCAGATCCGCATACTCCGTGGTGACGGCGAATCGCCCCTTGCGTGCGGCAAGCTCCGTCTCGTCGATCCGGCCCTTCTTGAAGTCGTGTTCGAGAAAGCCGTGGACCCGCGCCCTGCCGGCGGCGGCCGCCTCCTCGTCGCGCTCGACCATGACCACCGGCCGCCCCGCCTGGATGCAGGCGGTGGCGATTCCTGAGCCCATCGTCCCGCCGCCGACGACGCCGACCCGCGCGATCTCGCGCGGCGTCACATCCGCCGGCAGATCCGGGATCTTCGCCACCTCGCGCTCGGCGAAGAAGGCGTAGCGCAGCGCCGCCGACTGGGGATGCGCCATGCATTGCAGGAAGAGCTCGCGCTCGCGCTTGACGCCCTCCTCGAGGGGCAGCTCGATCGCCGCCTTCACGGCCGCGATCGCCTGCTCGGGCGCGAACTGGCCGCGGATGCGCTTCATCATGCGCGCGCGGAACCGGTCGAAGAAATCGGGCGGCAGATGATCGGCCTTGACCGCCAGATCCCGGGTGCGCCGCGGCCCCCTGCCGGCGGCCACCAGCTCGCGGGCGAAGGCGACGGCCGCCTCCGTCAGCCCGTCTTCCACAACGCGATCGACGAGGCCGAGCTCCTCGGCCTTCGCCGCCGGGATCGGCTCGCCGGTGACGATCATCTCGAGCGCGGCCTCGACACCGACGAGCCGCGGCAGCCGCTGCGTGCCCTCGGCGCCCGGGATGAGCCCGAGCGTCACCTCCGGCAGGCCGAGGCGCGCGGAAGAGACGGCCACGCGATAGTGGCAGCCCATCGCGATCTCCAGCCCGCCGCCCAGGGCCGTGCCGTGGATGGCGGCGACGACGGGCTTCGGGCAGGCCTCGATGCGTTCCACGACATCGGGCAGGAAGGGCTCCTGCGGCGGCTTGCCGAACTCGCGGATGTCCGCGCCCGCCATGAAGGTGCGCCCGCGCGCCGCGATCACCACCGCTCTGGCCGCCGCATCGGCTTCCGCCCGCTCGATGCCCTGCACAAGCCCCTCACGCACCGCATGGGAGAGGGCGTTGACGGGCGGATTGTCCACCCACAGGATCGCGACATCGCCGTTCAGCTCATAGTCGACAGCAGCCATCGCCATTTCCTCCTTGCCTGTTCCGATCCAGCGGACGCCCGCCGGGGCACGGCAGGACCGCGGCATGTTCCGTTCCGTCTCGCCCGCCCTTCTAGACCAGGCCCCCTGCGGGAATAAAGGACGGCCGATTCCCGCTCGCGGCAGGTAGAAGGCACGTTCAGTCCGACCCGGCGGAGCGGGCGGCGGCCTCGGCGATCTCGGCGGCGCGGATGAGCGCCCGGGCCTTGTTTTCGCATTCGGCCTGCTCGCGCTCGGGCACGCTGTCCGCGACGATGCCGGCGCCGGCGTGCACATGCATGAGGCCGTCCTTGACCAGCGCCGTGCGCAGAACGATGCAGCTGTCCATGTCGCCGCCCGGCGCGAAATAGCCGACGGCGCCGGCATAGGGCCCGCGACCCTCCGCCTCCAGCTCGTCGATGATCTGCATGGCCCGGACCTTCGGCGCGCCGGAGACCGTGCCCGCCGGGAAACCCGCCATCAGCGCGTCGATGACGTCCGCGCGCGCCGCATCCAGCCGCCCGCGCACCTCCGAGACGATGTGCATCACATGGGAATAGCGCTCGATGACGAAGGATTCGGCCACGCGCACCGTGCCCGGCACCGCGACGCGGCCGACGTCGTTGCGCCCGAGATCGAGCAGCATCAGATGCTCGGCCCGTTCCTTGGGATCCGCGAGCAGCTCGGCCGCCAGCCGCGCATCCTCGTCCGGATCCTCGCCGCGCGGCCGCGTGCCGGCGATGGGGCGGATCGTGACCTCGCCCGCCTTCACCCGCACGAGGATCTCGGGGCTGGAGCCGGCCAGCGCGAAGTCGCCGAAGCGCAGGAAGAACAGGAAGGGCGCGGGGTTGAGGCGGCGGAGCGCCCGGTAGAGCGCGAACGCCGGCAGGCGGAAGGGGCGCGAGAAGCGCTGGGCGAGCACGACCTGGAAAATGTCCCCGGCCAGGATGTGCTCCTTGGCGCGCTCCACCATCGCCATGTAGCGCTCGGGCGCCGTCGCCGCCGACACCTCGCCTGCGGGCGCATCCTCGGGCACCGCCGTCCAGCGTGCGCGCGGCGGCACGGAGCGGGCCAGCGCCGCCGCCATCTCGTCGAGATCGGCGCGCGCGGCAGCGAGCAGCTCGCCGGGTGCCGTGCCGCCGTCGGGCCGGATGATGGCGGCGAGCAGGATCTCGTCCTTGACCGCATCGAAGACGGCCATGCGGGTGGGACGCATGAAGAGCGCCGTCGGCACGCCGTGGGGATCGGGCGGCGGCGCGCCGAGCCGCTCGATGGCGCGCACCATGTCGTAGCCGAGATAGCCGATCACGGCCCCCAGCATCGGCGGCATCTCGTGGGCGAGCGGAAAGCGCGCGTCCGCGACGAAGCGGCGCAGCGCCGCCAGCGGCTCCTCGTCAAGCCCGAGCCACGGACCGATGCCGCCGCCCGGAGACACCGCGGCGAGCTCCGCGCGCTGCCGCGCGATCCGGAACAGGCGGTCCGGCGCAAAGCCGATGATCGAGTAGCGGCCGCGCACGCGCCCGCCCTCCACCGACTCGAGCAGCACGCTCCACGGCCGGTCCGCAAGCTTCAGATAGGCGGAAACCGGAGTCTCCAGATCGCCCGGCAGCCGGCGCGTGATGACCACGGTGCGCCCCGCCGCCAGATCCCGAGCCAGCCTGCCGCGATCCTCGTCCGCCACCCTGCCGCATCCCGCGCTGAAGCAGCCCCTGCGCGTCCGTCAGCCGGCGCCCTCGGGCCGGGCGATCTGCTGCCAGAGCGTCTCGTTGATCTCGACGCCGTAGCGGCCGCGCAGATTGCGCTCCAGCATCACGATCACGTCGTTGGCGCGCGCATCGGCGAGCTGCGCCTTGAGATCCCGGTAGGCCTGGGCGTCGGCGGGGGCGGCGGGATCGCCGGGGATCACCTCGTCCAGCCGCACCAGAACATAGCCGTTGCCGTCGGCGGCCCGCTCCTCGGCCCACTCGCCGGGCTTGAGATCAAACAGCAGGCGCGCGATGTTCGGAGCCAGCTTGTCGCCGCGCGCGACCTCGACGCGGGCGACCGCGGGCGTCTCGATCACGCTGCCGCCGGCCCGTTTCGCCGCCTCCTGCGGATCAAGTCCCGCCTTCAGTGCATCGAGCAGGGCGTTCGCCTGCTCTCCCGCCTTCGCGAGGCGGCGCTCGGCGACGAGATTGGCGCGGATCCGGTCCTTGACCTCCTCGAGCGGGCGGATTTCCGGCTCCGCCACGTCCAGGACCTCCACCAGCGCGAAGCCGCCGTTGTCCTCGCTCACGAACTCGACCGGATCACCGGGAGCGAGCGAGAAGATCGTCTGGATCTGGCGGCGCACCGCCTCGGGTGCCAGCCCGCCCTCGCGCAGCAGCCCGTCGCGCGCCACCCAGACGTCATGGAGCGTAAGGTTGAACCGCTCCGCAAGCTCGCCGAGCCCCGCGCCGCGGGCGATGGCGTCCTCGACCTCGGTGGACAGCTTGTAGGTCTTCTCTTCCGCGCGCTCGCGGGCGAGCTGACGCCTGAGCTCGTCCTTCACCTGGTCGAAGCTGCGCGCTCGCGGCGGCGTGATGTCGTTGACGCGGAAGACATGCCAGCCGAAGACGCTCGCCTCGGGACCCACGACGGCGCCCTTTTCGGC
Source organism: Rhodothalassiaceae bacterium (assembly GCA_026004935.1). Lineage (NCBI taxonomy): Bacteria > Pseudomonadati > Pseudomonadota > Alphaproteobacteria > Rhodothalassiales > Rhodothalassiaceae > Rhodothalassiaceae bacterium. Next base: position 2,770,016 of record BPKC01000001.1, read on the forward strand.
CGCGAACACCGCCTCGGCGATGCGCCGGTTGTAGTCGCCGGCGAGGTCGGATTCGGTGACGTCGCCGAGCGCCGTGTCCTCCGGCGTCAAGTCGGTCAGGCGCGCGAGCAGCGTCTCGAAATCTTCGCCGGCGGCCAAGCGACGGGCGAACTCCTCGGCCTTGTCCTTCTGGTCCTTCGGAAAGGTGACGACCGTGATGTCCCTCAGCTCCGGCGACTGATAGTCGGCCTTGCGCTCCTCGAAGGCGGCCCTGAGCTCCTCGTCCGTGATGGCCTCCGGATCGGCCAGGGCATCGGGCGAGATTTCGGCCACGAGGGCGTGCCGGTATTCCGGCGTCTTGAACTGGTCCTTCTCGAACTCGTAGGCCTTGGCGACGTCCTCATCGGTCGGCGCGGGCACGGCGTCTTCCGGCGGCAGCGGCACGCTCACGACCGTACCCTTGCGCCGCTCGTAGGCATGGGTGAAGAGGGGATCGGCAAGCACCTTCGGCGCCGGCCGCCAGTCCACGAACAGCGACAGCATCTGCACCCGCGCCATCTCGCGCCTCAGCTCCTCCTCGAACTGGGCGGGCGTGAACCCCGCGTTGCGGAGCTGCATCTCGTAGGTGTTGCGATCGAACCGGCCGTCGAAGCCCTTGAAGGCGTCCATCTGCTGCAGCGCCTCGATCATGAGCGCGCGCGAGGCGCGAAAGCCGAGGTCGCGGGCGTAGTGGTCCAGCACCCGCTCGCTGATCATTTCCTGGAGCGTCTGGGCGGGCAGCCCGAGGGCGGCCGCCTGCGTGCGGTCGAGCGGCTGGCCGAACTGGCGCTCGATCTGCTTCAAGCGCTGGTCGTAGCGGCGCAGGAAGTCCTGCGCGGTGATCTCGTCCTTGCCGATCTCCACCAGCGTGTTCTTCGCGCCCGCGACGAAGACGTCCGGAATGCCCCAGAGCGCGAAGCTGGCAAGCAGCAGCCCCATCACGAACATCGCCGCGATCGATGTCAGCGACTGCCGGATGCTGGTAAGAAGCGCCATCGCCCGCTCCCGTGTGTCTCTTGCGTCCGCACACCCCCGGGAACGCGCCGCCCGTGCCGGCCGAATCGCACTCCGGAGGGCGGAAATCCGGGGCCCCGGGCCTCTTGTCAGAGGCGGACATTTCCGTCAATGGACAATCGCCGCCGCGCGCGGCGGCGCGAGCGGGCGACTGGGCGCTGCGGCGAGCGTGTGCACGACGACAGGCGGGGATCAGGGGAATGCCAGCGGAAACGCGTCCGGGCTGGGTCATCGGCAACTGGAAGATGCACGGGCTCAAGGCCGATCTCGCCACGGTGAAGGAGATCGCCGCCCATGCCGAGGCGCAGGGGCGCCGGCTCGGCGGCGACCGGGTGGCTCTGTGCCTGCCGTTCACGCTGATCGCGCCGGCCGCGGATGCGCTGGGCGCGGAGGCGCCGATCCTGCTCGGCGGGCAGGACTGCCACACCGAGGAGAAAGGCGCATTCACCGGCGATGTCGCGGCCGCGATGGTCAAGGACGCCGGTGCGGATCTCGTGATCCTCGGCCATTCCGAGCGCCGGCGCGGCCATGGCGAGACGAGCGCGCTCGTGCGCGCGAAGCAGGAGGCGGCGCTGAGGGCGGGGCTGAAGACGATCATATGTGTCGGAGAAAGCTGGGCCGAGCGCGAGGCGGGCGGAGCCGAGCGGGTCGTGCTGCGCCAGCTCGCCGAGTCGCTCGCCGATGATGCGGATGCGACCAACACCATCGTCGCCTACGAACCCGTCTGGGCCATCGGAACCGGCCACAACGCGGGGCCGGCGGAGATCGCGGCGATGCACGCGGCGATCCGGCGCGCGCTTGCGAACATGGGCGGGCGTCGGGCGGGGATGCCGGTGCTCTATGGCGGTTCGGTGAAGCCGGACAACGCCGCGGAGATCTTCGCCATCGCGGAGGTCGACGGCGCGCTGGTGGGCGGGGCGAGTCTCAAGGCCGACAGCTTCACCGCCATCATCGACGCCTGGCTTGCGGCGCGCCGCGGATAGCCCTTCGCCCGCGCCCCGAGGGAGGCGGGGCTTGTGAAAGGAGCGCGCGCGCGCTAGCAAGCGCTCGGCCGCGACGCGCCCGGGACCGGCGCGACGCATGCGGCGCGCATCAAGGGCGGCGGAAACACACCAGGGCGACGATCATGGAACTCGTGCTGCTGATCATTCACATCTTTCTCGCGCTGGCGCTCGTCGGCGTCATCCTCCTGCAGCAGTCGGAGGGCGGCGCACTCGGGATCGGGGGCGGCGGCGGGCTGTTTACGGCGCGCGGGGCGGCGAATTTTCTGACCCGCACCACCGCCATTCTCGCCACCCTCTTCCTCGCCACCTCGCTCGCGCTCGCGATTCTGGCGAAAAACCGCAGCGAGGGCCGCTCGGTCCTCGATCAGGCTCCCGTCGAGACGCCCGCCGCCGGTCAGGAGGCGCCCAGGCCGCAGCCCGATCAGCCGCGCGAGGAAGAGCCGGAGGTGCCGGTGCCCCAGTGAGCGGCCGCTCTTCGGGGCCGGCCGGCCGCGCGAGGCCGAGCAGACGACGACGAACGGGATCACCGCGGGCGGGATGGATGCGGGCTCGACAGCCATGACGCGATTCGTCTTCATCACCGGCGGCGTCGTCTCCTCGCTCGGCAAGGGGCTGATGTCGGCGGCGCTCGGGGCGCTGCTGCAGGCGCGCGGCTACAGCGTGCGGCTGCGCAAGCTCGACCCCTATCTCAACGTCGACCCCGGCACGATGAGCCCCTATCAGCACGGCGAGGTCTATGTGACCGACGACGGGGCGGAAACGGACCTCGATCTCGGCCACTACGAGCGCTTCACCGGCGTGCCGGCGCGGCGCAGCGACAACGTCACCTCGGGCCGCATCTATCAGGAGATCATCAGGAAGGAGCGGCGCGGCGACTATCTGGGCGCCACCGTCCAGGTGATCCCGCATGTGACGAACGCCATCAAGGAGTTCATCACCGCCGACCTCGAGGACGTGGACTTCTGCCTGTGCGAGATCGGCGGCACGGTGGGCGACATCGAAAGCCTGCCCTTTCTGGAGGCCATCCGCCAGCTCGGCCTCGAGCTCGGGCGCGAGCGCGCAGCCTACGTGCATCTCACCCTCGTGCCCTACATCCGCGCGGCCGGCGAGCTGAAGACGAAGCCGACCCAGCATTCGGTGAAGGAGCTGCGGTCGATCGGAATTGCGCCCGACGTGCTGGTGTGCCGCACGGAGCATCCGCTGCCCGAGGGCGAGCGCAGGAAGATCGCGCTCTTCTGCAATGTCGCGGAATCCGCGGTGATCGAGGCGCGGGACGTGGAATTCATCTACGAGGTTCCGATCGCCTACCACAAGGCGGGGCTCGACCGGGCCGTGCTCTCGGCGCTGGGGCTCCGGGCCGAAGGCGAGCCCAATCTCGTGCGCTGGCACACCATCGTCGACCGCCTGCGCCGCCCGGAGGGCAGCGTGCGGATCGCGGTTGTCGGCAAGTATACGGAGCTCAAGGACGCCTACAAGTCGCTCTCGGAGGCGCTCGTCCACGGCGGCATCGCGAACGGCGTGAAGGTCGAGATCGACTGGATCGAGTCCGAGATCTTCGAGCAGCCGGATGCGATCCACCGCCTCGAGGACGTCCACGGGATTCTGGTTCCGGGCGGCTTCGGCTCGCGCGGGGTCGAGGGCAAGATCGCCGCCGCCCGCTTCGCGCGCGAGCACGGCATCCCGTTCTTCGGCATCTGCCTCGGCATGCAGATGGCGGTGGTGGAGGCCGCGCGCAACCTGGCCGGTCTCGAAGGCGCCGGCTCCAGCGAGTTCGGCCGGCCCGCGCATCCCGTCGTCGGTCTGCTCACCGAATGGGTGAAGGAGACGGGAGAGAAGGAGCGGCGCTCGGCCGAGGGCGATCTCGGCGGCACGATGCGGCTCGGCGCGTATCCTGCGGTGCTCAAGCCCGGCTCCAGGGTCGCGCGCATCTACGGCACGACGCGGATCAGCGAGCGCCACCGCCACCGCTACGAGGTGAATCTGGCCTACCGGGAGGTGCTCGAGAAGGCCGGGCTCATCTTCTCCGGCATGTCGCCGGACGGCCGGCTGCCCGAGATCGTGGAGCTCGAGGGCCATCCCTGGTTCATCGGCGTCCAGTTCCACCCCGAGCTCAAGTCCAAGCCCTTCGATCCCCACCCGCTGTTCGCCAGCTTCATCAAGGCCGCGCTCACCCAGAGCCGGCTGGTGTGACCCGCCTTCCCTTTCCCCTTCCACCGTCACGGCGCTGCAACAATCCGCGGGCCAGGAAGGTCCACGCAAGCGACGTGAATGGAAGGAGCGACACATGACAGTCGTCCGCGCGACCGTGGTCCTCTTCGCGGCCTCGGCGCTGCCGCTGCCGGCGGCCGCTGGGGCCGCCATCCGTGACGAAACCGGGTTGCGGGCCGCGCTCGTTGCGGCCGCCGATGCCCGGGAGCCGGTGACCGTAAGGCTTGCCCCGCGCACGCGAATCGCTCTCACCTCACCGATCTCCGTCGCCCCACCTGTGCCGGTCACGGTGCTCGGCGAGGGAAGCGTGATCGATGCGTCCGGCATCGCTGCGCCCGCGGACGGCGACGAGGCGGGCGGACCGTCGACGCTCGCTTTCATCACCGCCTCCGCCGTCTTGATCCGTGGTCTCACCGTCACGGGCAGTCCCGGCCGCGCGATCGCCGTCACGCTGCCGGAGGACGCACGCGGCGAGGTCGTCGTCACGCTGGACGAGGTGACCATAACCGGCGCAGGCGGGCATGGCGTTCACATCGACGACAACGCCGCGCCGGGCGACGACGGTGCCGCCGGCTCTCCCGCGTCGCTGCGCCTCGTCCTCCGGAACTGCCGGATCGAGGGGGCCGGCACCGGCGGCTCCGACCGGGACGGTCTGCGCGTCGACGAACGCGGCGAGGGTTCCGTCGCGGTCGAGCTGAGCCGCGTCACGATCGCGGGCAGCGGCGGCGACGGCATCGAGATCGACGAGGCCGGGCCGGGAGGCGTGCGTGTCGTGGCCGACGGTCTGACCCTTGAAGACAACGGGTCTGCCGATCCGGAGGATCTCGAGGACGGTCTCGATGTCGATGAGGCCGATGCGGGCGACATCGCCGTCACCCTCCAGCGGACCCGCGTCGTCGGCAGCCGGGACGAGGGGATCGATCTCGACGAGACCGGTCGCGGCGACATCCGGCTCACCCTCGTCGACACCGTCGTCACCGGCACCCGGGACGAGGGCGTGAAGCTGGACGAGGAGGACGAAGGCGACATCGGCCTCGCCCTCGCCCGGGTGCTCGTCGCGGACGGCAAGGACGACGGCGTGGCGGTCACGGAGAAGGGCGCGGGCCGGATCACCGGCCGGCTCGCGGACGTGCGGATCATGGACAACCTCGGGCTTGGCCTCCTGCTGCATCAGCAGGATGGCGGCCCCGAAGGGCGCGTCGAGGCGGGGGGCCTTGCGCTCTCGGGCAATGCGAAGGGTGACGAACCGAAGCTCGAAGGCGTCGTCCTCGGCGCTGGTGCCGGCGACCCCTGACCTCGCGCAGCTCCCGCCGCGGGATCAGCGGGCGGAAGGGGCGCGGCCGCCGTCCTCGAGGATGTCGAGGAGATGACGCTGGCGCTCGTCCTCGGCGCGCACGAGGCGTGCGGCCGCCGCGAAGGCGGCGCGGGCGCGGATCATTTCCACCGCCTCGACCGCCGGATCGACGTTGGGGGCGAACGTCTCCGCCCCGGCCGGTGCGCCCGGATCGGGCAGCGGCACCACCGCCGGATTGCGCTCGCCCACATGCGCGACGACCCCGCCGCCCGCCGCCGGCGCGGCCGTGACGGATCGGGCGTGAAAGACCTTTTCCTTCGGCCCGCGGTCGAGGATGTGCACGGTGTTCTCCGCCGCCGCACCAAGACGCGTGCGCGCCGCCTGAAGGCCGCTCAAGGCGATGGCGAGAATCCGCATGGCGCCCTCGATCCCGTGATGGCATCCGCTCTTTGCCCCATGGGCCGGAAGGCGTTAGCATGGGGTAAAGAAGTGTGGAGAATTGTCCACGGGCTGCACCGGGCGGGATCTCATGACGGCCGAGCGTGACATCCGCTGGGACCCGCGCGCCATGCGCGATCTCGCCCGCCTCGAGCTTGCGCCCGAGGAGCTGGAGGACGCCCTCGTCCGGGCGCTCGCGCAGGGTCAGATGGTGGCCATGTTTCAGCCGCAGGTGCATCTGCCAGGCCTCGGGCTGCGCGGCTTCGAGGTGCTCGTGCGCTGGCGGCATCCGCGTTTCGGCCTGCTTCGCCCCCAGCGCTTCATCCGGCTGGCCGAGCATTGCGAGGCCGCGGTGGAGCTCGACCTGTTCGCACTGCGCGAGGCCGAAAGACTCGCCGAAGCGCTGGGCGACGGCGCGGACGGGCTGTCGATCTCCGTCAACGCCTCGCCGCGTGCGGCCGCGCGCGCGGGCTATGCCGATCGCGTCGCGGCCCTTGCGCGGCGCCTCGGGGAATCGGGGATCGCGCTGGTTGCCGAGATCACCGAGCGCAGCCCGCTGCTCGCCTGGCGGCGGACGCTGCGCAACCTGCGCAAGATCCGGCGGGCCGGTGCGCGGGTGGCGGTGGACGATTTCGGCAGCGGCTACGCCTCCTTCGGCATCGTGCGGCGGCTCGAGCTCAACGAGATCAAGATCGACCGCAGCCTGCTGCGCGATCCGGACCCGGAAGCGGCGGCGATTCTCACCGCCATCCTCGAGATGGCGCGCGCGATCGCAGTGGAGGTCGTGGCCGAGGGTGTCGAGAACGAGGAACAGCACCGGCTGCTCGTCGCGCTCGGCTGCCCGCTCGCCCAGGGATATTTCTACGGCCATCCGCTGCCGCTTGCCGACGCCGCACGGCTCGCGCGGGAAGCGGCGGCGGCGTCACGGGGCCGGAGGCGGTCGTCATGCGCCTGAGCCTCGACATCGTCTCGGACGTCGTCTGCCCCTGGTGCTTCGTCGGCAAGCGCAGGCTCGAGCGGGCGCTCGCCATGCGCCCGGGCTTCCGCGACCGGCTCGTCATCCGCTGGCGGCCCTTCCAGCTCGCCCCCGACATGCCGCAAGAAGGGCTGGATCCGCGCGTCTATTACGCGCGCAAGTTTCCCGATCCCGCCCGGCGCCGGGCGCTGTTCTCGACCCTCGTCGGCGAGGGCGAGGCGGTGGGCATCCGCTTCGCCTTCGACAGGATTGCGCGTCTGCCCAATACCTTCGATGCCCATCGCCTGATCCGCTGGGCGGGCTCGGCCGGCCGCCAGGACGAGGTGGTGGAGGCCCTCTTTCGCGCCCATTTCGAGGAGGGGCTGTTCATCGGCGACCACGCCGTCCTCGTCGACATCGCCCGCCGGGCCGGCATGGACGCGGATCTGGTCGCCGAGCTTCTGGCGGGAGACCGTGACGCGGCACTGATCCGGCAGGACCTCGCGGCCGCCGCGGCGATGGGGGTGACCGGCGTGCCCTGCTTCATCTTCGGCGGCCGCATGGTGCTGCCCGGCGCCCAGGACGAGGAGACCCTGGTCGCCCTCTTCGACCGGCTGGAGGCGGCGCTGGAGCAGGCCGGCGCGCAGGCGTCACCGCCCTCGGGGCGCAGGTGATCGACGGACGGCGTGCGCCGCGGCCGGGTCCGTGTTAAACATTCCGAAATCCTCGTCGCATATCGGGACATCGGGGCTGCATCGGGGCGGATGGGCACCCGCAAGGAACCGCAAGAGACGGTCCGCGGAACGAACGGCAGGCTTCGCACGAGGAGCAAGGGACGGGATGCGCCGGCCGCGGCGGATGCACGGCCCGGCCGCGCGGGAGAACTGGTTCTGGACGGATGATCCGCGTCTTTCGCCATTATGTGCCGGGCTCGCTGCTCCTGCTGTCTCTCATCGAGATTGCCATTCTCTACTTCGCCTACATCTTCGGCGAGAGCATGAGGCTGAAGCTGGCCGGCCTGCCGCCCGAGCCGCAGACGAGCGCCGCCTCCGATGCCATCATCTACGCGCTGGTCACCTATGTCTCCTTCGTCTCGGTGGGGCTCTACCGGCGGCACACGACCCTCGACCTCAGGGACACTCTGCTCAAGCTCTTCGTCGGCGTGACGATCGCGGCCGTGGCGCTTGCCGTCATCGGCTTCATCATCCGCGAGACGCCGGTCTGGCGCTCCGTGCTGCTGATCGTGACCGCCGAGGTCCTGGTGCTGATCCCGCTGGTGCGGTTCCTCTTCGCGCGCATCGTCGACTGGGCGCCCCTCAAGCATCGCGTGCTGCTGGTCGGCAACGGCCGGCTCGCGGAAAAGCTGAAGGATCTGGCGGCCCGACGCGAGGCCCGCTTCGTTCTTGCGGGCACGCTGCCATGGCCGGCGGGCGGCGCCGGGGAGGGACCGCGCAATCCCGTCCTTGCGCGTGCCCGCGCGGTGGATGCGGACGAGATCGTCGTCGCCCCGGACGCCCGCGATGCGGCGCTCGTCGAGCATCTGCTCGGCTGCCGGCTGGCCGGCCTGCCCGTCACCCAGGCCTCCGCCTTCGTGGAGCGCGAGAGCGGGCGGGTGGATCTCGATCTCGTGGATCCCGCGACCCTCGTGTTCGCGGAAGGCTTCGTCGGCGGGCGCTTCTACGAACGGGTCCTCAAGCGCGGCTTCGACGTCGCGGTCGCCGCGGGCCTGCTCGTCCTCACGCTTCCGCTCCAGGCCGTCATCGCGCTCGCCGTCGCGCTGACCTCGCCCGGCCCCGTCCTCTACGCGCAGGAGCGGGTGGGCCGCGGCGGGCGGATCTTCCGGCTGCTCAAGTTCCGGACCATGGTGGCGGATGCCGAGCGCGAGGGGGCCCGCTGGGCGGCGGAAAACGATCCCCGCGTGACCCCCGTCGGCCGCATCCTGCGCAAGACGCGGCTCGACGAGCTGCCTCAGCTCGTCAATGTGCTCAAGGGCGAGATGAGCGTCGTCGGCCCGCGCCCCGAGCGGCCCGTGTTCGTCGAGGAGCTCGCGCGCCGCATTCCCCTCTACCGCGAGCGCCATGCGATGAAGCCGGGGATCACCGGCTGGGCCCAGCTCAACTACCCCTACGGCGCCTCGGTGGAGGATGCCCGCATCAAGCTTGAATACGACCTTTATTACATCAAGAATTATACGCTATTCTTGGACATGCTGATCATCGCGCAGACCCTGCGGGTGATTCTGTTTGCGGATGGGGGACGCTGAGCTGAAGCCGACGAGACGATACCCGGGGCGCGCAGGCCCCGGCCGCAGGTGCGGTGCGGGCCTTCTTGCGGCGGTCGTGATGCTCTGCGCGCTGGCGTCCGGCGTCGCCCACGCACAGCAGCCGTCGGGCCCGCCGGCCAACGGCGCGCGCGATCTGACCGCCCTGCGGGCGGCGCTGGAGGCGGATCCCCGCAATGCGGACGCCCTGGTGCGGCTCGGCGAGCGCTACGTCCAGCTCGGCTATTTCTCGGAAGGCCTGCACGTGGCCGAACGGCTGGCCAAGCTCGGCACCGCCGAGGCCGCCGTCGCCTCCCGCCTGATCGCGGCGCGCGCGCTCGTGGGGCTGAGGCGGCCCGATGAGGCGCTCGCGCGTCTTGAGGGGCTGCGGCTGGACGGCGAGGCCGGGGCCCAGGCGGCGCTGATCGAGGGCGACGCCCGGCTGCTCAAGGGCGAACACGGCAAGGCCTTTGCCGCCTACGGCCGGGCGCGGGAGCTGGCCGCTGATCCCCGCGAGGCGGACCTTGCGCTCGCACGCCTCGCGCTGGCGACCGGCGATCTCGAGGCCTGCCGGAAGCACATCGCGCCCTATGTGGACGCGGACAGGCCGGATGCGCGCGCGCTCGTGCTGGAAGCCGAGATCGCCAAGCGCGAGGGCCGCCTCGAGGATGCGCTGGCCGCGATCGACCGCGCGATCACGCTCGCACCCGAGGATGTCACCGCCCGCATCCTGCGCGCGGGGCTGCTGCTCGCCATGGGGCGGGTGGCGGAGGCGGGCGAGGATGTCGCGGCGGTGCGCGACCGGCTGCCGGATGCGCCGATCGCCGACTTTCTCGAGGCGCTCTATCTCGTCCGCCAGGGCCGCATCGCCGACGCGCGCCGGCATGCGGACAAGGCCGCGCTTGCGCTGCCGCGCTACCTGCCGCTCGTGCGGCTGCGCGCCTGGCTCGCCTTCTTCGAGGGAAGGCTCGAGGAGGCGGTCGCGCTCGCAAGCCAGGTGGAGGCCGCCGACCCGAACGACATCGTCGCAAGCGAGCTCAAGGCCGCGGCCCTGCTCAGGCTCGACAATCCGGCGGCCGCGGTCGGGATCCTCGAGCGCCTCGACCGGGCGGGCCGGATCGACGACCGCGGGCGGATCCTGCTCGCCGGCGCCTACATGCGCCTCGGCCGATTCGCCGAGGCGCTTCCGCTCTACGAGCGGGCGATGAACCGGTTCCGGAACCTGCCCGAGCTCAAGACCCAGTACGCGCTCGCCCGCTTCGCGCTGGGCGAGGTGGACGAGGCGCGCCGGCGGCTGACGGAGCTCGCCCGCTCGGGCGAGGACGCCTTCCGCGCCGCGGTCATGCTCACCCTGATCGAGCGCCGCCTCGGCCGCATCGACGCCGCGATGGCGGCGGCCGGCCAGGTGGATGCGCTCGCCCCCAGGGCGGCGATCGGCCCCAATCTGAAGGGGCTCGTGGCCTTGACCGCGGGCGACCTGGCCGCCGCGCGCAGGCATTTCGAGGAGGCGCTCGACCGCGACCCCGGCTTCCTGCCGGCGCGCCGGAACCTGGCCGGCGTGCTCATGCGCATGGGCGACGACGACGGCGCGCGGGCGGCCTTCGAGCGGGTTCTGAAGGCCGATCCGAAGGACGTCATCGCGCTCACGGGCCTTGCGCAGATCGCCGACCGCGCGGGCCGCATGGACGAGGCCGAGCGCCGGCTGTCGGCGGCGATCGCGGTCTCGCCGAAGGACGCGGCCCTGCGTCTTGCCCTCATCCGGCTCAAGGAGCGCGCCGGCGATCTCGAAGGCGCCTTCAAGACGGCGGTGGCGGCGGATCTGCTGCTGCCCGACCGGCGCGAGCTGGTCGAGGCGGTCGCGCGGCTGGCGCTCGCGACGGGCCGGCCGGGCATCGCCGAGCAGGCCTACCGGCGTCTCGTGGCGGCAGAGCCCGATGAGCCGCGCCACCGCATCGGGCTCGCGCGCGCGCTGATGGCCCGCGGCGATGCGGCGGGCGCCCGCGGCGCGCTGCTTCAGGCCGACAGGCTTTTCGCCGATCCCCGCGATCCGGCCCGCCGCGCCCTGCTCGAGACGCTCGCCGCCGTCGAGGAGCAGGCCGGCGATGCCGTCTCCGCGCTCGGCTATGCGCGCGAGCTGGTGCGCCTGTTCCCGGAGACGCCCGGCGCGCGCGCCCTGCTCGCCCGGCTCGAGGCCGCCACCGGCGCCCGCAAGGCCGCATTAGCGACGGCGCGCGAGGCATTGGCGGCCTCCCCGCAGGACCGGGATCTGCAATTGCTGCTCGCCCGGCTGCTGCTGGAAAGCGGGGATGAGGCGGACCGGCGACAGGCGCTCGGCCTCTATGAGAACCTGATCGCGGAGACGGCGGACGCGCCGCAGCTCGCCGAAATGGCCCGCGATCTTCTGCCCGCGGCATCGGAGCTTGCGGCGCGCGCCGCGGACAAGGCGCTCGCCGGTGCGGGCGCATCGGCGACGCTGAGGCTTCTTGCCGCCGAGGCGAGCTGGGCGTGGGCACAGGCCGGCGGCGGCGAGGCCGCGGCGGTGCGGGCGCGCGAGCTGGTGCACGCGCTCGATCCGGCGCTTCTCGACGCCCGGGAGCGGGCGCGGCTTGACGCGCTCAAGAAGGCGCTGGCGGGCGGACGGCGGCCCTGAAGCGGCCGGCGGCCGGGCGGTGCGGCGCCTTCCCGCTCTGGCCAAGGGCGCGCGGCGGGCGTAACATTCCCCGCGTCGTGAGCCCGATCCGCCCCATGCGGCGACGGGTGCGGCCGCGGGCCGGACGGCCGGGCGTTTGCGAGGCACCGGGCATGCTGCGCAGTCTTTTCCTGCTGGCGCTGATCGCGATCCCGGCGATCTACATCCCGCTCAATCCCTTCGTCGGCGTGATGCTGTGGACATGGATCTCGTCCATGACGCCGCACCGCCTGACCTGGGGCTTTCTCTATGATGCGCCGATCGTCTACCTGATCGCGCTCGCAACCCTTGTCGTGCTCATCTTCAAGAACGAAATCAAATACCTGCCGCGCCACCCGCTGGTGGTGCTGGTGGCCTTCTATGTCGGCTGGGTCGGAATCACCGTCATCTTCGCGCTCGAGCCGGATCTGGCGCTGGAGGGCTGGATCGATCTGCTCAAGGTCACCGCGCTCGCCTTCGCCACCGCCGTCACCCTGCGCAGCCGCAAGCGCCTCTACCTGCTGCTCACCCTGCTCGGGATCTCGTTCGCCTACTATGGTGTCAAGGGCGGGCTGTTCACGATTCTCACCGGCGGCGCCTTCCGCGCGCTTGGCGCGCCGGGAAGCTTCATGGAGGGCACCAACGAATACGCGACGGTGATGCTGATGAGCCTGCCGCTCATGGTCTGGCTCGCGCGGCATGCGGAATGGTGGCCGCTGCGCTGGATGTTCCGCGCATCGGTGCCGCTGACGGTGATCGCGATCCTCGGCACCCAGTCGCGCGGCGGACTGGTCGCGCTCGTCGCCATGAGCGGATTCATGGCCCTGCGCCACCGCCGGCTGATCATCCTCATGCTGCTGCTGCTCGTGGCCGCCCCCATCGTCTGGGAGGTGATGCCCGCCAACTGGCGCGCGCGCATGGAAACGATCTCCGAATACAACAAGGACGCCTCCTTCATGGGCCGCGTGACGATGTGGCGCGCGGCGGCCCGTTCGAGCGCCGACCACCCGATCTTCGGCGTCGGCACGGATGGCTGGCGGCATCCGGACTTCCAGGCCAAATACGTACCGGCAGGAGAGAAGCCGCGCGAATGGCACTCGATCTATTTCGGCAATCTCGGAGAATACGGCTACCCCGGTCTGTTCCTCTTCGTCTGCATCCTGTTCATGGCGATCTTCTCCTGCCGGTCGCTCGTGCGGGTCACGGAGACGAGGGCGGATCTCAAATGGGCGCATGAGCTGGCGCTGGCGATGCAGGCGAGCTTCGTGGGCTTTGCCGCCGTCGGGATCGTGATGCATCTGCCGATGTTCGACTTCTACTTCCAGCTCGTCGCGATCACGGCGGTGCTGGTGAAGATGGTGGAGGCCGTGCTGGCGCACGAGCGCGACCGCTCTCCGCTGGCCGCCCCGGCCGCACCTCTCGCGGCGGCGGAGACGACACCCTCGCCCGCCATCCCCGAAGGGCCCGTGCCCGCCTGGGCGCGCTTTTCCGCGGTCGAGGTGCCGACGACGGCGCGCTGGCGGCGGGTCCGCGAGATCGATCCCAAATACGAGCGCTGGCGCCGGCGCCAGACGGCGCTCGGCGGCTTCGGCCCGCGCCTGGCGCCGCAGACGAAGGAAGGGGGCGATGCTTGAGACGATCTATTTCGCCTTCTGGAACCTCGTCGCCTTCGCGCTCGTGATGTGGTTCGCGCTCTACGGCCGCCGCCAGGAGGACGCGCAGCTCAACGCCGAGGCCGAACGCCGGCGCAAGCGCGCCGAAATGCTGCTCAGAGGCGAGATCACGCCGGAGGACCTGGCGCGGGCCGAGCGCGAGGATGCCGCAAGAGGCCTGCTGCAGAAGCCGAGCGAGGGCGGTGCCATCGACTGGACGTGACGGCGCGCGGCCGGTGCCGTCCCGTCAGCAGCACCCGTCCCTACCGGCGCGGTCGCGCCGCATCCGGCGCGCAATCCCGACGGCCATGATCCCGAGAAAGACGAAGAGGGCCGGAAACAGCACGTAGTCCAGCCATCCCGCCCAGGCCGACAGCCCGAGCGCCCCCAGCAGCAGCACCAGCACCGGCGTAAAACAGCACAGCGCCGCGATCACGGTTCCGATCGCGCCGGTCGCGATCAGCTTCCGGTCGTCCATCACCGGCTTCTCCTTGTTTACCCCTGCGGCACGCCGGCGGCGGGCCGCGCGTCCCGTCGAGTCGTGCCCCCTGCAGCGGCTACAGGGTCAAGAGGAGGATGCGCCCGGCGCAGCGGGCGGCGTCTGCCCGGGCAGCGCGAGAAGCACCACGAAGGCCGAGGCATAGGGCGGTTCGTCGCTCAGACTCACATGCGCCTCCACCCGCCAGCCGGCGGGCGCGAGCGCCCGGGCCCGCGCGCCGGCCCGCCCCGCAAGCACGAGGCGGGGCCGGCCCGCCTCGTCGTTTGCGACCGCGATCTCGCGCCAGGAGATCCCGCGTGCGAACCCCGTCCCCAGCGCCTTGGCGGCGGCCTCCTTGGCCGCAAAACGGCGGGCATAGACGGCGGCCGGATCGGCGCGCGTCTCGGCGCGCGCGATCTCGTCTTCGGTGAAGACGCGGCGCCGGAAGCGGTCGCCATGGCGCGCAAGCGCCGCCGCGATCCGGCGGATGTCCACGAGGTCGTGGCCGATGCCGAGGACGATCACCCCTGCTCCACAAGCTTGGTCGCGAGCTCGGCGCGCGCCTCGTCCATGAGCTGGCGCATGCGCCGCACCGCCGGGATGAGGCCGGTGAAGATCGCCTCGCCGATGAGGAAGTGGCCGATGTTGAGCTCCACCACCTGCGGAATGCGCGCGACCGGCTTGACCGTCTCGTAGCTGAGCCCGTGGCCGGCGTGGATCTCGAGCCCCGCTTCGGCGCCGAGACGGGCCGCCTCCGCAAGGCGCTGAAGCTCCGTCTCGCGTGCGGCACCGTCTGCGTCGCAGTAGCGGCCCGTGTGCAGCTCCACGACGGGCACGCCCAGGGCCGCCGCCGCCTCGATCTGCCGGGGGTCGGGATCGATGAAGAGACTGACCCGGATGCCCGCCTCCTGCAGCGCCGAAACATAACGCACGAGCCCGTCCCGTTGACCGGCCGCATCGAGCCCGCCCTCGGTGGTCAGCTCCTCGCGCCGCTCGGGCACCAAGCAGCAGGCGTGCGGGCGGTGGCGCAGAGCGATGGCCAGCATCTCCTCGGTCGCCGCCATTTCGAGATTGATCGGCAGCGGCACCTCATGGATCAGCCGGTCGATGTCCGCATCGGTGATGTGCCGCCGGTCCTCGCGCAGATGCGCGGTCACCTGGTCGGCACCCGCCACCACCGCGAGCTTCGCCGCGCGCAGGGGGTCCGGATGGCGCCCGCCGCGGGCGTTGCGGATGGTCGCGACATGATCGATGTTGAGGCCGAGCCGGATCCGTTCAGGCCGCATCGGCACGCTCTTCCCTCACCCTGCTTCGAGCCCCGCCCGCAAGCCTGCGCGCGCGGGCGTCCGCCATCCTTCTTGCCCGATGCGCGCGGTGCGCCGCAATGGCCCGGCAGAGCGGATAGTAGACGGCGGCGCCGATCGCGGAGCCGAGGAGAAGGCCGCCCAGCGTCGTCGGCCAGAAGACGGGCGCCAGCGTCGCGACGGGATCGGCCAGCACGCGCCCGATCTCGAAGCCCGCGGGCCCGGCCCCGTGGCCGAGAAGGACCCGGCCGAGCATGTAGCTTGCCGACCACATGAAGGGGAAGGTCCAGGGATTGCCGACGAGGGTCGCGATCCAGGCGGCCAGCACGTTGCCGCGCAAGGCCCAGGCGACCGCGGCCGCAAGCAGCAGGTGGAAGCCGATTAGCGGCGTGAACGAGATCGCGACGCCCACCGCCACCCCGACCGCGACCGCATGGGGGCTGGCCTGAAGCCGCAGCATGCGCTTCCAGGCGTAGCGGGACAGCCGCCCCATCCGCGGCCTGAGATGCCGCGTCCAGCTTCCCGAACCCCGGCGCATGCCGATGCGCAAGACGCCTTCTCCCGTCAGCTTCCGCCGTCCGCCTGCCGGACCCCGAGCCCGGCGCCGTCAGCCGCCGCCGGCCGCCTTCGCCGCGAGATGCCGGCTGCCCGGCTTTTCCGCCGGAATGCGGGCGAGCCACTCCGGCACCTCCTCGGGCGCGAAGCTCGGCGCATCGATCTCGAGCAGCGCGACGAAGGGCACGCCGAGATCCGCACGCCCGCCCGAGCGGTCAACCAGCGCCGCGGCCGCCACCGGCTCGCCGCCATGCGCGCGGATGAGATCAAGCGTCTCGCGCGACGACAGGCCGGTGGTCACCACATCCTCTACCATCAGAATTCTTTGCGCCGGATTAATGGCGAAACCGCGGCGCAGCATGAGCCGCCCCTCCACGCGTTCCGCGAATATCGCGGGCACGCCGAGCTGGCGGCCCATCTCGTAGCCCACGATCACCCCGCCCATGGCCGGCGAGACGACGAGCTCGATGCCCTCGGCCAGCCCGGCCGCGCGCAGCCTGTCCGCCAGCGCCGCGCACAGGCGCGCGGCCCGGCGCGGATCCATCAGCACCCGGGCGCACTGCAGATAGACGGGGCTGTGGCGGCCCGAGGAGAGGATGAAATGGCCCTCGAGATAGGCCCCGGCCGCCCGGAACTCGTCGAGAATCGCTTCCCGGTCCATGACAGATTCTCCAATCGCACACGGGTCGCGGCGCACGCCGGGCGGCGCGCCGCCGGTGCCGGGCCGGCCGGTAGCATGGCCGGCGCCGCGCGCACAAGGACGCCGGCTCTCACGAGGAGGAGCCGGAGCGGCCCTTCTTGAGCTCCTTGAGCTCGCGCTCGATCGCGGCCAGCTGGCGCTCGAGCACGGACAGCCGGTTCGCGGCCCCGCCGTCCGCGGGCTCGCGCGCGGCCGGCTCGTCCGCCGGCGCGGATGCGGCCGGCATCTGGCCCCAGAAGGCCGCCATCGCCTGCTGAAAGTTGCGCATGCCCTCTTCGGCCATCCGGCCCATCGCCTGCCACATGCCGGTCGGGTCCATCGCCCGCGTCATCATCCGGCGCATCTCGTCCTGCTGGCAGACGAAGGCCTGCATCGCCGCCTCGAGATAGCGGGGCAGCATCTGGCCCAGGCTGTCGCCGTAGAAGCGGATGAGCTGGCGCAGGAAATCCTCCGGCAGCAGGGTCGCGCCCCTGTTTTCCTGCTCGAAGATGATCTGGGTGAGCACCTGGCGCGTGAGATCCTCGCCCGTCTTCGCGTCGCGCACCACGAAGTCGCGGCCGGCGCGCACCAGCTCGGCCAGATCCTCCAGCGTCACGTAGCTCGACGTCTCGGTGTTGTAGAGCCGGCGGTTCGCGTATTTCTTGATGACCACCGGCTCGGCCGTCTTCTCCCCGCTCATGTCCCGATCCTGGCAGGCCGCCTTCCCGTTCGCGCGCCCCAGTCTTGCCGCAGCGCGCGCGTCATGCAAGGGTGATTTTGCACTGCGTCATGAGCCGGCCGCCGCATTCCCGCCATCGGAGCCGCTCATGCCGTGGTCCAAGACGCCCGCCATCGAGCGGGCGCGGGGACGGGATCCGCGCAAGGGACGGGACGGGAACCCGCACGGGGCCGGCGCCGTTGTGAGGAGGCGGCTCCTGCGGCGCGCAGGGGCGTGTGCGTGCGGGATTCAAGGGTGGAAGACGAGCGGAGACGGGAGCAGCAGACATGACGGGACGAGTCGCACTGGTCACCGGCGGCACGCGCGGCATCGGCGCCGCGATCGCAAGGGCCCTGAAGGAGAGGGGACACAAGGTCGCCGTCACCTATCACGGCAATGACGAGCGGGCGAAGGCGTTCACGGCCGAGACGGGCATTCCCGCCTTCAAGTGGGACGTGGCCGACTTCGACGCCTGCCAGGCCGGCGTCGCCAGGGTGGAGGCGGAACTCGGCCCCGTCGACATTCTCGTCAACAACGCCGGCATCACCCGTGACGCGACGCTGGTGAAGATGACCCGCGAGATGTGGGAGGAGGTGATCGCGACCAATCTCTCCTCCTGCTTCAACATGGCGAAGGCGGTCTTTCCCGGCATGCGCGAGCGGGGCTTCGGCCGCATCGTCAACATCAGCTCGATCAACGGCCAGGCCGGCCAGTACGGCCAGACGAACTACGCCGCGGCCAAGGCGGGCATGATCGGATTCACCAAGGCGCTCGCCCTGGAAGGTGCGCGCTGCAACGTGACGGTGAACGCCGTCGCCCCCGGCTACATCGACACCGACATGGTCGCCGCGGTGCCCCAGCATGTGCTCGAGAAGATCATCGCGCGCATCCCGGTCGGCCGCCTCGGCAAGCCGGAGGAGATCGCCCGCGCCGTCGTCTTCCTCACCGAGGACGAGGCGGGCTTCATCACCGGGGCGACGATCGCGGTGAACGGCGGCCAGTACATGGCCTGACCGGGGCCTCAGCCGCCGGGCGGGCGGTCGGCGTAGGGCAGAAGGCCCCGCGCGAGCTCGATCAGCGCGCGCGGCTCCACCCCTTCGTCCGCCGCCGCAAGAAGCGCCATGGCCCGCTCCTTGAGCGCGCGGGTGAACGCGTCCTTCGGCGCCAGGGCGCGGGCGTCGCGCAGGAGGGCGAGGCCGCGTGCGAGGCCCTCGTCGCCCAGCGCCACCAGCGTCAGCCCGCAGCCGATGACGATGGCGGGCTCGTCCGGCGCGCGCGCGATCGCCTCCTCGCACCGGCGCCGCGCCGCACCCTTGCGCGCACCGAAGAACAGCGGCCCGATCACGCCGCCCGCTCCGAGGCGCGTGCGGGCATGCCAGGTGGCGATGGCCGCGATCACGAAGGGATTGTCGGGCGCCAGCGCTTCGGCCCGCTCGAGCAGCGCGCGCGCCCGGTGCACATCGGCGATGCTGCGCGATTCGACGGCGCGGAAGCCGTAGGCGGCGGCCGCCTGCAGAAGCGCCGACACATTGTCGGGATCCATCTCGAGCGCCCGTTCGGCGAGCGCCCGCGCCGTCTCGACGATCCGCTGCCGCGCCGCGCCCGGCGGCAGGAACGCGCCCTGCGCCAGCGCCGCGCGGGCGCCGAGCGCCAGCAGATCCGCGCACCGCCCGCCCTCGGCCGCAGCGATCACCGCGTCATGGCGCCCCGCCGCGAAGGCCTCCTCCAGGGCGGCGACCGGGCATGCGCCCCCGCCGCCTGCCGGCCCGGCGGCAGCCGCGGCGAGCAGCAGCACGAGGCCCGGCAGAAGCCCCGCCACGATCCGCCGGGATCCGCGGCCGCCATGGCGCAGGCGCGCGCGGCGCATGTGCGGTGCCTCTCCTCCTTCCGCCCGCCGACCCTCGGCCGCCATCATGTCACAGCCCCCCGCGGCCGCCAAGCGCGCGGCGGGCGGAAGAGCCGGTGAGAGGGAGAAGAAGCGGCCTATTTGGCGGGCGCCAGCACCATCGTCATCTGACGGCCCTCCATGCGCGGGGCCGCCTCGACCTTGGCGAGTTCGGCAAGCCGCGCCTCGGCCCGTTCCAGCACGGCGCGGCCGAGCTCCTGATGCGAGAGTTCGCGGCCGCGGAAGCGGATGGTGAGCTTGACCTTGTCGCCCGCCGTGAGAAAGCGTTCGGCCGCCTTCATCTTGGTATCGAAGTCGTGATCGTCGATGGTCGGCCGCATCTTGAGCTCCTTGACCTCCTGGGTCTTCTGCTTCTTCTTGGCCGCGGCCGCCTTTTTCTGCTGTTCGTACTTGTATTTGCCGAAATCCATCACCTTGCACACGGGCGGCGTGGACTGGGGTGCGATCTCGACGAGATCGAGACCGGCCTCTTCGGCCATCTCGAGAGCGGTGTGGATGTCGACGATGCCGTGATTCTGCCCGTCCGGGCCGATGAGGCGCACCTCGCGTGCGGTGATGGCGTCATTGACCCGCGGTCCCGAGGAGCGGGGCTGCGGAGCCATTCTGCGACGAAGGTCAGCGATGGTCTGGTTCTCCCTTTTCCGTTTCCGTCCGGGCGCACATGAATGCACCCGCCCCGCCGGCCGCACCGGCGGGGTGCGGCATCATAGCCCAAGCTTTGCGGGAAGGCGAGTGACCGAAAAGCCACACCGGCCAAAAAAACGCATGCCGGACATGGCCGTGCTCATGCCGGCGGCCGGGCCGCCGCGGACAGCTTCGCGACGAGCGCGTCGAGATCGAGGCTTTCCTGGCGCTCGCTCCCATGGCTGCGCAGGGTCACGCGGCGCTCCTCCGCCTCGCGCCGGCCGATGATGACGAGATGCGGCACCTTGGCCAGCGTGTGCTCGCGGATCTTGTAGCTGATCTTCTCGTTCCTCAGATCCGCCTCGGCCCTGAGCCCGGCCGCCTTCAGCGCTTCGGCCACCTCGCGCGCCCATGTGTCGCCGTCGCTCGTAATCGTCAGCACCGCCGCCTGCACGGGGGCGAGCCACAGCGGCATCCAGCCGGCGTAATGCTCTATGAGGATGCCGATGAAGCGCTCGAAGGACCCCAGGATCGCGCGATGCAGCATCACCGGCCGGTGGCGGTCGCCATCGGCGCCGATGTAGCTGGCATCCAGCCGCTCCGGCAGCACGAAGTCCACCTGCAGCGTCCCGCACTGCCAGTCGCGGCCGATGGCGTCTCTCAGCACGAATTCGAGCTTCGGCCCGTAGAAGGCGCCCTCGCCGGGATTGCGCTCGACAGCGAGCCCCATCGCCCGCACCGCATCCTGAAGCGCGGCCTCCGCCCGGTCCCAGGTGGCATCCGATCCGGCGCGCTTTGCGGGCCGGTCCGAGAACTTGATGGTGACATCCTCGAACCCGAGGTCGCGGTAGACCTGGAAAAGAAGCTCCGTGAACGCCCGGGTCTCGGACTCGATCTGGTCTTCGGTGCAGAAGATGTGGGCGTCGTCCTGCACGAAGCCGCGCACCCGCATCAGCCCGTGCATCGCCCCCGACGGCTCGTAGCGGTGGCAGGAGCCGAACTCGGCCATCCTCAGCGGCAGATCGCGGTAGCTGTGGATGCGCCGGTTGAAGATCTGCACATGGCAGGGGCAGTTCATCGGCTTGATGGCGAAATCGCGCTCGTCGATCTCGAGCGCATACATGTTCTCGCGGAACTTTTCCCAGTGGCCCGAACGCTCCCACAGCGACCGGTCCACGATCATCGGCGTGTTGACCTCCCGGTAGCCGGCCGCATCGAGGCGCCGGCGCATGTAGGCCTGCAGCGCGCGGTAGATGGTCCAGCCCTTCGGATGCCAGAAGACCATCCCCGGCGCCTCCTCCTGGAAGTGGAAGAGGTCGAGCTCGCGCCCCAGCCGGCGGTGATCGCGGCGCTCGGCTTCCTCCAGGCGGTGGAGATGGGCCTTGAGCTCCTTTTCGTCCCGCCAGGCGGTGCCGTAGATGCGCTGGAGCATGGGATTGCGGGAGTCCCCGCGCCAGTAGGCGCCGGCCACCCGCATCAGCTTGAAGGCGTGCCCCGTGTCCTTCGAGCTCGGCATGTGCGGACCGCGGCACAGATCGAGCCATCTGTCGCCGTGGCGGTAGATCGAGATCTCCTCGTCTTCGGGCAGATCCTCTATGATCTCGGCCTTGTATTCCTCGCCGATGGAGCGGAAGTAGCGGATCGCCTCCTCGCGGTCCCAGACCTCGCGGCGGATGGGCTCGGCGCGGTCCACGATCTCGTGCATGCGCCGCTCGATGCGCTCGAGATCCTCCGGGGTGAACGGCTCGTCGCGGGCGAAGTCGTAGTAGAAGCCGTCTTCGATGGTCGGGCCGATGGTCACCTGGGTGCCGGGATAGAGCTCCTGGACGGCCTCCGCCAGGATGTGCGCGGCGTCATGACGGATCAGCTCCAGCGCCTCGGGGCTCTTGCGGGTGATGATCTCGACCTCGGCATCCTCCGTGATCGGCAGGTAGAGATCCTGCAGCCGGCCGTTCACCTTCACCGCCAGCGCCGCTTTTGCGAGTCCCGGGCCGATGTCGCGGGCGATCTCCTCGCCGGTGGGCGCATGGTCGTATTCGCGCACGCTGCCGTCGGGCAGCGTGATCCGCACCACGCCCGAGCTCACCGCCACCTCGTTCATGGCTCCGTTCTCGTCGCTCCCGCCTGCCGCGATCCGTCCGTTCCGCGTCGCACGCGGCGGCCCGCGGAACCCGCCGCACTAATCACCGCCCGCACCGGCCTGTCAAGCAAGGCGGGTTGCCGCCGGCCCGGCACACGGGATAGGTCATGGAAGCGGTCGGGATGCCGGCCCGCGCCTTGCGGCGTCACCCGACCATGGATTGGAGGAATCCCCCCATGCCCCGTTTCGTCGCCGTCGCCGGACGCCGCATCGCCTATGAACAGGTGCCGGGGCGCACGCCCGCCGTGGTCTTCCTCGGCGGCCTGCGCTCGGACATGACGGGCACCAAGGCGACCTTTCTCGACGCCTGGGCCCGCGCCGAGGGTCGCGCCTTCATCCGCCTCGACTATTCCGGCCACGGCGCCTCCTCCGGCCGGTTCGAGGACGGCCGCATCGGCATGTGGCTGGAGGATGCGCTCGGCGTGATCGCCGAGGCCGCCCCGGGCCCCGTGGTGCTGGTGGGAAGCTCGCTCGGCGGCTGGATCGCGCTGCTTGCGGCGCGCCGGCTGAAGGAGCAGGTGAAGGGCCTGCTTCTCATCGCGCCCGCGCCCGACTTCACCGAGCGGCTCATCTGGGACGCGCTGACGGCCGATGAACGCGCCCGGCTGAAGGAGACGGGGACCCTCACGCTGCCGGCGGCGGAGGACGGCGAGGAGCCGCTTGTCATCAGCCACGGCTTCATCGAGGAGGCGCGCCGGCATCTGGTGCTCGCCGGCTACAATCCGGTGCCGATCCGCGCGCCCGTGCGCATCCTGCACGGCATGCGCGACAAGGACGTGCCCTGGGAGCTGTCCTTCGAGCTCGCCGAGCGGCTGATGGCCGAGGATGTGGCGCTCACGCTGATCCGCAACGGCGACCACCGGCTCTCCAGCCCGCGCGAGCTCGCGAAACTGCGGCACAGCCTCGAAGAGCTGCTCGCGACCATCGAGGCCGGGGACGCGCCCACCAGCTAGCGCGGCGGGGCGGGGTCGCCCTGCTCGGCACCGAGTTCGCGCTGCAGGCGCAGCATCTCCGCCTCCAGCGCCGCAAGCTCCGCCTTGAGCTCGCCGTAGCGCGGGGACAGCAGCTCCAGCACCGCCTCGTCCGCGCCGCGATCCGCGGTGAGCGCCGCGGCGCGCCGCGCGAGCTCGCCGCGCCGGGCCTCGAGCACCATGAGCCGCTCGGCGAGCGCGCGTCTGCGGGCGGGGTCGAGATGGGCGGCCGCACCGGTGAGGCTGCGCTGGACGGGAACCTGCAGCTCCGCATAGGCCCGGCGCAGCTCGGCGAAGGCCGCATCGAGCCGCGCCCTGTCGAAGGGTTCGGCCGCGAGCGCCGCGCGGACCTCGGCCTCCGCCGCCCTCAGCCGGGCGAGCCGGCGGGCGACCTCCTGCCGGTCGCGTCCGAGATTGGCGAGCAGGCGGGCCCGCAGATCCTCGGGCAGGGTTTCGTCCGGCACGACGAAGCGCAGCGTGAAGCTCTGCGGATCGCCCTCGCCCGTCGACGGGCGCAGCCGCCCGCCCAGCCACAGGCCGGCGAGAAAGACATTGGCGGCGAGCGACAGCCCCGCGACGAGGATGAGGATCTTCAGCCGCCGGTCCATCAGAAGCCCCGCCCCTGGGGCCAGCCCTCCGTCAACGGCAGCTCGGCCGTGATCAGCGGCGTGACATCCAGCATCACCACCGGCCGCCGCTCGACGCCGCCCAGCATGATCCCGGCGATCAGCGCCACCAGCACGAGCGCCGCCTGCCCCAGGATGAGCGGCTTCAGCGCGGCATCGCGCCACCACGGCCCGAGCGCCGCCGCAAGCCCGAAAACCCCGCGGTCCCGGCGCCGGGCCGCCTCCGGTATGCGATGGAGCCGGGCGAGCAGCGCCGCATCCGGCGGGCGCGGCTCGGGCCACCGGGCGAGCAGCGCCGCAATCCGCGCCTCATCGTCGCCGCCCGTCCGCGCGCGCACCGGGTCGGTTTCCGCTCTTCGCTCCTCGCCGCCTTCCATCACCACCGGCTCCCGTCCATCCTGCGCCCGTGCCCGCACCCTCATCCGCTCAGCGTCGCGAGAAGCTGGCGCCGGGCGCGCACGAGCAGCGCCTCGAAGGCCTTGACCGACACGCCCATGGCCTCGGCCGCCTCGCGGTTCGACAGGCCCTCGTAATATGTCAGCACGACCGCGACCCGCTGGCGCAGGGGCAGACGCGCGACGGCCTCGCGCACCGCATGCACCCGGTCGAGACGCTCGACCCCGTCCAGATCAGCCGCCGCCTCCTCCACCTCGAGGAGGCCCGTGACCGGCCGGCGCTGCGCGCGGCGCCGGCGGTCCCGGCAGGCGTTGACCACCACCCGCAGGAACCAGGAGACGAAGCGCCCGCGCGCCGGGTCGAACCGCCGCGCCTGATGCCACAGGCGCTGGAAGGCCTCCTGGACCGCATCTTCCGCATCGGCGCGGTTGACGAGGGTGCGCTCGGCAACCCTGAGCGCGCGCGCCGCATGCCGGTCGACGAGCAGGCGGAAGGCCTGTGCATCCCGCGTCGAGGCGACGGCCGCCACGAGTTCCTCGTCGCTCGGCGCCGCCGCCTGCACCCGCCGCTCGTCCTGCCGCATCCATGCCTGCCGCATCATCTCTCCATGATCCCATACGCGCGCCCGGCCCGCAATCCTGCGCAGCCGGCGCACCGGGCAAGGGTCGCCGCAGGCGGGGTAGATGAATCCTCAACCAACTGGAACCGGAGGGCTGCGCGGGCTAGGATGCGGCCCATGAGCGCGGCGCGGCGCCGGCAGCGCATCGGGCGCCCGCATCGTGGGGATGATGATGGAGAGAGCCCATGGATCGCGACGTCTTCTACAAGCTGATGGCGGGCGACGGATCGCTGGACTACGAGATCTATCTCAACACGCAGCAGATCCTCTCGGCCCAGAAGCCCTATGATCGGCTGTGCAATCACGACGAGCTGCAGTTCCAGATCGTCCATCAGATCGAGGAGCTGTGGATGAAGCTCGCCGCCTGGACGCTGCTCGAGATCGACGAGCGCATGGCGGCGCGCCAGACCTGCAGGGTCCTCACCCTTTTCGACCGCGTCCACCGCATCCTGCGGCTGATGACCGAGCAGCTCGGCCTGCTCGAGACGATGTCGCCGAAGGACTACCAGGAGATCCGGCTCCAGCTCGGCAACGGCTCGGGGCAGGAATCCCCCGGCTTCCGCACCCTCCTCAGAATGCCGCCGTTCCTGTGGAGGACCTATGTCGCGGCCTATCTGGAGCCGGAAGGTCGCAGCATCGCGGACGTCTACGACACCGGCTACGCCCATGACGAGGCCTACATGGTGGCCGAGGCGCTGACGGAATTTGACGAACTGTTTCAGAAGTTCCGCTACCACCACATCCAGCTCATCCACCGTTCCATCGGCATGGAGGCCAAATCGCTCAAGGGCCGTTCGGTGGAGCTGCTCAACGAGGGGCTCAAGACCCGCTTCTTCCCGGAGCTGTGGCGGATCCGGTCCGAGATGACGGACCGCTGGGGCGCCGCCTACGGCTACAGGCGCGACAGCATCACCGGCCACTAGAGGTGACGCGCCCGCGCGCATGATGCGAACGAGCGCGCACGGGCGTGCGCGCACGGCGGGTGCGCGGGACGCGAGATTGTGCGCGGCCCGGCGGTCTGGTATCAGGAGATGTCCCGAAGCGGGACGGGGGCGAGGCGGGCGCCGGCAGGGCGGGAGAGGCTCGCGTGAGCGAAGAGGATCATCGCAGCTTCCGGCGGGACCCCGGCGTGGCGGCGCTGCAGCCGGTCGACGAGAACACGCTCGTGCCCTGGGAAGGCGGCCGCCTTCTGCACGCCTGGTGGTTCCGCGCGCGCGGCGCGCGCGAGATGCCCGCGCGTTCCGACTTCGAGCCGCGGGTCATGGGCCGGCATCTGGCCGGCATCACGCTCCACGACGTGCTGCCCGAGGAGCCGCGCTTTCGCGTGCGGCTGGTCGGCAGCGATTTCGTCGAGGTCCTTGGCTACGATCCGACGGGGATGTGGGTGGCGGATCTGCCGGGCGGTGCACCGCTCGTGGAGCGCTACCGCTGGATGGTCGCAAATCGCCGCCCCTACATGGCGCTCGACCTGCCGCTCAGATGGGCCAACCGCGACTACGACAGCTATTCGACGCTCGTGATGCCGCTTTCGTCCGACGGGCGCGAGATCGACATGCTGATCGCCCATGTCGACGTCCGCCCGGCCTGGCGGCGGTGACGGCGCGACAGGCTTGAGAGGGGACCGCACGGCGATGCCGGCGCAGCACGCAGGACCCGCAGGAGATGACCCGCCCTTTTCGCTTCTCGGCATCGACCACGTGGTCATCCGCACCTGCCGCCCGCAGGTGCTCGAGGCCTTCTACACCGGCGTTCTCGGTGCCGCGGTCGAGCGGCGGGTGGACGGCATCGGGCTGGTGCAGCTGCGCGCCGGCGCAAGCCTCATCGACATCCTCGCCGTGCCGGCGCAGGCCTCCGCCCGCCGGGACGCCGGCGCTGCGCGCAACATGGATCATCTGTGCCTCCGGATCGCGCCCTTCGACGAGGCGGCGATCCGCGCGCATCTCGCCCGCCACGGCGTGGAAGCCGGACCGGTCGCGCCGCGCTACGGGGCCGAGGGCACCGGCCCGTCGCTCTATCTCGCCGATCCCGACGGCAATGTCGTCGAGCTCAAGGGGCCGCCGGCGTCCTGAAACCGGCATGGTCGGCCTTTGCGCCGCCGCAATTGCCCGCTAGAAGGCGCGGCGGATGGACGATGCGGGCCGTGCCGGGGGTGCGGCCCGGCGGCGGAGGATGGCGCAGGCGGTGATCGGCGTCTTCGATTCGGGCTCGGGCGGATTGACGGTGCTGGCGGCGCTGAAGGCCGCGCTGCCCGAGCGCGGCTTTCTCTATCTCGGCGACCATCGCCATCAGCCCTACGGCGAGCGGCCCATGGAGGAGGTGGAGGCGCTGACCCGGGCGGGGGTGGCGCGGCTGTTCGCCGCCGGCTGCCGCCTCGTCGTGCTCGCCTGCAACACCGCGGCCGCGGTGGCGCTGCGCCGGCTGCAGCGGACGTGGCTGCCGCGGGTCGCGCCCGAGCGGCGGATTCTCGGCGTCCACATCCCCCTGGTCGAGGCGCTCACCGGCCACCCCTGGCGGCCGCCCGGGGAGCGGGTCGCGTGCGCCGGCGTCCTGCCGCGGACCGGTGAGGCCGTCGTCATCTTCGCGACCCCGACGACCGTCGCAAGCCATGCGTTCGCGCGCGAGATCGCCCGGCACGACCCGGGCCTGCCGGTGATCGAGCAGCCCTGTCCGGGTCTGGCGCGGGCGATCGAGGCGGGCGCGGCGGATGCCGAGCTGCGCGGGCTTGTCGCCCGCGCCTTCGAGAACGCGGCCGCGGAGGCCGCCCGGCGCGGCTGGACGATCACCCGCGCCGCGCTGGCCTGCACCCACTATCCCCTGATCGCCGACGTGTTCCGCGCCGTGCTGCCGGAGCCCGTCGCGATTCTGGACCAGCCGCGGCTCGCGGCGGAAAGTCTCCGCCTGTATCTCGCCCGCCACCCGGAATGCGACGAACCGCCCGCCGTGCCAGAGGTCCTTCTGCGCACGACGGCGGACGGGCCCCTTGCGGCGCCGCGGGGCTTCGGCGACCCGGGCGCCCGCTTCCTGCCCTGGTGCGGGGAGCCGGTCGCCGATCGCCCGCCGTCCGTCGCGGGCGTCCGGTGATCGGCGATCGCCGATCGGCGGGCGGGCAGGAGCGACGGGCGAACCCATCGGCCGGCGGCAAGTGTGTGGACCCGCCGGTCAAGCCGGCGGGTGACGAAGAAAAGGTGTCCGCGGGGGGGGAGGCTCGGGCGCGCAGCCGGGTGCGCCGGCTCCTGGGGTCAAGGACGCGCACCGGCGGTGACGACCTCCCCACCACGTCGTTCGCCGGCTTGACCGGCGAACCCTTCCGGTCATCGGTGATCAGTCATCAGTCTTCAGACACGGAAGACAAGCCGGCCCGCACCCCACCACGTCGTTCGCCGGCTTGACCGGCGAACCCTTCCGGTCATCGGTGATCAGTCATCAGTCTTCAGACACGGAAGACAAGCCGGCGCGCACCCCCCGCGTCGTTCGCCGGCTTGACCGGCGAACCCTTCCGGTCATCGGTGATCAGTCATCAGTCTTCAGACACGGAAGACAAGCCGGCGCGCACCCCACCACGTCGTTCGCCGGCTTGACCGGCGAACCCATGAGGCGGTGATGGCAGTCCCGGCGCCGGTGCTTGGGTCCCCTTCCGGCTGGACCCGCCGGTCAAGCCGGCGGGTGACGCTTTCCACCGCGCTCACCGGCAGCTGAGGGGCGATGAACGGCTGCCGCCCGCCGGGGACCGCGACCTGGCGGTCACTCCCCGGCCATCCGCGCGACCTCCTCCACATGGCGGCGGCGGGCGTCGAACTCGGCGGCGATCTCCTCGTCGCGCCTGTTGAGCGCGTCGACATCGACATTCGCGTAGTCGAGCACGCCCATCTTGCGATAGGCCTCCTGGACCTTCGGCCCCCACAGGCCGATGTCCTTGACCACCGGCACGATGCGGCTGAAGAGGTAGTTGCGGAAGATCCGCATGCCCTCGCTTTCGTTCATGTAGGCGACGCATTCGTCCACCGGCAGGCCGTAATGGGCCCAGACCTCCCGCGATTCGAAGCGGTCGCGCATGAGATAGCAGGCCTCGACGAGAAACTCCTCGCGCTCGGCCCGCTCGGCCTCGGAGAGCTCGGGGTAGTAGTCCCTGAGCGCCAGGCGGCCGAAGGCGACATGGCGCGCCTCGTCCTCCATCACATAGGCGTTGACCTGCTGGGCCAGCGGATTCTGGGCCTGGTCGCGGATCGTCGCGAAGGCGGCCAGCGCCAGCCCCTCGATCACCACCTGCATGCCGAGATAGGTCATGTCCCAGCGGCTGTCGGCGAGCACCTGCTCCAGCAGGGTCGCAAGCGGGCCGGTCATCGGCCAGGCGATGCCGAACTTCTCCAGCAGACGCTTGTAGGCCTCCACATGCCGCGCCTCGTCCACCACCTGGGTTGCGGCATAGAGCTTGGAATCGAGGTCCGGGACCTGCTGGACGATCTTGGCGGCGCAGAACAGCGCGCCCTGCTCGCCATGCAGGAACTGGGAGATCGTCCAGGCCTGATGGCCGACACGCAGCGCGATCTTGTCCTTTTCGGGCATGCGCTCGTAGAAGGGCGCACCCTTCAGGGGCATCGTGTCCTCGGGCAGCTCCTGCGGGTTCTCGGGATCGAGCTCGAGCGACCAGTCGATGCGCTCGGCCGCGTTCCACTGCTTGCGCTTGCCCTTCTCGTAGAGCTGGATCAGGCTCTGGCGGCCGTCGTCGAACCGCCAGTCGAAGACGGCGTCGATCTCCTCCTTGACCGGCCAGAAGTCCGGCGCCTCGATGGGATAGAGGTCCTTGAGCTGCATCTTCGTCACACTCCCTCGCTGCTCGATGCGCACCCGCCCCTCGAACTTGCACGCAGGGCGATCACGGGCGGACGCGGCGATCCCCAAGCCGCCGGCATTCTAACATGGCTCCACTTCCCGCTTCCTTGACAGTTTCGGGAGTGCCGGCGCGTCGGCGACCCGCAGGTCTTTCCGCCGCCGGACCGGCCCACCTGCACCAACCATTTGAACATAAATCAGAAAAATCAGCGGCGGCGGCGCACGGTTCCACGGCCGATGCCGCGCGGCACGAAACCACCCGGTTCCGGGGGGATTCGGCCGGCGGTGCACCGCGGTGCCAGCAAGAAGGGTGCGCCCGCATCAGGCGGACGCACCCTTAATTTTTGGCTCGTGGCCGCTTGGCCCGCGGCCGGTCAGTAGCTGTAGGTCAGGCTCAACCCGTAGCGCCGCGGCTCGCCGAAGAGGGCGAAGGCGATGCGCCCGCCGCGCTGGGTGAACAGATGGGTGATGTACTTCTCCTCGAAGATGTTCTTGCCCCACAGCGCGAGCTCCCAGTGCTGGTCCGGCGAGCGCCACGCAAGCCGCGCATCCCAGACGTCGTGGGCGTCGGCGCGCGAGATGGGGTTGTTCGAGGGGTCGAAGAACATCCGGTCCCGGAACCGACCGTCGATGCGCGCGGTGATCTCGCCCCAGTCGAGGCGATGCGTGTACTGGACGTAGCCGCTCGCCGAATGCGGCGGCGCCTCGCGCATCTGGTTGCCGTTGAAGGTGCCGGGCTCGAGGATCGAGCCGTCCGGCTGGACCGACGGCAGGCCGGTGAAGTTGACGTATTCGGCGTTCAGATAGCCGTAGTTCGCCCCGACCTCGAGACCGTCGGCGAGCAGCGCCGTGAGCTCGACCTCCACGCCGCGCGAGCGCGCCTTGCCGGCATTCTCGGTGATGAACTGGCCGAAGCCGGAGCCCACCGGCTGGAAGAAGCGGGTCACCTGCAGGCCCTCGATCTGGGTCCAGAAGGCTGCGATGTTGACCCGGAGCCTGCGGTCGAAGGCGTCCGCCTTGATGCCGGCCTCGTAATTGCGGGCCGTCTCCTTGCCGAACGGCGTGGTGGCGACATCGGCTGTCGTCGGCTCGCCGACGAAGCCGCCCGACTTGAAGCCCGTCGAGACCAGCGCATAGACCATCGCGTTCGGGCTCACGCGGTAGTCGAGCGCCACCCGCCAGGAGACGTCGTCCCAGGAGGCCTTGGCGCGCACGGCGGGAAAGCCCTGCAGCAGAAGCGGCAGGCCCGAGAACAGCGTGTTTTCCACCCGCACCTCCTTGCGGTCGTAGGACCAGCGCAGACCGGCGGTCAGCCGCAGCGCGTCGGTCAGGTCATAGGAGGCCTGGCCGAAGATGCCGAAGCTCGTGCCGTTCATCCGCTGGTCGGACTGGCTGTCGGAGGTGCCGAACGGAGGCGCGACGGTGGTGAACGGCGCCGGCGCCGGACCGCCCAGCGTGGGGAAGGTGAAGCGCTCGATGCGGTTGATGTCCTCGAAGGACAGCAGCGCGCCGACGACCCAGGCCCAGCGCCCGCCGCCTGGCGAGGTGAGCCGCGCCTCGAGCGTGTTCTGGACCGACTTTTCGTCCGCCGCATCGCTGATGTCGAAGGTGAAACCGCGGTCGGCCGGCGCGGTCAGCAGCGGCACGGGGCTGCCGGAGCTGCCGGTCAGATCGATCGTCGGCGCGAATGGCGGCAGGCCCTCGGAGTCCTCGAGGAAGGAGAAGTCGCTTTCGCGGTGGTTCGCGATCAGGAGAAAATCGGCAAAGGACAGGGCGTAATCGAATTTGAGCGCCACGCCCCACATGTCGCGCTTGGCGAAGCCGTCCGTTTCGGCCAGCGTCGTCCACGGATCGCCCGCGCCGCCCAGCGCGATGTTGACCGCAACCGGATCCGAGGCGCAGCCGCAGTCGTGCAGCGGGCCGAGGGAACCCACGGGTTCGCGGTTCGACTGGCCGTGGTCCTCGTCGCCGACATCGGCGATCAGGCTGATCGTGAAGGGCGCGTCGTCCGGTGCATAGCGCAGGTAGGCCCGCCAGTAGAAGCTGTCGAGCTCGCCCTGATCCTTGCCGAAGTCGGGGTTCTGGACGAACAGGCCCGAGACCGGATCCGTGTAGCCGGGCAGCACATTCGTCAGAAAGCCGTCATGCTTGCGCCGGCTGAAGGAGACCTTTCCGTAAAGCCCGTTCGCGATCCGGCCGGACAGCAGCCCCTGGGTGTCGAAGGTGTCGTAGTTGCCGACGGACTGGCGGAAGCGCACGACCGTCTCGGGCCCCGGCTGCAGGGTCACGAAGTTGACGGAGCCGGCCACCGAGTTCTTGCCGGCCAATGTGCCCTGGGGGCCGCGGGCGATCTCGACCCGCTCGAGGTCGAAGATGTCGAACACCTGCGCCGAGCGCGCGGCGATGTAGATGTCGTCGATGGAGACCACCACCGCGTCCGAGGCCGCCGGGCCGTCCTCCTTCGTCGAGATGCCGCGCAGCGCGATCTCGGGCTGGCCCAATGTGAAGGCCGAGAACACGAGGCCCGGGGTGCGGCCGGCGATCTCGTCGAAGGCGTGGATGTCGTTCTCGCTCAGGAAATCCCCGCTCATGGCGGTCACCGCCATCGGCACGTCCTGCAGGCTTTCCGCCCGCTTCTGCGCGGTGACGACGATCTCCTCGAGCTGGGTCACCTTCGCCTGATCCTCACCGGCGGCCTGGTCTTCGGCCGCCGCGGCCGTGGCCGTCGCCGCAAGAAGTGCGGCGGTCAAGGCGAGGCGGGATGCCGTCTCATGCCACATATGCGTCTCTCCCTCTCTCCACACCGTATCAGGTTGATCCTTCCGCACCCGCCGCGGTCACGCGGACTTCCCCGACCGCGGTCGCGGCAGCACCGATTCCTCGCGGAAGCGACATTGGTTCATACATGAGTGAATGGGAATTGCGCAACAAGGATGCGTCTGAGAATGTGCGCAGGAACGAAAATTTGCGCGCATGTTGCATTTTCGCCACATCCTGAAGGTTTCAGCCGCAAACTCAGACGCTTGCGACCAGGTGGCGGCCATGCATGCAACATGTTAGTCACATCTTTATCTTTTTGTGTATCATGATGACGCGTGGGCGAAGCCGCATTGTCGCCACGGACCGGTCGCAGGATGGCGCCCGAGGGGCCGAAAACGGGAGGCTGCGGGTGGCATGCCGAGACCCGGCCCGCGCAGGTCATGCGCCGCGAGGGCGGATGTGGGCGGCGGGGGTCGCCGTCGTCCTCGTTCTCGCGTGCGCGCTCGCGCCCGGGCGGGGCTGGCCGCAGACGCGCGGTGAAGAGCGGCGCGCCGGCCGGGCGGATGCGGGCGGCCTGCCCGTTCGCGTGCGGCCGGCCGAGCGGCGCCCCATGCCGCCGGTCGGCCTGCCGGACGATGCGGCACCGGAGCGCTGGGTTCTCGTGCCCACCCCCCAGGGGCCGTTCTGGGTCTGGCTCGCACCGCCGCGTGACGGCGACGGCGGGCCGCCCGATCCGCTCCGGGCCCGGGCCGAGCGGCTGCTGCGTCCGCAGCTTGTCGCCGGCGGCCGCTCCGGCCCGGCGACGGCCGTCTCATTCGCCGAGGTGATGGGGCCCGCCTGGCGGAACCTGTCGGACGCCGAAATCTATCGGCGCTTCGGCTTCATGCCGGACGGCACGAAACCGGCCGATTTCAACCGCGGCATCTATTCGGGGCTCAGAACGCGCGGCGGCCTGATCCTGCTGCAGCGCTAGCCGCAGCCCGTCCTTGGCTTCAGTAGGCCTTGGCGAAGACGGCGACCCGTTTCGCCGGCCGGCCGGTGAGCACGCAGGAGCCGACATCATCGGGCTGCTCATAGGGCAGGCAGCGCACGCTCACCCCGAGATCCGCGATCGCCTCCAAGCTCGCCTCGTCCTCCGACCAGGGGGCGATCACGAAGCCCGAGCCTTCCTCCGCAAAGAAGGCGCGCATCTCCTCCGCTCGCGTGATGTCGCGCCGCGTGCGGGACTCGCGCATGGCGAGCGCCTCCGCGAACAGGCGCCTGCCGTGGTCCTCGAGGCGCGCCGGAAGCCCGCCCAGGAACTCCATAACCGTCGGAAAGCTCTTGCCGGCGGCAAGTTCCAGACGGTCCGTGACGGCCACCGTGCCCTTGTCCAGATCCCGCGGCCCGATCTCGACGATGAAGGGCACGCCCTTTCTCACCCATTCCCAGCGCCTGTCGGGCGTGGGCAGGTCGCGCGCATCGAGATGCGCCCGCACCGGCCCGTCATCGAATTCCCGGGCCGCCGCTTCCCTGACGAGGCGCTCGGCCGCCTCCACCACGGGCGCACGATGGGTCTCCTCGCGGATGATGGGCAGCACGACGAGGTGATGCGGCGCGATCCCGGGCGGGAGCCTGAGCCCGTCATCGTCGGCATGGGTCATGATCAGCGCCCCGATGAGCCGCGTGGAGGCGCCCCAGGAGGTGGTCCAGGCGTATTTGAGCTCGCCGTCCCGGTCCTGGAAGCGGATGCCGGCCGCGCGGGCGAAGTTCTGGCCGAGGAAGTGCGAGGTGCCCGACTGGAGCGCGCGGCCGTCCTGCATCATGGCCTCGATGGTATGGGTCTCCACCGCGCCGGGAAAGCGCTCGCCCTCGGATTTCACGCCGGCGATCACGGGGATGCGCAGGAAGCCTTCCACCACCTCGCGGTAGACCTCCAGCATCCGCCGCGTCTCCTCCATCGCCTCCTCGGCCGTCGCGTGAGCCGTGTGGCCCTCCTGCCACAGGAATTCCGTGGTGCGCAGGAAGAGGCGGGGGCGCATCTCCCAGCGCACGACATTCGCCCACTGATTGATCAGCACGGGCAGATCCCGCCAGGAGCGCACCCAGCGCGCGAAGGCCTCGCCGATCATGGTCTCGGAGGTCGGCCGCACGACGAGCGGCTCCTCGAGAGGCGCGGCCGGCACCAGCTCGCCGTCCTTCATCTCGAGACGGTGATGGGTGACGACGGCCATCTCCTTGGCGAAGCCCTCCACGTGCTCCGCCTCCTTCTCGATCAGGTGCAGCGGGATGAAGAGCGGAAAATAGCAGTTCTCGTGGCCCGTCTCGCGGATGCGCTGGTCGAGCCGGCGCTGGAGAGCCTCCCACAGGCGGAAGCCCCAGGGCTTGATCACCATGCAGCCGCGCACGCCGGAATGCTCGGCCATGTCGGCGCCGGCGATCACGGCCTGATACCACTCGGCGAAGTCCTCGGCGCGGGTGACGGGCAGCGCGTGCTTCGGCCTGGCCATCGTCTCGTCTTTCCCCGGATTGCTCTCATCCGCTCGCGCGCGGGGTGATAGCGGCTCGCCCGGCAATTGACAATCGGGCGCGGGACCGGCGGACGCCCTTCCGCTCCCCTGCCCGCGTTTTGCAAAGCGGGATTCGTTTTTTGAATATGCAACGAATTCCGCAGGCATCGTCACGGGCGGCCGTGCCGCGCCATCCTGCAAACCGTTGTTTTGTAAGCATATGCGCATATGCCGGCAATTGGCACGGGTCTTGATGCGGGGGGTGATGCCTCGTGAGTGAGGCGTGGGAGCGGCCGCTTCGTTGACACGACCCCCGGAAGCGGTCGTCTCCCATCGCCGAGGCGCGATGCCCGTGCGGCCGCCGGTCCTGATGCCCCTTGCTCCCCTCCTCCCCCTCCCCCCACAGGGCCGGCGGCCCCATCGCGGGCCGCCGCGGCCGGGCGCATCAGTCGGGTTCGATGTCACGCTTGTCCCGACACCCGGCGTATCAGCGCGCGCACGAGGCGGATCGCGCGTGCCAGCTGGTCCAGCGCCACCCACTCGTCGGGGCGATGCGCCTGATCGATGCTGCCCGGGCCGCAGACGATCGCGGGCAGCCCCGCGATGCGCTGGAAGAGCCCGGCCTCGGTGGTGAAGCTGACCGCATGGCTGCGGTTGGCGCCGAGGATGCCGCGCAGGAGCTCCTCGGCCGTCTCGTTGCCGCGGGCCTCCAGCGCCGGCGCCGCCGCCACCGTCTCGAAGAGGATCTCCGCCTCCGGCGCCGTCTGCCGCATGTCGGGCAGCACCCGCTCTTCTGCGAAGGCCGCGATCCGCCGCGCGAGCGCGTCCGGATCGCTTCCGGGCAGCGGCCGGTATTCCCACAGCAGCTCGGCCCGGCCCGCGACGATGTTGACCGCTTCCCCGCCGCGGATCTCGCCGAGATTGACGGTGGTGTGCGGCGGATCGAAGCGCCCGTCGCGCTCCTCGCGGGCGAGCCGTGCCGCCTCCTCCTCGATGGCGCGCGCGATGCGGGCCAGCGCCGCGATGGCGTTCGCACCGGCCGCCGGCGTGCTCGAATGCGCCGGGCGCCCGCGGACCACGGTGCGCAGCACGCGGATGCCCTTGTGGGCGGTGACGACGCGCATGTCCGTCGGCTCGCCGATGAGCACGAGCTCGGCGCGCACATCCGCCTCCTTGAGGTGCCGCACGAGGGGGCCCACGCCGGCGCAGCCCACCTCCTCGTCGTAGCTGAAGGCCAGATGGATGGGACGCGCGAGCGGCGCCGCCGCCATCTCGGGCGCCAGCGCCAGCACCACCCCCAGAAAGCCCTTCATGTCGCTCGCCCCGCGGCCGTGGAGGCGGCCGTCGGCGATCCAGGGATCGAAGGGGTCATGGGACCAGTCCTGCCCGGTCACGGGCACGACGTCGGTGTGGCCGGAGAACACGACGCCGCCGGGCGCCTCGGGGCCGATGCTGGCGAGCAGATTGGCCTTCGTGCCCTCCGCGTTCGGAAACCGCCGGCAGCGGAAGCCGAGCGCCGCAAGCGACTCCTCCACCTCGGCGATCAGCGCGAGATTGCCGGCGCTGGAGACCGTGGGATGCCGGATGAGCCGGCAGGCCCAGTCCACGGCCCTGTCCAGATCGGTGCGTCCGGCGGCGTCCGGCTCCGTGCTCATGCCCGTCTCCCTTGCGCGCCCGTTTTCGCCGAAGGCGCCGGACCCGTCAATCGCCCGCACCGGCCCGCCGCGACAGGTTCTCGAGAACGGCGAGCGCTTCGTCCGCGCGGTCCGCGGGCACGAAGACGTAGTCGTGATGAAAGCCCGCCACGACATTGGCGGGGATGCCGGCTTCGGCCAGCGCCGCCGCCACCGCCGCCGTCAGCCCCACGGCCTCGAGATCGGAGTGGACGGCAAGCGTGATCCGCCGGCAGGCGAAGCGATGGCGCCAGCCGCGGCGAACCGCCTCGTCACGCGGCACCACGACGGTCCAACCCTCCGCCTCACTCACGACGACGACGGCATCCGCGGGCGGCGGATCCGGCCGCGCGGGATGGCTCGTGAACACGAACTCGGTCTCCTCAAGCTGCGGGGAAAGCCCCGCGAGCAGCGCGCGCAACGTCTCGCCCTCGACCATGAGCCCTTCTCCCCTGCCGTGACCGGCGCTTCAGCCTGCCCGCTGCGGCCGGACGGGACAACCGAAAACGACTCGCAACGGTCCCGCCGGCGATGCTACACTTCTTCCCCTCGGGCGGAGCCGCCCGGAAGCGGAGCCCGACTCCGTAGGGCGGCATCCGCCGGCCTGGACCGGGGAGGAAGACCATGCCGAAGGTGAACTGGCCGCGGCTGCTGCTGGCCGCTCTCGTGCTCTATGTCGTGTTCTTCGCCCTCTACACCGTCACCGACACCATGGTGATCGCGCGGCTGGGCGAGGGCATGAAGACGGTGATGCGCCCGGGGCTCGAGGGCAGCGTCTTCGGGATCTACCAGATGATCGCCTATGCGGTGATGACGGTGATCTTCGCGCTCATCTTCACCTATGGGCGCGAGGGCCGGGGCCCCGGCGAAGGCGCGCGCTACGGTCTGCTGATGGGGCTGCTGCTCGGCGCCGTCGACTTCGTGTGGACGATCGGCCTGCCCCTTGATCCCGTGCTGGCGTTCCTCGCCTTTGCGCGCGACATCGTCATCTTCGTGATCGCAGGCGCGGTGCTCGCCTTTCTCTACCGCCCGGCATCGGCCGCAGGCGCGGCGGACGCGGGCGGAGCGGCATGAGGAGGGCGCATTCCGTCGCTCTGCTCGCCGCTCTTTTGCTTCTTGCGGGCGGGGCGGCATCGGCCGCGACCCTGTGGGTCGGCGCCAAGGAGGACGACCGGCTGGTGGCGATCGATCTCGCCTCGGGCGAGATCCGCGCGCGCCTGCCGACGGGCGCGGGGCCGCACGAGGTCGCCGTCTCGCCGGACGGCCGCAGGGTCGCCGTCGTCGCCTATGGCCGCCGCGGCGCACCGGCCGAGACCCCGCGCGACATCGTCGACGTCTTCGATGCGGCGACGAGCGCGCATCCTGCGCGCATCCCGCTCGCCCCCTACGGCAGCCCCCACGGCATCGCGTGGATGGATGACGGCCGGCACCTGCTGGTGACCGCCGAGCGCGACCGCCGCCTGCTCATCGTCGATGCCGCGTCGCGCACGGTCGCGGATGCGGTCGACACGGGCGCCGCCGGATCGCATCTGCTCGCCCGCGATCCCCGGCGTCCCCGGGCCTATGTGACGAGTCTGGGCGACGGCGTCGTCTCGGTGATCGACCTTGAGGCGCGCCGGCTCGTCAAGACCGTGCCGTCGGGCCGGCAGGCCGAAGGGGTGGCGGTCACCCCGGACGGCGAAGAGCTCTGGGTGACGAACCGGGCCGAGGACACGGTCGCCGTCTTCGCCCTGCCGGGGGTGACCCGCCTCGCCACCATCACGAGCGCCGGCGTACCCATCCGCGTCGCCTTCTCGCCCGACGGACGGCTTGCGGCGGTGAGCAACGCCCGCGCGGGCACCGTCGTCCTCTTCGACCGCGCGACGCGCAGGCCGCTGCGGACCATCGGCTTCAAGACCGGCGATGTGCCGCCTCTTCCCGTCGGCCTGCTGTTCCATCCGGACGGCGGGCGGCTCTATGTCGCGCTGACGGGGCCGGGCGAGATCGCGGAGGTCGCGGTGGCGGACGGGCGCATCCTGCGCCGGTTCGCGGCCGGAGCCGGGGCCGACGGCATGGCGATCAGCCCGCTCGCCTTCTCCGGGACATGACGGCGGCGGGTGACAGCCGCCCCGCCCGCCGCTAACCTTGGCATCGGTTCAGGGAGCGGCTTGCGGGAAAGGAGAGCCGGGCAGGCATGTGGAAGCGGATCCTCGCCGGACTGGCCGTCGTCGTCCTCGTCGCCCTAGGCGTCCTCGGATACATCGCCTGGACGCCGAAGCCCGCGCTCGACTGGCGGGACCTCGAGCAGCGGACGGCCGGCTACGAGGTCGAGATCATCCGCGATTCCTTCGGCGTTCCCCACATCTACGGCAGGCGCGACGAGGATGTGGCCTTCGGGCTCGCCTACGCCCACGCCGAGGACGACTGGCCGACCATCGAAAGCGTGATCCTGCTTGCCAAGGGACGGATGGCGCTGCGCGACGGCCTGAAGGGCGCGACCACCGACTATCTGCTGCGGCTGTTCCGGGTGCGCGAGATCGTCGCGCGGGACTACGAGACGCGGCTGTCCGCGAAGATGCGGGCGGTGCTTCAGGCCTATGCCGACGGGCTCAATCTGTGGGCGGCGCGGCATCCGGACGAGGCCCGCTCCATAGCCCTTCCCGTCACGGGCGAGGACGTCGTCGCGGGCTTCCTGTTCCGCACCCCCTTCTTCTACGGCCTGGAGCGCACGCTCACCGCCCTTGCCCGCGGCGCCGAGGAGGACCGGCCGCCGACCGGCGCGCTTCCCGAAGCATTGCCGCTGCCGCGCGATGAGGCGGCTCCCGCCCCGCCTGCCTCCCGGGTCGCGCCGGGCGGGCCGCGCGCCGCCACGGGGATCCTGCGCCGCCTTGCGGGCATGGACCCGGCCGATGCGGGTGCGCTCGCGGCGGCGGGCCGGCGGCTGCTGCATCTCTCGGCCGGCTTCGCGCCGGGCTCGAACGCGGTGGCGGTGGCGCCCCGGCGTTCGGCGGACGGCCACACCCGCCTGCTCGTCAACTCCCACCAGCCCTACACCGGGCCGGTCGCCTGGTACGAGGTGCGGCTGCATTCGGACGAGGGCTGGGACATCGCCGGCGGCATCTTTCCCGGCTCGCCGGTGGTGCTGCACGGCGCGAACGCCCGTCTCGGCTGGGCGCACACCGTCAACGAACCCGATCTCATCGACAGCTATCTGCTCGTCGTCGACGATCCCGAGAACCCGCAGCGCTATCGCTTCGCCGGCGCGTGGCGGGCGTTCGAACGCGGCACGGCGCGCATCCGCATCCGCCTGTTCGGGCCCTTCTCCTGGGAGGTGGAGCGGCCGCTGCTGTGGTCCGTCCACGGCCCGGTGATCCGCACGCCGAGAGGCTGGGTCGCGATCCGCCACGCGGGTGCGGACGACATCCGCGCCGTCGAGCAGTGGTACCGGATGGACAAGGCCACCGATCTCGACTCCTGGATGGCGGCGATGGCGATGAACGCGATCCCCAGCCTCAACACCGTCTACGCCGACGCAGACGGCCACATCGCCTTCGTCTACAACGCGAAGATCCCCGACCGCCGCCCCGGCCTCGACTATCACGGCCTGTGGCTGCCGGGCGATGATCCCGCCTATCTGTGGAATGGCTATCTGCCGTTCTCGGCCGTGCCCAAGCTCGTCGATCCGCCCGCCGGCTTCATCATCTCGGCCAATGCCGACCCGCGCCACGTGACGGCGGACGGAGACAATCTGCCGGACGAGGCCTTCGCGCGGCTGCCCGGCGTCGAGGACCATCTCACCAACCGGGCGATGCGCGCGCTCGCGCTCTACGGCGGCGACGAATCCATCACCGACGACGAGTTCGTCGCCTACAAGTTCGACAAGAGCTACGATCCGCGCTCCAGCTTCTGGCGCTTCGTGCGGGCGGTGGAGGCGGTGGACCCGGCCGGCGACCCGCTGCTCGAGCAGGCGAAGACGCTGGTCGGCTCCTGGAGCGGGCGGGCGGAGCTGGGCGAGCGCGCCACGGCCCTCGTCGTGCTGGGGGCGCTGAAGGCGGGAGCCGGCTTCCGCTTCACGGGCTGGAAGCGGCCGGTACGCGACGCCCTCGCCGAAGCGGCCCGGGAGCTGATGGCCGCCCACGGCCGCCTGGACGTGCCCTGGGGCGAGATCCAGCGCCTGCGTCGCGGCGAGGTGGATCTGCCGCTGGCCGGCGGCCCGGATGCGCTGCGCGCCGTCTATGCCGGCGATCATTTCGGCGCGGACGGGCGGCTCACCGCCGTCGGCGGCGACAGCTACATCATGGTGGTGGACTGGGACGGGGCCGGAAGGCTGATGCCGCTGCGGACCGTCCACCAGTTCGGCGCCGCGACGAGCCGCCCGGACTCCCCGCATTACGCCGACCAGACGGCGCCGTTTGCGGCCGAGCGGTTCAAGATCCTGCCGTGGGCACGCGAGGCGCTGCTGGCCGAGCCGGCCGCGGTGCGCGAAAATCCCCTTGCAGACGCTGCGGCCGCGGCGGCGGAGGGAGACGGGCGGCCATGACGGCGGGCGGCAAGTCTCCTCCCTCGCGCGGTGCCGGCCGGCCGGATGGTGCGGACGGCGGGCGGGTGGTGCCGGGCCCGGGTCGGATCCGGCGCCGGGATGTCGTGGCGAGCCGGCTCCACGCGGCGGTCGATTCCATGCTTTCCTCGCTCGA
Organism: Rhodothalassiaceae bacterium; assembly: GCA_026004935.1. Lineage (NCBI taxonomy): Bacteria > Pseudomonadati > Pseudomonadota > Alphaproteobacteria > Rhodothalassiales > Rhodothalassiaceae > Rhodothalassiaceae bacterium. The sequence continues at coordinate 2,810,968 of BPKC01000001.1, forward strand.
GGCGGCCGCCGACTGCGCGGAGGCCGCGCGCGCGCTGCGCGAAGAGGGGCTGAAGCCGGCCGAGCGGCTGGCCCGCTTCGCCGGGGTGCTGGAGAGTCTCGCGGCCGATCTGATCGGCGAATGCGCCCGCGCCTTCCGCCAGGCCTGCGCCGAGCAGCGGTTTGCGCCGGAGGAACTCGCCGATCTCGAGGCCGCGCTCAAGGGGCGCATCCTCGGCTACTTCCGCATGCTGCTCCGCGCCCATGGCGGCAATCTGCTCGAGGGCCTTTCACCCGACGAGGCGGCCGGCCTTCTCGCCGCGGCCGAAGACGCGCTCGCGGCCCGGCTGGGCGGGCAGAGCGCCGACGAATAGGCGGGCGGAAGGCGATCCGCGCTCAGGCCGGTTCCGCGGGGTCGGGCACGTGGGTGTGGGCGATCAGCATGTCCACGCGCGCACCCGTCTGCGACAGCGGCATGACCAGCACCGAATAGACCAGATACTCCTTGCGCGCCCATCGAAGCGGCAGGTCGAGGCACATGTAGGGGCGCCGCGTCCGGATCGCCCAGCGGAACCGCTCGATCATGGGCTCCGAACCGGGCATGGTGGAAAAGTCGCGGCCGTGTTCCGGATGCCCATGGGCGCGCGCGATGTCCGCCCCCGCAAGGCGGACGACGAAGCGCCCCTCCGGCGTGATGTCCATGAGCCCGATCCCCTTGAGATGCCGGCCCATGGACGCGGGACTGAACTCGCTCCGGCGCGGCAGCCGCGCCGTGCGGTTGAAAATGTCGAACCACCAGCGCTGCAGCAGCCGCCCTCCTTCCCACGGCACCTCCGTCGCCTCATCCACGGGAATGAGGGCATCAAGACCCGGATCGGGCGGGGGCCATTCTCCCGGCATCGATGTCCCCTTCGCACCTCGTGCCGGCCGCTCCTCGAAGCAACGCGGCGATCCTCCGGCCTCCCGCCTTCCGGTTGTCATTCTAGCATATTCCCCCACGACGCGCGAATCCCGCCGGCTCCTCAGGCGGGATTGGCCGCCGTCTGCCGCCTCGGCATGTCCTGCGCCGGATCACGGCGCGAAACCGGCCGGCGGCAACGTCACCCCTCGCACCGGTGCTCTGCCCTGCCGCCTGCTGGATCCGCCGGTCAAGCCGGCGGATGACGAAGAAAGGGATGGATCCGCCGAACGAGCCGGCAGGTGACGCCCTCCCCAACACGTCGTTCGCCGGCCTGACCGGCGAACCCATCGGGCGGGGACGGCAGCTCCGACGGCGGTAATCGGCCCCGCCGTCTGCTGGACCCGCCGATCAAGTCGGCGGGTGACGTGGGAAAAAGGGCGCCTGCGGGTGACGCACTCCCAATCGCGTCGTTCGCCGACTTGATCGGCGAACCCATCGGGCAGGGACGGCAGCTCCGACGGCGGCAATTGGCCCCGCCGTCTGCTGGACCCGCCGATCAAGTCGGCGGGTGACGAGGAAAAAATCGAGCCGGCGGGTGACGTTCGGGAGGGGACGACGGCGGGTGACGCACTCCCAATCGCGTCGTTCGCCGGCTTGACCGGCGAACCCATCGGGCGGGGACGGCAGCTCCGACGGCGGTAATCGGCCCCACCGGCGGCTGGACCCGCCGATCAAGTCGGCGGGTGACGAGGAAAAAATCGAGCCGGCGGGTGACGTGGGCGAAAGGGCGCCTGCGGGTGACGCACTCCCAATCGCGTCGTTCGCCGGCCTGACCGGCGAACCCATCGGGCGGGGACACAATTCCCGACACCGGGGGTTGGCTCTGCCTCCTGCCGGATCCGCCGGTCAAGCCGGCGGATGACGAAGGAAGAGGGAGCAGGTGGGTGACGACGAGGGGCGGCCGGATCCGCCGATCAAGCCGGCGGGTGACGATGGGTAGGGCGCACTGGCGGGTGGCCCTCTCCTCTCGCGTCGTTCGCCGGCCTGACCGGCGAACCCATCGGGCGGGGACACAATTCCCGACACCGGGGGTTGGCTCTGCCTCCTGCCGGATCCGCCGGTCAAGCCGGCGTGGGACAGGCAAGCGGACCGGCCGATCGACGCCGGAAAGCCCGGCCGCTCAGCCCGCCGGCGCCTGGCGGATGCGGGGCAGGAGCTCCGCGAAATTGCAGGGCCGGCAGCGGCAGTCGAGCTGCCACTTGAGGATGCCCTCCCAGGCGTCCCGGCAGGCGCCGGGGCTGCCGGGCAGCGCGAACACGAGGGTGCCGCGGGCGAGCCCCGCAAGCGCCCGCGACTGCACCGTGGCCGGCCCGATGCTGCGGTAGGACAGCATCCGGAACAGCTCGCCGAAGCCGGGGATCGGCTTGTCGAAGAGCGGCTCCAGCACCTCGGGCGTGACGTCGCGCAGGGTGATCCCCGTGCCGCCCGTGGTGATGACCACGTCGACATCTTCGTCGGCAAGCCAGCGGCGCACCGCCGTCTCGATCTCCGCGGGTTCGTCACGCACGATGCGCCGGTCGACGAGGCGGTGTCCGGCCGCACGCACCGCCTCGGCCAGCCAGGCCCCCGAGCGGTCGCTCGTCTGATCGCGGGTGTCCGAGATCGTCAGCACCGCGATCCCGAGGGGCGTGAAGGCGATGCCGTCATCAAGCCGCGGCGTCACGGGTTCCAGCACCGGGTCCGTTCCTTCCCGTCACCTTGCACCGGCCGCCGCCGCGCCCGCGTCGGCCAGAGCCGGCGTCTTCTCTTCGTCCAGCGGCTCATAGACCGGCCAGGCGCCCGAGGCCAGGGCATCGAGGCTGGGCACCTCCTGGCCGAGCTGCAGCCGATAGAGCCAGAGGTTGGCGAGCACCCGCTCGATGTAGTCGCGGGTCTCGGCGATCGGGATCGCCTCGATGAACATCAGGGGATCCTCGCCGGTCTGCAGGGTCCGCCGCCAGCGCTGGAGATTGCCGGGGCCAGCGTTGTAGGCGGCGGCGAGCAGCACGAGGCTGCGGCCCACCGGTTCGAGATCGAGCAGATAGGTGATGTACTGCTGGCCGACGGCCATGTTGAAGGCCGGATCGTAGAGCCGGCTGCGCTGCCAGCGCAGGCTGCGGTCGCCTGTCACATAGCTGGCGGTGGCCGGCATCACCTGCATCAGGCCCGATGCCCCGACGCGCGAGCGGGCCTTCGTGCGGAACTTGGATTCCTGGCGCATGAAGGCGAACAGCAGCGCGCGGTCCACCTTGAAGCCGCCTTCGGGCTCCCAGTCCGGCAGCGGATAGCGCATCGCGGCGGTCACCGTCTCGTCGGAGAGCAGCCGGGTGAGCGCAAGCTGGCTTGCCGGAAGCTTCAGCGCCGAGGCGAGCGCGGCGAGCGCCGGCCAGTCGGCATCCTCGCTGCGCGCGAGCAGCAGACGCATCTCCTCGTCGGCCTTGTGCGCCTCGCCCACCTCGGCGAGCGCGAGGATCCGGCGCACGGCCGCCCGTTCCATGAGCCGGTCGAGACTGGCCGGATCGAGCCCGGGGCGGCGCCAGTCGAACGCGAGGGGATCGCCGAGAAGACGCAGGGCGATGAGGCCGTAGAAGCTTTCGCGCTGGCGCGCCGCGCGCCGCAGCATCGCGGCCGCCCGCCCGCTCTCGCCCAGACGCCAGGCCGCCCTTGCCGCCCAGAAGGCGGCGGCCGCCCGCTCGCCCGGGCTTCCCGCCTCCGCCGCCAGACGGAAGAGCGCGTCGGCCATCTCCATGCGGCCGAGCCGGAAGGCCGCAAGCCCGCCGTACCAGCCGAGATCATGGGCGATCGCCGGTGCCGACTCCTCGCGGCCGATGTCGGCGAGCGCCAGCGCCTTCCCGTCGTCGCCGGCAAGGAAGTAGGCCTTGGCGAGAAGGCCGAAGGCCGCGGCGATCTCATCGGGGCCGAGCAGCCCGGTGCGCAGCATCGCCCAGCTGTAGCGCTCCGCATGCTCGAGATGCCGGCGGCGGATCTCGCGGGCGAGCCTGCCGAAGAATGCCCGCACCTCCCGCTCCTCCTGCGCCGCGCGCGGCGGGCGCGGCGGGCCCGCCGGGCCGTCCCCGTCCGCGGCCTCCGGCTCCGCCGGCCGGAAGGGAAGCGCCGCCGACGGCGGGCGCGGCGGCCGCGCGTTGCGGCCGCCCCGGCGCAGCGCCAGCCGGTAGACGGCCTCCGCGCCCGGATGATCGCGGTAGTGCCTGAGCCAGTCTCTGAGCTCCGCATAGCGCGCGCGATAGGCCGTCGGATGCATGAGCCGCTGGTGGAGCACATGGCCCATGAGGATCCGGTCATCGAGCTGCCTGATCAGGCGATCGGCCTCGTGCCAGCGGCCGGCGCGCTGCAGCGCGAAGATCTCGCGGTAGCGCGCGACATCCGCATCCGAAAGCACCCGCGGCAGGCTCACCTCCGGCAGCTCGGCGGCGATCTCGGCCGCCTCCTCGCCCTGATCGTCGTCCCGTCCGGCAACTTGCGCGGAATCCGCGGCCGGATCCGCGTCCGGCTGCGCCGCCGTCTGATCCAAGATCTCCCCGGCAGGCGACGAAGACGGCGGCGGTTGGAGGCGGGCATCCTTCGCCGCGGCCTCCTGCGCGCACGCGGGCGCGATGCCCCCGGCCGCGCCGGCGCAAGCCGCGGCAAGAAGCGCCGCGATGATCCCTCCCCGCGCGATGACGCCCATCCGGACCGTCCGTCTCCCTGCCTGCGTCACGTGATGCCGAGCTCGGCCATCCTGTCCTTGAGCGCGAGCAGATCGCGCCAGAACAGCGCCTTCGCCTGCGGCTGGCGCAGAAGATAGGCCGGATGGAAGAGCGCAAGCAAGGGAATGGGCCCGAGCTCCGGGTCCTCGTAGGTGAACCAGCGGCCTCTGAGCCGCATCACGCCCTCGCCGCGCTCCAGCAGCAGCTGCGCGGCGGTTCCGCCGAGGGTGACGATGATCTTCGGCCGCTTGAGGGTGATGTGCCGGCGCACGAAGGGCAGGCAGGCGGCGGTCTCCACCGGCGTCGGCTTGCGGTTGCCGGGCGGACGCCAGAACAGCACGTTCGTGATGTAGAAGTTGCGCGCGCGCGCGAGCCCGATCCAGGCGATCATGCGGTCGAGCAGCCGGCCGCTGGCGCCGACGAAGGGCAGGCCCTGCTGGTCCTCCTCCGCCCCCGGCGCCTCGCCGATCGCCATCACCGGGGCGTCGCGCGCGCCGTCGGCGAAGACGGTGCTGATCGCCGTGCGCTTCAGGGCGCAGCCCTCGAAGGCGCGCACCGCCGCCTCGAGCGCGTCGAGATCCGCGCAGGCCGCCGCAAGGCGCGCGGCCTCGTCTCCGCCCAGATCGAGACCCGCCTCGATCCCCGTCCGGCGCGGCGGCACGGCAGGCCGCTCGCGGGATGGCCGCACCGCCGGGGCGGGCGCATGCGCCCGGCGCGCCGGAGGCTCCGGCCGCGGCCGCGGCACCGGCCCCAGCGCGAAGCTCTCGCCCGGCGAGGGCGCCGTCGCCGCATCCACGCCCTGTTCGAGATGCCAGGCGAGCAGCGTTTCCACCGCCTGCACGAGCCGCGGGTCCGGGCCCGCGGCGCCCTCTGCCGTCATCGCCATCCTCTCCAAACCGGGCAGCCCGCCGGACGCCATGGCTTCCTGATAGCATTTGACCCCCCGTCGCCGCCAAGGGCATAAGCGAAAGAAACGATGCGCGGTCCGGGGAGGCGACGCGCAAGGGGCGCCGGCCGATCTCGGCCGGCCGCTCCGTGGGGCACAGGAAGGATGGTGCGGGATGACGCGCGAATCGATGGATTTCGACGTCGTGATCGTGGGCGCCGGACCGGCGGGGCTGGCGGCGGCGATCCGCCTCAAGCAGCTGGCGGACGAGGCGGGCCGCGAGCTTGCGGTGTGCGTCATCGAGAAGGGCTCGGAGGTGGGCGCCCACATCCTATCGGGCGCCGTCGTCGATCCCGTCGGCCTCGACCGGCTGATCCCGGACTGGCGCGAGCGGCCGGACTGTCCGCTCAAGGTCGCGGTCTCCCGCACGGAGCACTGGTTCCTCGGCGAGCGCGGCTCGTTTTCGATGCCGCATTTCCTGCTGCCGCCGATGATGTCGAACCGCGGCTGCTACACCGGCTCGCTCGGCAATCTCTGCCGCTGGCTGGCGGGCATCGCGGAGTCGATGGGGGTCGAGGTCTATGCGGGCTTTGCGGCCGCCGAGGTGCTCTTCGACGATGAGGGCCGGGTCACCGGTGTGGCGACCGGCGACATGGGCCTGTCCCGCCGCGGCGAGAAGAAGCCGACCTATACGCCGGGCGTGGAGCTGAAGGCCCGCTATACCCTGTTCGCCGAAGGCGTGCGCGGCTCGCTGTCGAAGATGCTGATCCGCCGCTTCAAGCTGCGCGAGGGCCGGGATCCCCAGACCTACGCCATCGGTCTGAAGGAGCTGTGGGAAATTCCGCCCGAAAAGCATCGCGAGGGCCTCGTCATCCACACCCAGGGCTGGCCGCTCAAGGATGTCGCCGGCGGCGGCTTCATCTATCACCAGGAGAACAACCAGCTTGCGATCGGCTTCGTGGTCGCGCTGGACTACGAGAACCCGCATCTTTCGCCCTTCGACGAGTTCCAGCGCTTCAAGACGCATCCCAGGGTGCGCGCGATGCTGGAGGGCGGCCGGCGCATCGCCTATGGCGCGCGCGCCATCAACGAGGGCGGCTTCCAGTCGATCCCGAAGCTGGTCTTTCCCGGCGGGGCGCTGATCGGCTGCGCGGCCGGCTTCGTCAACGTCCCGCGGATCAAGGGCTCGCACAACGCGATGCTGACCGGGATGCTGGCGGCCGAGGCCGCCTTCGCGGCGATCGCGGAAGGGCGCGCCCATGACGAGCTTGCGGCCTACCCGGCCGCGCTGGAGCGCTCGCCGGTGTGGAAGGAGCTGAAGGCGGTGCGCAACGCCCGGCCCGCGCTGGAGCGCTTCGGGACCTGGGGCGGCACGCTCTATGCCGGCCTCGAGCTGTGGCTGCACGCGCTGGGGCTGGGCTTTCTCGTGCCGTGGACCTTCCACCACCGCGGCGAGGACCATGCGAAGACGGGCCGCGCCAGCGAGCACGAGCCCATCGCCTATCCGAAGCCCGACGGGGTGATCACCTTCGACAAGCTGTCCAGCGTCTTCCTGTCGAACACCAATCACGAGGAGGACCAGCCGATTCACCTCCAGCTCAAGGATCCGGAACGGCCCGTGACGGTGAACTGGCCCGAATTCGCGGCACCCGAGGAACGCTACTGTCCGGCCGGCGTCTACGAGATCATCGGCAAGGAGGAGGGCCGGCCCCGGCTGCAGATCAACGCCCAGAACTGCGTCCACTGCAAGACCTGCGACATCAAGGACGTGACGCAGAACATCAACTGGGTCGTTCCCGAGGGCGGCGGCGGCCCGAACTACCCGAACATGTAGGCGGAGGACGGGAATGGCCCGGGCCGGTTGCGAGGACGGCGCAGCCCCGCCTGCCGCATCGGCGGGCGGCGGACGCCGTGCCGGCCGGCGGGCGGCCGGCGCGCGGCCTCTGCTCGCGGCGGGGCTGCTGCTTGCGCTGCTCGCCGCCTGCAGCCACGCGCCGCGGCACGCCGCCGTCACCCCCGACCCGCTGGCGAGCTATGTGAAGGCACGCATGGCGGAAAGGCTCGCCGCGCCGGGTGCCGGCACGCTGTTCCTGCAGGCGGCGGCCGGCGGGCTCGACGACGAGCGCGTGCGCCAATCCGCCCTGTTCCACCTCATCCTCGAAGGCCGCATGGGCGAGGCCGAGCGTCTCGCCCGGGCGATGCCGGGCGCAGACGAGGGCGACGACCTGCCGCGCCTGATCGTGGTGCTGGCGCATCTGCGCGCGGGCGAGGGAGCGGCCGCGCTTGCGGCCATCGAGGGCCTGCGCGCGCGCGGCTTCGGCCAGGTCGTCCGGCCGGTGCTCGAGGCCTGGGCGGCGGCGCTGGCCGGCGATGCCGACCGGGCCCTTCAGGCGCTCAGACCGCTCGAGAGCCGTTACGGCCTCGCCGTCCATGTGAAGATGGAACGCGCCCTCCTGCTCGACTTCCTCGGGCAGACGGAGCGGGCCGCCACCGCCTACAAGGGGCTCGTCTACGGCCGCGGCCTGCCCAATCTCGCGCCGCTCATGAGCTATCTCGCGCTGCTCCAGCGCAGCGGCCGCGCCGACGAGGCGAAGACCGTGCTGGCGGACATGGAGAAGGCCTATCCCGCCAATGCGGTGCTGGCGGATGCCGGGCGGCGGATCGCGGCGGGCGGGCGGGTGCCCGCCTTCGCGGCGAGCCCGGCCGGCGGGGTCGCGGTCATGCTGCTCGAGCTGGCCGAGGAGATCGCCCGCGAGGACCTGCTCAGGCCCGCGATCATCTATGCGCGGCTCGCGGCCTGGCTTGCGCCGGAACTCGAGGAGGCGCGGGTGCGCCTCATCGATCTGCTCTCGCGCGCGGACTATCACGACGCGGCGCGGGCGATCGCGGCGACGATCCCCGCCGCCTCGCCCTGGTGGCCGGCGGCGCGGCGCGCGGCGGCTCTGGCCGAGCGGCGGGCGGGCGACATGGATCGCGCCATCGCGATCCTGCAAGACTATCTCGCACGCCAGCGTGATGACATCGACAGCTGGATGCTGCTCGGCGACCTGCTGCGGCTCGACGAGCGCTATGCGGATGCGGTCGCCGCCTACGGCCGGGCGATCGCGGAGATGGAGCGGCGCGGGCTCGCCCCCGGCTGGTATCCCTATTTCGCCCGCGGCATCGCGCACGAGCGCGGCGGCGACTGGCGGAAGGCGGAGGCCGACTTCCTCGTCGCGCTGGACAAGAAGCCCGACGAGGCGGATCTGCTCAACTACCTCGGCTACAGCTGGCTCGACCGCGGCATGCGGATCGACGAGGCCGTGGCCCTGATCGAACGGGCGGCCGAGCTCAAGCCCGACGATGGCGCCATCGTCGACAGCCTGGGCTGGGCCTACTACGTGAAGGGCGAGATCGCGCGTGCCGTCGAGACCCTTGAGCGGGCCGTGCTGCTGATGCCGAACGATCCCACCATCAACGAGCATCTGGGCGACGCCTACTGGCGCGCCGGGCGCACCCGCGAGGCCCGCTTCCAGTGGGCCCATGCGCTCGCCTTCGGGCCGGAGCCCGGACGCCGGCCGGTACTGGAACGCAAGCTGAAGCTGGGCCTCAAGGACGCGGACGACCGGCGCATCGCGCGCGGCGGGGAGCCGGGCTCGTGACGGGCTGGAGGGAGGACGCGCCGGCCAAGGTCAATCTCTTCCTCCACGTGACCGGCCGGCGCGCGGACGGCTACCACCTGCTGGAATCGCTCTTCGTCTATCTCGATCTCGCGGACCGGCTCGAGGCGCGGATCCTGCCGCCGGGCGAGCGCGACCGGCTCGCCGTTTCGGGGCCCACGGGCGCAGCGCTTCAGGCCGCGGGCGACGACAATCTCGTGCTGCGGGCGGTCCGCGCGCTGCGCAGCCGCCATCGCGCGCTGCCGCCGCTCGATCTTGCGCTCGTCAAGCGCATCCCCGTGGCGGCCGGACTGGGCGGCGGTTCGGCCGACGCGGCCGCCGCCCTGCGGCTCGGCGTCCGGATCCTCCAGTCGCTGGGCGAGCCGGTCGCCGAAGACGGGCTTGCAGCGCTCGCGGTGAATCTCGGCGCGGATGTTCCGCCGGCGCTCACCAGCCGCGCCTGCCTTGTTGCGGGCATCGGCGAGAGGATCACGCCTCTTCCCGCCGCCCCGGCCTTCGCCGGTCTTCACGTTCTGCTCGTCAATCCGGAGGAGGCGCTGTCCACCGCCTCCGTCTTCCGCGCCCATGCCGCATCGGGCCGCCCCTTCCGGCGGCCGCTCGACGGGCCGGATGCGGCGGCCCTTGCCGATCCGCAGGCGCTCGCGCGCTGGCTCGCGGATGAGACCGGCAATGATCTCGAGGCGGCGGCCGTCCACCTGCTGCCCGCGGTGCGCGAGGTGCTGGATCTGCTGGGTGCGACCGGCGCGTTGCTCGCGCGCATGAGCGGCAGCGGCGCGACCTGCTTCGCCCTGTTTGCGGATGAGGCGGCGGCGGCCGCGGCGCAAAATGAGATTGCGGCCGCCCGGCCGCGCTGGTGGACGGCGCTTGCGCGGATTCGGCAATCGTGGCAACAGGACGCGGCGGTGGGAGCCCCGTCCGCGCCCTCCGGCGCGACGGCCTGAACGGGAATCCTTTCGGCAAGGGAGGGTCTGCGGCGGCTCGGGTGTTGCGCCCATGGCCGCAGTCCCGGCGAGGAAACGCATCAGAACACGGGTGGTGAGACGGACCATGGCTGGCACATCCTGCTTGTTTTTCGACGGGCGCCGCGCCCGCGCCTTCGGCTTTTTCGGCCTTGCGATCTTCGCGCTGCTTGCGGGCCTCGTGATCTCGACGCGTCCCGTCGCCGCCCAGGACATCCCGCCGGAGGTGCTGCAGCGGCTGCTGGAGCAGCGGGCGGCCCAGCAGGGTCAGCCGGCGCAAAGCACGTCGCCGGTAGATCGAGCCCGGACAAACGATCGATCACGCCCCGAAACGGGCGAAGGCGCCCCCGCGATGGCGCCGGCCGGGCCGTCCGCGCTGGAGCAGGACTATGCGGCCCGCATGCGCAAGCAGGAGGAAGAAGCCGGGGCCGAGACGGTCGCGCTCAAGCAGTTCGGCTACGACCTGTTCGCCCGCATGGTGCCCCCCCAGCCCATGCTGGGCCGGCTCCCGGACAGCTATGTGCTCGGCATCGGCGACGAGCTGGTGATCGCCCTCGTCGGCTCCACCAACCGGCTGGTGACGACGAGCGTCGACCGCGAGGGCAATGTGCTGATCCCCGACCTGCCCCCGATCCGCGCCGCCGGCATGGAGCTCGGCGCCTTCCGCAAGGCGCTGCGCGAGCAGGTGGCGAAGACGCTGCTCGGAACCGAGGCCTACGTGTCGGTGGGCGAGCTCAGGGTGATCAGCGTCACGGTCGTGGGCGAGGTGAAGGAGCCCGGGCTGCATTACGTGCCGAGCCTCACCGATCTCATCGGCGTGCTGAGCGCGGCCGGCGGCATCAGGAAGACGGGAAGTCTGCGCGATGTGCGCGTGCTCTCGCGCGATGGCGGGGCGCGCAGCATCGATCTGTACGCCGTCCTCGAGGGCCGCAACGCCGATCTCAGGATCGCGGACGGCGACCGGATCGTCGTGCCGGTCATCGGCCCGACCGTCGCGGTGGCGGGCGACGTCAAGAGGCCGGCGATCTACGAGCTCGCGAAGGGCGGCGCGCCGAAGGTGGCGGACGTCCTGGCGCTTGCCGGCGGGCCCCTGCGCGCGCGGGGCAACCTCGTCCAGCGCTACCGCCTCGACGAGAAGGGCCGCCAGCATGTCGCCCGCGTGGAGCCCGGCGAGGGCGTGGCGGCGAGCGACATCTACGTCGTGCGTCCCGAGCGCGCGCTCAAGGTCGGGCGGGTGGAGCTCCTCGGCCACGTGCGCCAGCCCGGCGAGCGGGCGCTCGCCGCCACGCCCTCGGTGCGCGCGCTTCTCCAGGACGGCGAGGCGCTCGGACCGCGGCCGTACCTGCCCTTCGCGCTGCTCGAGACCGAGGATCCCGCAACCCGGCAGCGCCTCTATCGCCCGCTTGATCTGACGCCGATTCTCGCCGGCACGACCGATGTGGCGCTGAACGACCGGGATCGCCTCTTCGTCTTCGGCATGGACGAGATCGCGTATCTCGCAAGCCCCGTGGTGCGCGCCTCGGTGCTCTCGCCAAAGGATGCGCAGCCGCAGCACTGCAAGGCGCTCGAGATTCTCGCACAGCGGGTGCGGCAGGCCGACAACGAGCGCTTCGCGAACATCCTGCGCTCGGTCTTCGTCACCCGCGAGGACCGGCAGGTGACGGGCGCGAGCCGGAAGACGGGCGAAGAGCAGTCCGAGGAACTGGCGGCCGCGGCCGAATCCGCCGCCGACGAGATCCTGAGCGAGGAGGAGCTCAAGCGCGCCACCCGCGAACGGGAACGCTGCAACGCCTTCTATGACGCACACCCCGAGCTGCTGCCGCTGGCGCTCGAATACGGCACCGTCGCCATCGGCGCGGTCCGCCGGCCGGGGCTCTACCCGTTCGCGGAATCGGCGACTCTCAGGGATCTCGTCGCGGCGGCGGGCGGGTTGAGCCGCAGCGCCGATCTCGGCCGCATCGAGATCACGAATCTGACGGGCGGAGAAGGTTCGCCCGCGCGGCAGGTGGAGCGGCGCTACGTCGACCTCAGGGAAACGCCGCTCGGCGATGTCATCCTCCATGCGGGCGACATCGTCCGCTTCGCGGCGCGCGAGGTGGATGCCGAGCCCGGCACGGTGCTGGTCGCCGGCGAGGTGCGCTTTCCGGGCGTCTACACCATCGAGAAGGGAGAGACCCTCTCATCCGTCCTCGAACGCGCGGGCGGGCTGACCGCGGAGGCCTATCCCTTCGGGGCCGTGTTCACCCGCGAGCGCGTCAAGCAGGAGCAGCAGGAGGGATTCCGCCGCACGGCGCGCGAGCTCAACAACGCGCTGGCGCTGGCGGCGCTCAAACGGGACACCCGCGGCGAGGCGCTGACCGCGGCGGCCGGCCTTGCCCAGAGCTTCGCCACCATCGAGGCGGCGGGCCGCGTCGTCATCGAGGCGGATCCCGCGGTGCTGCGCGGCCATCCGGAGCTCGACACGGTGCTCGAAGCGGGCGATACCATCTACATCCCCAAGCGCCCGAACTTCGTGCTGGTCATCGGCGACGTGCTGAACCCCGGCGCCCTGCAGTTCGCGCCCAACAAGACCGTCGAGGACTACATCGACGAAGCGGGCGGCTTCCAGCTCACGGCCGACAGGAGCCGGGTCTTCGTCGTCTATCCGAACGGCGTGGCCCAGCCGGTGAAGGTGTCGTCCTGGCTGCGCGAATCGGTGACGGTGCCGCCGGGAACCACCATCGTCGTGCCGAAGGACGTGGACCCGCTCAAGACCCTCGACCTCGTGCGCGACATCACCCAGGTCCTCAGCCAGCTTGCGGTCTCGGCCGCATCCATCGCCGTCATCTCGCGGCGCTAGCGTCCAGCCGCCGCGGGCGCAGAAAGGGCGCCTCGGCAGGGCACGGAAGGCGACAGGCGTGGGCGAGCGCGAGCAGCCGAGACCGACACGGACCGCCGGCACGGGCCTGGTCCCGCTCCTTGCGCTGGTCACGGGGCTCCTTGCCGCCGGCGCCCGCGCCCAGGACGCGGCTCCGTCTTCGCCCCCGCCGGCGCCGCGCAACGCCGAGGAGGAAGCCGGGGCGAACGGCTTCGGGATGACGGGCATCGGCGAGATTCCGAGCGCGCGCATCGCCCCGGGCGGCATCGTGGAAGCCGGCATCGTCGCCCGCGCGCCCTTCCGGCGCGCCTATCTGCGCCTCAGCCCCTTCGACTGGCTGGAAGTGGGATATCGTTTCGACGTCGCAACGAATGTGCTGCCCGACGGCACGGTTCTGCCCCTCGACCAGGGCCGCTTCCTCGGCGACTTCCTCACCGGCGCGGGCCACCCGACGTTGAAGGACCGGTCCTTCGACCTCAAGATCCGCCTGTGGGAGGAGGGCCGGATACGGCCGGCGTTCGCCGTGGGCTTCCAGGACATGTTCGGCCGGTCGGCCTTCGGGGGCGAATATTTCGTGCTGACGAAGCGCATCGGCGATCTCGATTTCACCGCCGGCCTCGGCTTCGGCTACCTCGGCAGCCGCGACCACTTCGGCAATCCCTTCTCGGTCTTCTCCAACCGCTACAAGCGCCGCGATCCGGATCCGGCGCCGGGCGGCCTCAACCTCGACAGCTTCTTCCGCGGCACGGACGTGGCGCTCTTCGGCGGGGTGGAATGGTTCACGCCGATCGCCGGCCTGTCGCTGTCCGTCAGCTACGCCGGGCGCGATCTCGCGCGCGAACCGTTCGGCATCGGCGCGCGCTTGCGCGAGCGGCTGCCGATCGACCTCGGCCTGCGCTGGCGGCCGGCGCCCTGGTTCGATGTCGGCCTCGGACTTCTCGGCGGCCGGTATCTCTCCGCCCGCGCCAGCCTGCGGTTCGACGCGCATGCATTCTCGCGACTGTTCGAAAAAAGTCCCGAGGATCCCTATCCGCTCGCGGGCGCAGGCACGGCCCGGGGCGCGGCCGGGGAATCCGCGGCCACGGATGAGGAAGAGACGCTGAGAAGCTGGCTTGCGGCCCAAGCCATCGATCCGGCGGTGCTGCTGGTGGAGGGGCTGGAGGCGACGCTGGTCCTGCGTCGCGATGCGGCCCCGCCCCCGGCCCGCTGGCCGGAGCTGGCAGCCGAGGCCTTCCGGCATCTGCCTGAGCGCGTGCGCCGGCTCGCCATCCGCCGCGAGGATCAGCCCTTGGGTGCGGCGCGGGTCTTCCTGCGCCCGGCCGTGGCCGAGCGGGGCCGCGCGCTTGCCGCACTCGGGGCGCGGGAGCTAAGGCTCGTCGGCGCGCGGGCGGCCGTGGCCGGCGTGCCGGCCGCCGCCGAGGCGGCCCTGCTGCTCGCTCTGCCACAGGACATCACGAGCCTGGATCTTGCGGCACAGGGCCGGCCTCCCTTTGCGGTGACGGCCGAGCGGCGCGCGCGGGCGCTGGCACGGGCGGCCATCGCGACGACGGACCGCGGCGTCGGGGCGCTCGCCCTCACCCATGACGGCACACTGGCCATGGGTGTTGCGGATGCGGACCCCGGCCCCGCGCCCGGTCTTCCCCCGCTCGTCGCGGACGCAATCGAGGTGGACCGGCTGGTGACTCTGCCCGCCGACACGCTCGCCGAGGCCGACGAGCCGGGGCGGATCGGGGCGCTCTTTGCGGCTCTGCGCGAGGCGGATGTCGAGGCGGCCGGGCTGTCGGCCGGCGGGGAGCGCTGGACCCTGTGGGTGACGGACGGCCCCCCGGCGCGGCCGGCGCGGCTTCTGGGGCGGGCGCTCAAGGCCATGGCGCAGGCCGCGCCCCGTTCCGTCATCTGGCTGGAGGTCGCGCGCAAGGAGGGCGGCGGCGAGGCCTGGCGGGTGGAGGTGCTGCGCCGGGACGTGGTCCAGGCGCTGGCCGCCCGCGGCAGTCCGGTGGAGGTCGCAACCCACGCCGCCTGGCTGCCGCCCCGCACCGCGGGCCCCTTCGGCACGCCGGTGCCGCCGCCCGACTACCGGCCCGGGGACGCGCGGCGCCCGGCCTTTTCCTGGGGGATTCTGCCGTCCTGGCAGGCCGGTGTCGGCCGCGCCCGGGACGGGCTCATCCGCGGCGATCTCTATCTCGATCTCGTCGCGCGGCTCGTGCTCGCGGGCCGGATCCGGCTCGAGGGCACGATCCGGCGCTTCCTCATCGGCAATCTCGACGAGCTCGCCCCTCCTGCGGACCGCGCGCTGCCGGCGGTGCGATCCGACATCGCCGCCTATTCCCGGCAAGGCCACAACGCCATCGCCTCGGCCACCGCCAGCTTCGACTGGAACTGGGCGCCCGGCCTGACCAGCCGGATCTCGGCCGGCCTCCTGGAGCCCATGTATGGCGGTTTCGGTATCGAAACGACATGGCATGAGCCGCTGTCGCGCTGGCTCGTCTACGGCGAGCTGTTCTGGGTGAAGCAGCGCGGCTTCGGCCAGGGTCTCTCCTTCCGGGACTACAGCACCGTGACCGGCAGCCTCGGCCTCCTCTACGCGCTGGACGGCGGGCTCACGTTGGACGTGAGCTTCAACCGCTATCTCGCCGGGGACACGGGGTTGAGACTGGAGGTGACCCGGCGGCTCGACAACGGCCTTCAGATCGGCGCCTGGCTCGCCGGCTCCTCGCGCTCCGACCGCGAGTTCGGCCGCTCGGGCAATCTCGACAAGGGGCTGTTCGTGCGGATTCCGCTCGACGGCTTCTGGCCGTTCGCCGCCCCGCGCGAGACGGTCACCACGCGGCTTGCGAACCTGCTGCGCGACAGCGGTCAGCGGCTGCAGCTCAACGAACGGCTCTATGAGCGGATCTTCGCCTCCGATCCCCGGCGGATCCTCGAAGACCTGCCCGACCTCTTCTACTGAATTCCGTTACGGATCCGTTATGACCGGCGCTACAGCCGCTCCGGGTCCTCCTCCGCGAGCCGCGCGACGAGGCGGCGGACCTCCTGGGCCGCCGCGGCCGGGATCACGAGCACCGCATCCTCCTCGGCGATGACCACGACATCGCTCAGCCCGTGCACCGCCACCCGCGGCCCGCGCGACCAGACGAGGCAGTCGCGCGCCTCCTCCACCGTCACGGGGCCCGAGAGCGCGTTGCCGGACTCGTCGCGCGCGATCAGCCCCAGCAGCGCGTCGAAGGACCCGACGTCCGACCAGCCGCAGGCCACGGGAATGACCGCCGCATCCTCCGTCTTTTCCATCACCGCATAGTCGAAGGAGATCGCCGGCACCCGCGCCCAGGGCCCCGCCGGCAGCCGGGTCGCGCCGCCCGCGGTGGGCTCGAGATCCGCCATCGCCGCCTCCACCGCGCGCCAGAGCTCGGGGGCATGGGCGGCGAAGGCGTCCGCAAAGCTGCGTGCGCGCGCGACGAAGATGCCGGCGTTCCAGTAGAAGCCGCCCCGGGCGAGATAGCGGGCCGCGGTCCGCGCATCCGGCTTCTCATGAAAGCGGCGCAGCGCAAAGCCGTGAGGGTCCAGCGCCGCGCCCGCCTCGATGTAGCCGTAGCCGGTCGCCGGCCGGTCCGGGGCGATGCCGAGGGTGACGATCAGCGGCTCGCGCCGGGCGAGTTCGGCCGCCGCCGCGAGCGCCTGCCGGAAGGCGGCCGCATCGGCGATGTGGTGATCGGCGGGCAGAAGCGCCAGCACCTCCTCGTGCGCGCCCCGGCCGCGCGCCCACAGGGCCGCGGCCGCCACGGCCGCCGCGGTGTTGCGGCCCTCGGGCTCCAGCAGCACGGATGCCGCCGTCTCCCCGGCCTGCGCAAGCTCGTCCGCCACCAGCGCCTCGTGGCGCGCGCTGGCGATGACGAGGGGCGGCGCGAACGGCGGGCCGGCCACCCGCGCGAGCGTCTCGGCGAAGAGACTGCGCCGGCCGGCAAGCGGCACGAACTGCTTAGGCCGCGCGCGCCGCGAGAGCGGCCACAGCCGCGTGCCGCTGCCGCCGGAGAGCACCACGGGCCGGATCGCGGCGCCGGCTGCGGCCGTCTCTTCGGACATGGACGACTCCTTCTGCGGCATTCGTTACTCTACCGTAACGGACTTGGCGAGGTTGCGCGGCTGATCGACGTCGGTGCCCTTGAGCACCGCCGTGTGATAGGCGAGCAGCTGCACGGGCACCGCGAAGACGAGGGGGGCGATGAAGGGGTCGTGCTCCGGCAGCACCAGCGCATGCGCGGCCGTCGCCGCAAGCCCGGCGGCGCGGCCGCCGGCGGCGATCAGGAACACCCGGCCGCCGCGCGCGCGCACCTCCTCCACATTGGCGGCGACCTTCTCCACGAGCGGGCCCGAATCGGCGAGCACCACCACCGGCACCGACTCGTCGATCAGCGCGATGGGACCGTGCTTCATCTCGCCGGCCGGATAGCCTTCCGCATGGATGTAGGAGATCTCCTTCAGCTTCAGCGCGCCTTCGAGCGCGAGCGCATGCAGCTGGTCGCGGCCGAGATAGAGGACATCGCGCGCATGCATCAGCTCATGCGCCATCGCCTGCAACTCGCCGTCGACCTTGAGAGCTTCAGCCAGCGTCGCGGGCGCCGCCGCCAGCGCATCGGCGAGACGCGCCGCATGTTGCGCCGTCAGCACGCCGCGCTCCTCGCCCCAGGCGATCGCGAGTGCCGCCAGCACCGCAAGCTGCGCCGTGAAGGCCTTGGTGCTGGCGACGCCGATCTCGGGCCCGGCATGGGTGGGCAGCACGACGTCGGCCTCGCGCGCGATGGTGGAATGGGGGACATTGACGATGGCGACGGTCTTCAGTCCCGCCTCCTTCGCCAGCCGCAGCGCGGCGAGCGTGTCCGCCGTCTCGCCGGACTGGGAGATGAAGAGCGCCGCCTCGCCCGCCTCCAGCACCGGGTCGCGGTAGCGGAACTCGCTCGCGATGTCGACCGCGACCGGAAGATGCGCCAGCCGCTCGATCCAGTAGCGGGCGGCGAGCCCGGCGTAGAAGCTCGTGCCGCAGGCGACGATGTGCAGCCGCCGCAGGCCGGCCGCGTCCACGCCCTCCGGCAACCGGATCCGGCGCGCGAGCGTATCGAGATAGGGGCCGAGCGTCTCGGCCACCGCCGTCGGCTGCTCGTGGATCTCCTTGAGCATGAAATGGCGGTAGTTGCCCTTGGCCGCCATCTGGGGGCTGATGTCGAGCCGCAGGAAACGGCGGGCGACCGCGCGGCCGGACGGATCGAAGATGACGGCGCGGCCCGCGCCCACCTCCGCCCATTCGCCCTCCTCCAGAAAGGCGATCTCCTCGGCAAGCCCTGCGAGCGCGAGCGCGTCCGAGCCGATGAAGCCCTCCGTCCCGCTCAGCCCCACCGCCAGCGGGCTGCCCCGGCGCGCGGCGTAGAGCCGGTCGGGCGCATCCGCAAACAGGATCGCGAGCGCGAAGGCCCCGCGGATGCGCCCGAGCAGATCCCGGACGGCCGCGCGCGGCGGGCGTCCCTCGGCGCGCAGGCGCGCGAGCAGATGCGCGACGAGCTCGGTGTCCGTGTCGCTCTCGAGCGTGGCGCCTTCGGCCGAGAGCTCCTCGCGCAGCGCCCGGTAATTCTCGATGATGCCGTTGTGGACGACGGCGACGCCGCCCGCGACATGGGGATGGGCGTTGCGTTCGGAAGGCGCGCCATGGGTCGCCCAGCGCGTGTGGCCGATGCCGACGGGGCCGTCGATGGGCGCGGCGGCATGCGCCTCTTTCAGGGCCGCAAGCTTGCCCTCGCGCCGCAGCCGTCTGAGCCGGCCGTCGCCGTCGACGACGGCGATCCCGGCGCTGTCGTAGCCGCGGTATTCGAGGCGCTCCAGCGCGCCGATCAGGCGGTCGGCGACGGTGGTGCTGCCGACGATTCCGACGATTCCGCACATGCCTTCGATTCCACTTCCTGCCGCCGTCGGCGCGCTCACTTACCCTTCGCCGCAGCCTTTCGCGCACGGAGACGCGCGGCCGCGCCCGCGCGGGTCTCCTGCGGCGCGCGGGTGAGCGCGAGCGCATCGGCGGGCACGTCACGGGTGATCGCGCTGCCCGCGCCGATGATGGCCCCGGCGCCGACGGTCACGGGCGCGACCAGCGCCGTGTTCGAGCCGATGAAGGCGCCGGCCCCGATCACCGTGCGGTGCTTGGCGAAGCCGTCGTAGTTGCAGGTGATGGTGCCCGCGCCGATGTTGGCGCCGGCGCCCACCTCCGCGTCGCCGATGTAGCTCAGGTGATTGGCCTTGGCGCCCTGCTCCAGCACCGCCGCCTTGACCTCGACGAAATTGCCGACCCGCGCGCGCGGGCCGATGCGGCTGCCCGGCCGGATGCGGGCGAAGGGGCCGATCACCGCCCCCTCCTCGATCACCGCACCGGCCAGATGCGAGAAGGCCTCGATGCGGGCCGGCCCGCGCACCTCCACCCCTGGCGCGAAGACGACATGGGGGCCGATCACCGTGCCCGGCGCGATCTTCGTATCGAATGCGAAATGAACCGTGTCGGGCGCGACCAGCGTCACCCCTTCGGCCATGGCCTCTGCGCGCCGGCGCGCCTGGAAGCGGGCTTCCGCGGCCGCAAGCTCCGTCTGGGTGTTGACGCCGTAGAGCGTGTCGGAATCCGCGGCCTCGACGACGGCGGCCGGCCGCCCTTCCGCCGCCGCCAGCGCGACGAGATCGGTCAGATACAGCTCGCCCTTGCTGTTGTCGGGCGCGAGTTGCGCGATGCCCCGGCGCAGAAAATCGAGGTCGAAGGCCATGATGCCCGAATTGACGAGGCCGATGGCGCGCTCGGCGGCCGTGGCCTCCGATTCCTCGACGATGCCGACCAGCCGTCCGTCGTCGCCGGTCACCAGCCGGCCGTAGCCCGCCGGATCGCCGGGCCGGAAGCCCAGCACCGCGACCGCCGCCCCCCCGGATACCGCGCGCAGGAGGCGGACGAGATCCGCGGTCTCCACCAGCGGCACGTCGCCGCACAGCACGAGCGCGAGGCCCTCCGCCGCCTCCGCGGCCCCGGCGGCCTCCAGCGCCACCCGCACCGCATCGCCCGTGCCGCGGCGCGCGGCCTGCTCGACGCTGCGCGCGCCCAGCGGATGGGCCGCCACCACCGGCTCCACCGCCACGCGCCCGGCCCCCAGCACGACGATGGTCTCCTCCGGCGGCGGCTCGAGCTCCGCCAGCCGGTCGAGCACATGCAGAACCAGCGCCCGGCCGCCGACCTCGTGCAGGACCTTCGGCCGCGGGCTCTTCATCCGCGTGCCCTCGCCGGCGGCCAGCACGATGGCGAGCCGGACATGCCCGCCGCCGCCCGGGACCCGTTCCGTCATCCGCCGCCTTCCATCCCCGTTCCGCTGCGATCGCCATGCGGGCGCGGCGCAGCGGCAAGGCGCCGCCCGGCGCGCCCATCATGCGCCGCTTCATGGCGAAATCATGCCGCCACGGCAAGGGGCGAGCGGACAGCCGGTTTCGCCGGGGCGATCGATGCAGCTTGGCGCGGGAAGAGATCTGGAGCGGGTGAGGGGAATCGAACCCCCGTCTCAAGCTTGGGAAGCTTGCGTTCTACCATTGAACTACACCCGCAGGACGGGACGGCGATTCTGATAGCCCCTCGCTTGCGCGGTTTCAAGCGTCTGCGCATCGCCGGCCGCGCCCTGCGGCCGCCAGGGCCCGCGGTGACAGCGCCGGGGCGAAGGAGTATGATGATCACCCGGAACGGACACCCAGTGAGGGGGGCGACGGAGACGATCATGGCGGCTGGCGCGAAGACTTGCGGAACCCGGTTGGCGGCGCGCGCCGCCTTCGTGGCGGGCCTTGCGCTTCTTCTTGCGGCCTGCGCGCAGGAGCGGATCGCGGTCACCGTCACCCCCTTCTACGAGTCGCCGCCGGATCCGCTCGCCGGGCTTGCCGCCGATGTCGTGCCGGCGCGCCCGGAGCTCGCGCAGGATCCGGCGTTTGCGGATTTCGGCGACCGCCTGGGCGCAAGGCTCGCGCGCCTCGGCCTCATGCCGGCCGCCGGCGGACCGGCCGCGATCCACGCCCGGCTCGACTATGAGTCCCGCCCCCGCGACGAGCGGCGCGAGGGGCCACGGGTCGGGGTCGGCATCGGCATCGGCCACGTCGGCCGGCATGTCGGGGTCGGCGGCAGCGTCGGCGTGCCGATCGAGACGGGCCGCACGGTGACCGTCTACGACCATCGCGTCTCGGTCGCCCTCGTGCGCGCCGACGACGGCGCCGTGCTGTGGGAGGGCCGCGCGCTCGCCGATGACGTCTCGGCGCCGCTCGCCGAGGTGATCGATGCCATGCTGGACGCCCTCTTCACCGATTTCCCGGGCCAAAGCGGCGCCACCCGCACCATCCGGCTGCCGGCGAAGGCGGATTCCGGCGCGCCTTGAAATATCCGGACATTCGGGCCACAAGAGGCGGCGCGCGCCCCCGCGGTGCCGGCGCGCGCGCATCTTCGGGCACGGCCCACAAGGAGGGGAGCGATGATCGACATCACGTCCAGCTTCGACGGCGGCAACATCGAGGTGGTCGAGGCGGTCACCCCCGGCAACATCCGCCTCAGGATCCGCAAGGACAACAATTCAGATTTCTATCAGTGGTTCTATTTCCGCCTGACGGGCGGGCTGAAGTCGAACGTGAAGATCACCATCGAGAATGCCGCCGGCGCCGCCTATCCCGACGGCTGGAAGGGCTATCGCGCCTGCGTGTCGCACGACCGCGAGCGCTGGTTCAGGGTGCCGACCGAATACGATCCCGAGGAGGGCACGCTGACGATGCATTTCCGGCCCGAGCGGGATGTCAGCTGGGTCGCCTATTTCGCGCCCTATCCCATGGAGCGGCATGCCAGGCTCATCGCCGAGGCCAACATGAGCCCGGAGGTGCGCGTGCGCTCGGCGGGGCTGACGCTCGACGGCCAGGACGTCGACATGATCGAGATCGGCGGCCTCGGCACCGGCCGCGAGCCGCTCAAGATCTGGATGATCGCGCGCCAGCACCCGGGCGAGACCATGGCCGAATGGTGGATGGAGGGCGCGCTCGAGCGCCTGCTCGACCCGGACGATCCGGTCGCGCGCGAGCTCAAGAAGCGCGCGCGCTTCTACATCGTGCCGAACATGAACCCGGACGGCTCGCGTCGCGGGCATCTGCGCACCAATGCGGCGGGCGTGAATCTCAACCGCGCCTGGGCCAATCCCGACATCGACACGGCCCCCGAGGTGTTCTGGGTCCGCAAGCACATGCACCGGCTGGGCGTCGACTTCCATCTCGACGTCCACGGCGACGAGGCGATCCCCTACAACTTCATCGCCGGCTTCGAGGGCGTGCCCTCGGTGACCGAGCGCCAGCTCGAGCTTCTGGACCGCTACAAGAAGGCGCTCGCCCGCCTCAATCCGGACTTCCAGACCGAGCACGGGTATCCGGTGGACCCGCCGGGCAGCTCGGATCTGCGCAAATGCACCGACTATGTGGCCGAGACCTTCGGCTGTCTGGCGATGACGCTCGAGATGCCGTTCAAGGACAACGCGAACGCGCCGGATCCGCAGTTCGGCTGGAGCCCCGAGCGCTCGAAGCACCTCGCCAGAAGCTGCCTCGATGCCCTGCTCGAGGTGATCGACGATCTCCGCTAGGCATGCCGGCGCGCGTCGGGCCGTGAAGGCGCGCGGGCAAAGAGGGGCCGCCGGCGCCTATCCGCGCACGCGTTCGGCAGACGAGACCTGGGGCAGAGCTCTGAGGGCCGTCAGAATGGCGGTCAGATGCTTGAGGTCGTGGACCTCGACGTCGATCAGCATCGTGTAGAACTTGGGGTCGCGCTCGGTCATCTTGAGATTGGCGATGTTGCCCTCGTGGCGGGCGACGATCGCCGCGATCGCGGCCAGCGCGCCGCGCTCGTTGAGCACGATGAGCCTGAGGCGGCCCGCATAGAAGTCGCGCTCCGCCTCCCCGGCCGTCCAGGCGAGATCGAGCCAGTCCTCCGGCGCATCCTCGAAGGCGGACAGGGCCTCGCAGTCGATGGTGTGGACGACGATGCCGCGCCCGGGCTCGCGGATGCCGACGATGCGGTCGCCGGGCACGGGGTGGCAGCAGTCGGCCAGATGCACCGCAACCCCCGGCGTCAACCCCTCGATGGGGATGCCGGAATGGCGCGCGCGGCGGCCCTCCTCTGGCTCCCAGCCCTGGCGCACCGCCGCCGGCACGCCGCGGTCGGGTTCGATCTTCATGCCGGGGAAGGCCGCGCGCAGCACCTCCGCCACCGTCCACTGGCCGCGGCCGAGGCCGAGAAAGACGTCGTCCGCCGTCTCCACACCAAGTCGGTCCGCCGCCTCGGCCACCGCCCGCTCGCTCAACTCGATGCCCTGTGATTCGAACGCTCGTTCGAGAATGGTCCGCCCGAGCCGCGCGTATTCCGCCTGCTCCTGCTGGCGGATGAAGCGGCGGATCGCCGAACGCGCCTTGCCGGTGACGACGAAGCGCTCCCAGCGCGGGCTGGGTGTGGCGGTGCGCGACGTCAGGATCTCCACCTGGTCGCCGTTCTCGAGGATGTGGCCGAGCGGCACGATGCGCCCGTTCACCTTAGCGCCGACGCAATGGTTGCCGATCTCGGTGTGCACCGCATAGGCGAAGTCCACCGGCGTCGACCCCCGGGGCAGGACGATGAGGTCGCCCTTCGGGGTGAAGCAGAACACCTGGTCCTGGAACATCTCGAGCTTGGTGTGTTCCAGGAACTCCTCGGGATTGGCCGCGTTCTCGAGGATCTCGAGCAGCGCCCTCAGCCAGCGGTAGCGCTCGGTCTCCTCCGGGTCCGGCGCGCCGCCGTCCTGCTTGTACTTCCAATGGGCCGCGACACCGAATTCCGCGATCTCGTGCATCCGGCGGGTGCGGATCTGGATCTCGACGCGGGTCTGGCGCGGGCCGATCACCGTGGTGTGGATGGAGCGGTAGCCGTTCCGTTTCGGTGTCGAAATGTAGTCCTTGAAGCGGCCCGGGACCGCCGGCCACTTGCGGTGGACGATGCCGAGCGCGCGATAGCAGGTCTCCTCGTCGGCCACGACGATGCGGAAGGCCATGACGTCGGAGATCTGCTCGAAGGGGATGTGCTCGGCCTCCATCTTCTTCCAGATGGAGTACGGCCGCTTCTCGCGCCCGCTCACCTCGCGCCTCGATGCCGGCATCCGCCAGCGTCTTTTTCAGCTCCGCGATCACGTCGGCGACCAGGGTTCCCGCCTGCTCGCGCAGCATCGCCAGACGCTTGGTGACGGTCTCGTAGGCCTCCGGCTCGAGCTCGCGGAAGGCGAGGTCCTCCAGCTCCTCCTGCCACTCGCGGATGCCGATGCGCTCGGCGAGCGGCGCATAGATGTCGAGGGTCTCGCGGGCGATCCGCCGGCGCTTGTCGGGATCGCGGATGTAGTGGAGCGTGCGCATGTTGTGCAGCCGGTCGGCCAGCTTGACCAGCAGCACCCGGATGTCGTTCGACATCGCCAGCACGAACTTGCGGAAATTCTCCGCCGCGCGGCTGCCCTCGGCCTTGATCTCGATCTGGGACAGCTTGGTGACGCCGTCGACGAGCTCGGCGACCTTGGGGCCGAACTGCCGTTCGATTTCTTCGAGCGGCGTGTCGGTATCCTCCACCACGTCGTGCAGCAGCGCGGTGGCGATGGTCGCCGCATCGAGCTTGAGCTCGGTGAGGATTCCGGCCACCTCCAGCGGATGCGAAAAATAGGGATCCCCCGAGGCCCGCTTCTGGCTGCCGTGGGCCTTCATCGAGAACACATAGGCCCGGTTCAGCAGGCCTTCGTCGGCCTGCGGATCATAGGCCTTCACGCGTTCGACGAGCTCGTACTGGCGAATGGCGCTTTCCTCCGGCCCGTGGCCGCCGTCACGAGGCGGCGCCGGCCCGCGTCACGACGCGGCCCGCACCGCCGCCTTCCACAGATAGGCAAGCGCGCAGGGCAAATAAAGCCGCGAAGGGAGCCCCGCGGCCGGGCTCGAGCGGCGGCCGCAGGCGGATCATGCGCCGGGCGCGGCGAAGACCGGGAAGAAGCGGCGGCTCAGCGGCGCTCGGGTTCGCCCTCGCGCGCCAATGCCTCGGCCCGCATGAGCAGCGCCAGATCGTCCTCTTCCGGCTCGTCGCGCTCGACATAGCGCTGCAGCGCCTGCACCAGCGCCTCCTTCAGCGCCTCGGGCCTGATCTTCTCGTCCGCGATCTCGCGCAGGGCGACCACGGGGTTCTTGTCGTTGTCGCGCTCGACGAGAAGCGGCGCCCCGGCCGCGATCTGGCGGGCCCGCTGGGCCGCGAGCAGCACGAGATCGAATCGGTTCGGGACCTTGTCTACGCAGTCCTCGACGGTGACACGGGCCATGAAGAGATCCTCGATTCGCGTTGACACGAAAGCACCGCACGCTCCCCGCCCCGGGGGGAACGCGCGGACCGCTCGATCGCCCGCTCCTTAGCCGCGCCTGATGCGGCGGTCAAGGGCCGGCGGGCTTCAGGTCGATCCAGGCGGCCGCCCCGCGCAGGACCCGCCGGCCGGTGACAAGCCGCATCGGCGCCGCAAAGCCCGGCATGTCCTCGACACAGCTGTGAAACTCCCCGTTCTCGCCGCACGGGTCCACCCCGGGCGGGAGATCGGCCAAGAATGCTTCGTCGTACCGGCGGCCGAGAAAGCCGACGCCGAGCCGGCCGCGCTGGATGGCGCTGATGCGCGCCCGAATTCCCGTGGCGATCATCTCGGCGGCGAGCGCGGCGCTGTCCTCTCCCCACAGCGGAAACAGACCGGCGAGCCCCGCCCGCGCCAGCAGGCGCTCGCGGTAGGCGCGCACGTCGGCGAGGAAGATGTCCCCGAATGCGACGGCTTGCACGCCGGCGCCGGCCAGCGCCGTCAGCGCGGCGCCGAAGCGCTCCTCGTAGACCGCATTGGGACACGGCTCCGGCAGCGGCACCTTGACGAGCGGCAGCCCCAGCGCGGCGGCCTGGGCGTCGAGCACCGCCTCCCGCACCCCGTGGATCGCCACCCGCCGGCGCCTTTCGTTCACGGTGGTGACCAGCGCGGCGATCGTCACCTCCCGCCGCCCGCGCAGCCGGTGCAGCGCCAGCGCGCTGTCCTTGCCCGAACTCCAGGACACGGCAACGCGCATGATCACTTCCCATCTGTTCCAGGGCACCGGGGGCCGTCCATGCCGCAGTGGAGAGCGACTGCCACAGGTGCGGGCCCGAATGCCAGCCCGGGCGGGCGGGTCGGGGACGGCAATCTCCGAATCGAAATGACTCGACCGGATATCAGGCAACCATGGCCGAACAGCGGGAAAGGGAGAGTGCAGGCGAAACAGGGATGATGAAGAGCATTCCCGTTTCCAATATCGCAGTCATTATTGACCGACCGCCGTTCTAAGGGTGGCCGGCGGCGGACGGCTTGAGCACCGAATAGACGCCATCGACATGCTCCTCCAGGTCGTCGTCGACGCTCTGGCCGAGAGGATCGAGAACGACTTCGGCGCCTTCGCGACGGGCGATCTTTGCAGCGGGCACGAAGTCGCTGTCGCCGGTCACGAGCACGAGGGTGTCGGCCTGGCGCTTCAGGGTGATGGTCGAAATGTCGAGGCCGAGCCGCATGTCCACGCCCTTCTGGCGCAGGCCGATCAGCAGATCGCGGTCTTCCAGATTGCGCCACGTCTCGATCGGTCGGGAAAGAGCGCGCCGGTCATCCTCGCTGAGAGAAGTCCGGAGGGGAGCGTCCACCCCCTCCATGAGAGGCGCCTCCAGCAGGTGCAGCCACTCCCGCGTCTTGAGCAGAGGTTTGGTCAGCCGGTCCGAAAAGCGCCAGTCGCTGTCCTTTCGCACCTTTCCCAGACGAAGCGCAAATTTGCGTTTGCGCCGGAGCGCGGCGAACAGCGCGCGGCAAAAGGCGGCCTCGGGGGTGCGGGCGAATTCGATGCGCTTGTTCAGCAGCGGGTGATGCGAGACGCCGTCATAGGGTTCCGCGTCGTAATAGAAGATCCGATAGACATGATCGAGCCAGCGGCTTTTCCTGGAGCGCGCATCTTCGCCGGTGAGGCGCTGGACATGCCGTTTGCACAGAATGCGCGCGGATTCGGCAACGGCTTCGGGCGAGGAGCAGAACTTCGGCTCTGCGATCTTGGGCAGGCGCTTCAGAAAGAATGCGCCGTCAATGAAAACCGCAATCCGTCGTATACGCATCACCCCCGCTTCGCCCCCGACAATTCAGCGAGTCAACGAGACGCAGGAAGCATGGCCTCACCATGGCTTTCACGCAAGAAGCCCCACGCTTTCTGCACACGCTCGGGATAAGTGAGCGGGCGTACTCCCGTGGGGCGGATACGACGTCAAGCTTTTGAACTGCGCACGCATATACGAAATTCGTAGACGGTTGGCAAGCTCTCTGTGTCAAGAAAAGCTCCAAGGCCTTTCGGCGGAAACCATTCACTCCTGCCCGGCGTGCGGAGATGCGTACCTCTCCAACCCTGCGCAACCCGCGCGGACTCCGCCTCGATCATCTAAGGTTCAGAATTCCCTCGCGCAGGAGCGGACATCCTGGGGGCCGTAAATCGGAAAAGCCTGGAAACCCCGACCGGCTCAGAAGAACCGCTCCGCCGGTCTGGAAGAAGTCGTGGTCGCCGCCTTTATGGGCGGAAGCGACATGGTCGCCGGGTTCGCATCTCAGGCCGGCCAGGCGTGAAAGCCTCCATCCGGGCCGTATCGCAGGACGGGCGGCACATGCGCCGGCCAGGACGCGAGCTGCGGGTGCAGGATGGCCGCAAGCTGTTCCAAGCTGTCGACGAGCCGGGGGCCGGGCCGCGAGAAATGGGCGTTGCCGTCGACGATCCACACGCGCCCCTCGCGCACCGCCGTCAGCGCCCGCGCCGGGCCATGCGCGAGCCAGCCTTGGGCGTCCCGCCGGCTGCGCGCGAGATCGCAGCCGCAGCAGGCGATCACCAGCACGTCGGGATCGGCGGCCAGAAGCTCTTCGATGGGCACCGCGCGCGACGGCGCCCCGGCGCGCCCGACGAGCTCGCGCCCGCCGGCGCGGGCGACGATCTCGGGCGTCCAGTGGCCTGAGGCATAGGGCGGATCCAGCCATTCGAGCAGCACGACCGACGGCGTCGCCGCGCGGGATGCCACCGCCCGCTCCACGCGCGCGATCCGGGCGCTAAGGGCCGCGAGCAGGGATTCGGCCCGCTCCGGCACGCCCGCGGCCTCGGCGACGAGCCGGATCGTCCGCCAGACGTCGTCCAGGCCATGCGGCTCGAGATTGACGATGCGCGCCTCCTGCGGCAGGCGGCAGGCCGCCTCCTCCACCGCCTCGATCGCCACCGCGCACACCGCGCACAGCGCCTGGGTGACGATCAGATCGGGCGCGAGCTTCACGAGCAGCGCCTCGTCGAGCGCATAGAGCGGTTCGCCCTGGCCGAGCTCGCCGCGCACCGCCTCGTCGATGGCGCGCTGGGAGGCATCCTTGGGGATGCGCGAGGAGGTGAGCTTCGGAAGTCCGCCCACGAAGGGCGGCCAGTCGCATTCATGGGTCACGCCCACCAGCCGGTCGCCAAGTCCCAGGGCACAGATGATTTCGGTCGCGCTGGGCAGGAGCGAGACGATCCGGCGCGCCGGTTCGGACCGGCCGCGCGGTGCGCGCAGCGCTGCCGCGGCACGGCTCATCTCTCCGGCTCCTTCACCAGATGCTCCTCCAGGAAGGCCGCCACGGCGCGGTAGAGCGTCACGCGGTTGCCGAGCCTGCGCACGCCGTGGCCCTCGTCCGCAAAGCGCAGATAGGTCACCGGCACGCCGTTCGCGCGCAGCGCCCGCACCATGCGGTCCGATTCGGTCACCGGATCGCGCGGGTCGTTGGCGCCGTGGCTGAAGAGCATGGGCGCGCGGATGCGGTCCACGTAGCGGATGGGGGAGATCTCCGCGAAGAACGCGCGCCAGTCCGGATCCGTGATGTCGCCGTACTCCAGCCGGTCGGAGGCCTTGAGCGCGGGCGAGGCCTCCTCCAGCGCCCGCACCCAGTCGGACACCCCGACGAAGGACACGCCCGCCTTGTAGACGCCGGGATGCATCCCCATCACGGCATTGACGAGAAAGCCGCCATAGGAGCCGCCCATCACCGCGGCGCGGTCGGCGTCGACGCGGCCGTCGCGCCGCAGGAAGGCCACGGCCTCCGCGACGTCGCGCACCGCCTTCGGCCGCTCGCGGCCGTTGTCGGCGCGGGCGAAACGCCTGCCGAAGCCCGTGGAGCCGCGGAAGTTGAGGTCGAAGACGGCGATCCCGCGCCCCACCAGATACTGGATCAGCGGGTCGAAGCCCGGGCGCGCCTGGGCGGTGGGCCCGCCGTGCACGCGCACGACGACGGGCGGCTTCGCATCCGCCGCACCTGCGCGCGGCAGATAGAGAAGGCCGTGGAGTCGGAGCCCGTCGGAGGATTCGAAGAAGACCGACTCGGGCATCACCAGCGTGTCGGGATCGATGCCCGCCAGCGTCGAATGCGTCGCCCGCCACAGGCGTCCGTCGGCGAGATCCCAGACCCACACGTCGCCCGGGATCTTCGGCGAGCGCACGGTGATCGCGAGCCGCGCGGAGCCCGCGCCGCCGCTCAGCGCGTAGATGCCGGCCGGAAGCTCCTTCGGCACCGCGAGCCGCCGCCGGCTCTCGCGGTCCTCGACGACGAGGCGCGAAAACCCGCCGTCGTTCTCGGTCCAGGCGAGGTAGCGCCCCCCGGCCAGCAGCGCGACATCCTCGACGTCGCGCCCGGGTGTGGCGATCCAGGAAAGGCGGCGGCTCTTCAGGTCGAAGAAGGCGAGTCCGGCAAAGTCCCGGTCCAGGTTTGTCGCCATGAAGAAGCCGCTGCCGTCCGGCAACCAGGCGAAGCCGGAGAAGGAGGCGGGATCGGCGGGGGCGAACAGCGTCTCCAGCCGGCCGGTCGCCGCATCGAGCAGATGAAGATCGTTGCCGTCCTCGCCGCGGGTCTCGCTCACCAGCACGCGCGTGCCTTGCGGCTGCCAGCTTGAAGCGTACCAGCCGAAGCGCCCCTCATGCACGAGCCGGGTCCCGCCGGTTTCGAGATCCGCGAGATGGATGTCGAAATCGGTGCCGTTGCGCTTCGTCGAGGAATACAGGAACCGTCGGCCGTCGGGCGCAAATGCCCCGAAGGCGCGGAACGCCCCGTCATGGGCGAGCGCGACCCGCTCGCGCCGGCCGTCGCGGCTGATGAGGTAGAAGGCCTCGCGCTCGTCGCCGTCGCGGTCCGCCGCATAAAGGATCCGGGCCCCGTCCGGTGCCCAGTGGTGCTCGGTGATCCCGCCGGGCGCGAAGGTGAGCTGCTGCGGCCAGCCGCCGGTGGCCGGCACGGTCCACAGCTGCGGCACGCCGGTGATCCGCGCCGTCACCGCCAGCGTCTTCCCGTCCGGCGCGAGCGCCGCCTGGCCGATGCCGCGCACGAGCAGGAAGCGCTCGATATCGACCGGAAGGGTCCCGGCCAGCCCCGGCCGGGCCACAGTCGGTGCCGGGATGTCCTGCGGATACGGCCAGTCCTGCGTCTTCTCGTCCGCGGCCGCCGCCGCGCCGGTGCCGAGCGCGACGGCAAGGACCGCCGCCGGCGCCCGCCGAAGCGCCCGCTCCAGGCCTGCGCGTCCGATCATGGCTCGCTCCCCTGCCTGTCTGCTGCCCGGCGCATCGTGACGAGGGGTGGGGCGCAAGGCAACTCCACCATGGTTCGTCAGCCGGCCGCGCGGGGCTCGCCGGCATCGAGATCCCGGCGTTCGCAGCCCGGAAATTCCAGAATGAAGTCCGCCCCGAAGACCCGCGCCGGCGTCTGGAAGCCGGGCCGGGCCGCACCCTCCTCGATCACGCGCCGGGCGATCTCGAGCGTCGTCATGGCCGTGAGCGTGTAGCCCTCGGGCGTGCGCAGCAGCGCGCGGGCGGTTTCGCCCTTCGCATTGCGCGCCTCGGCCAGGATCAGCGCGAAGCTCTTTGCCCGCTGTTCCGGCGTCGGGCCGGGCGGGCGCTTGTCGATCTCGGCCTTGAGATACCGCTGGCCGATGGGCGTCGACAGCAGCCAGCGCAGGAGGGGATTGAGATCGCCGAGCGCTTTCAGCGGTCCGGCCTCCTCGAAATAGACGGTGATGTCGGGAATTCCGGTCGTGTACCAGGCGGTTGCGACGTCGCCCCAGGACACGGAGATGCCGGGTGCCTCGCGCTCCGGCAGGCGGAAGCTGCGGCGCAGCGGCTTGTTCAGCGCGACGATCCGGCCATTGCGCCGCACGCGCGCCGGATAGCGGATGCTCTCGACGGCGGTCTTGGCGGTGCCGCGCGAGGTATGGCCGAGACCGGTGATGAAGATGTCGAGCGCGCCCGCATCGGGCAGGCGCCGCTTCACATGCGCGGCGAGACAGTCTGAGGGCACGACGTCGAAGCCGCAGCCCGGCATCAGCATGACCCCCGCCTCGCGGGCCTCGCGGTCGATCCCGGCGAGCGCCTCGAAGACGGCGATCTCGCCGGTGATGTCCAGATAATGCGTCCCCGTGGCGACACAGGCGGCCGCCATCGGCGAGGCGGTCGCGGAGAACGGCCCGGCCAGATGCAGCACCGCATCGACCGCCCCGAGCGCCTCCCGCAACCGCTCCTTGTCGTCGAGACGGAAGGCGGTCCACGCGAAGCCGTAGCGTTCGGCCACGGCGCGCGTCCTGTCCGGATCGCGGCCGGCCACCGTGGGCTTGAGGCCCAGCTCCGCCGCACGCTCGGCGACGAGACCGCCCGTGTAGCCCGTGATTCCATAGATGAGCAGCCGCATGCGACGCTTCCTCTCCACCGTGACGTCTTCAGGCCCGTGCCAGCATAGAGCTTCGGGCTTGGAGCACAAGCGCCCCCGCTGCTAACGCTCGAGGCGGGGTGCGGCCGCACCCGGATTAAGGAGCCCCGACGGTGACCGGCAGCCGGACCGACACGCTGTTCGTCTCGCGCAATTTTCCGCCGCTCGTCGGTGGATCCGTCACCGTCTACGATGCGCTGGCCCGCGCGCTCGCGCCCCGGATCCTCGTGCTGACGGGCGCCGAGGACCCCGAGACCGGCCGGCCCTTCCCGCCTGCCGATCTGGAACGCCTCGACCTGCCCTATCCCGTCCACCGCATCCGCCGCCTGCGCCCGAGCGTGCGCGCACCCGCAAGACGCAGCGCGGCGGCGCGCCTCGGCTCGTTTCTGCTGCGCGACCTCCCGGTCATGCTGCGGCTCGCGGGCACGATAACCCGGCTCGTTCTGCGCCACCGCATCCGCAATGTCGTGATCGGCGAGCTGGTCTATGGCGGCTGGCTGGTGTTCCCGCTGCGCTATCTTCTGCGCCGGCGCGTGATTCTCTACTGCCACGGCGAGGAGATTTCGACCGATGACGAGTCCCTCGCGGACCGCCTGCGCCCCCTTTATCTGCGCCATGCCCACGGCATCGTCGCGGTCTCGGCCTTCTGCCGCTCTCTCATCGTCTCGCGCTACCGGATTCCGTTCGAGCGCATCGCGGTGGTGGCGAACGGGGTACGCGACGAGGCCTTCGCTGCGCCGGGTCCACCGCCGGCCGAGGTCGCGGCCTTCTGGGCCGGCGCCTCCCACCGGCTGGTCGCATTGGGCCGGCTCGTCGCGCGCAAGGGCCATGACGCGCTGATCGCGGCGCTGGCGGGGCTGGAGCGGAGCCATCCCGGCGCCCGGCTCGCGATCCTGGGTGACGGCCCGCTCAAACCCGCGCTCGAGAAGGCGATACGCGACGCGGGGCTTGAGCGGCGCGTGCGCATCTTTTCGGGCCTCGCCGACGAGGCGGTGCGGGCCGTGCTGGCCGCCGCCGACCTCTTCGTCCTGCCCACCCGCACGATGCCCGACGGCGACACGGAGGGCTTCGGTCTCGTCTTTCTGGAGGCGGGCGCGGCGGGCCTGCCGGTGATCGCGGGTGCGGCCGGCGGCACCGTGGAGGCCGTGATCGACGGCGAGACCGGGATTCTCGTCGACGGCACGGATGTTGCGGCGCTTCGCCGCGCCATCGCGATGCTGCTGGACGATCCGGCGATGCGCGCGCGCATGGGGGCGGCGGGCCGCAGGCTGGCGCAGGCCTGTCGCTGGTCGGCGCGCGCACGCGCCTTCGCCCGCCTGCTGGATGCCCGCGGCCCCTTCGCCGAGCCGCGCCCGGCCTATCACCCGCCCGCGGAGGCCTCGCTTCCCGCGCCCGCCGGCCCGCCGCGGCTCGTTGTCGCGATCGACTGCGAGGAATGCTTCCCCTGGCGGGAGCGCCGGCCGCAAGGCTGGTGGCTTGCGGGGCGCGCGGAGCTGGAAGCGCTGCAGACCGCGCTCGCCGCGCGCGGCATCCGGCCGCTGCATCTGCTGACCTGGCCGGTGCTGGCCGACGAGGACTGGTGCGCGCTGTTCGCGCGCTGGCGGCAGGCGGGAGAAGCCGAGCTCGGCATCCACAACCACCCCTGGGTAACCCCGCCGCTTCACGAATGGCTCAACGCCTGCAACAGCTATCCCTGCAATCTGCCGGCGCATCTCGAGGCGGCGAAGATCCGCACGCTCGCCGAGCGCTTCCGGGCGCGCTTCGGCACCGGGCCGCTCGCCTATCGCGCCGGGCGCTGGGGCGGATCCGACCGCACGCCGGAGCTGCTGGCTGCGGCCGGGATTCCGCTCGACCTGTCGGCGGCCGCCCGCATGCCGCCGGCGGCCGACGGCGGCCCCGATCACCGCGCCGTCTCCTGCCGGCCGTGGCGGGCGGGCGCGGGCGGCAAGGTGGTGGTGCTGCCGGCCGCGGGCCTGCTGTGGCCGCGCGGGCCGGATGCGCTGGCGCGCAGACTCGGACGCCTTGCCCCCGCGCGCCCGCAGCGGTTCACGCCCGAGCTTCATCCGCTCGCGCGTCTCGGG
Source organism: Rhodothalassiaceae bacterium (assembly GCA_026004935.1). Classification (NCBI taxonomy): domain Bacteria; kingdom Pseudomonadati; phylum Pseudomonadota; class Alphaproteobacteria; order Rhodothalassiales; family Rhodothalassiaceae; species Rhodothalassiaceae bacterium. The sequence continues at coordinate 2,844,880 of BPKC01000001.1, forward strand.
CGCATGGCGGCGGCGCTGGAAAGGGAGCGGCCGGGCGTCGTCTGCCTGTCGCTCCATGCGAGCTCGCTGGTTGCCGGCGGCAACCCCTACGCACCGGATGCCGGGGCGGCGCGGCGGAATCTGGCGCGCACGCTGGCGCTCGTCGACCATCTGCTCGACGAGCGAGGCTGGCGGCCCGTCGCCGCCTCAAGCCTCGTCCGGCCCGCGAACTGACGACCCGCGCGACGCCTTGAGACGCCGGCGGATCTCGCGCCAGAGCGGATGGCCGGTCATCGCGAGTCCCGTGAGCGCCCCCGCGCCGGTCGCCGCCGCCCCCAGGACGAGGGCGGCGAGCGGATGGATCGCGGGCGCATAGCCGATCGCGAGCATGACGGCGCCCGCGGCGCTGGCGGCGGCCGCGAGCGTGCCGAGCGAGGGCAGCAGAGCGCGGAGGATCGCGCGCGGGCGAAGCCCCGTCACCCGCACGACGACGGTCTGGGAGACGAGGGCGTAGACGAGGCTTGCAAGCACCTCGCCGAGAGCCACGGCGACAAGGCCGAACGGGGCGAGAAGCAGCACGAGAAGGATCCGCAGCCCCTGGTAGACGGTCTGGATCGCCGAGACCCCGCCGGGCCGGCCGGCGGCGACGAGAAGCGTCTGGGCGACCGCAAACGGCAGGAACGCCATGCCCGCAAGAGCCAGCAGGCTGGCGGCCGGAGCCGCCGCCAGCCACTGCCCGCCGTAGAGGATCGCGATCAGCGGATGGGCGAAGAGCGCGAGAAAGGCGAGCAGCGGCCAGATGAGGGCGGTGACCGCCCTGAGCCGCGCCAGATACACGTCCTCGACGCGCGCGCCGGCGGCTAGCTCCGCGGAAAAGGCGGGCAGCAGCACCTGGGCGAGCGCGGGCGAGACATACATGCCCACCATCCGCGCCAGCGCGCCCGCCTTGTCGTAGAAGGCCGCGATCCCCAGCGTCTGCACGCGGCCCAGCACCAGCTCGCCGGCACGCGCGCCGAGCTGCTGGACGAGCTGCGCGAAGGTCAGCTGCGCACCGAAGGCCAGAAGCGGTTTCACGCCGGCGAAGGCGGGCCGCCACAGGAACCCTTCGGGCCGGGCCGCCAGGCCGATGAGAAGGATCACGAGACTCTGGACGAGCATCCCGATCGCCAGCGCCGCATAGCTCCAGCCCGCGAGCACGAGCAGGATGGAGGCGGCGTTGCCGGCGAGCAGTCCGGCCGTCTGCACGGCGGCGAGCGCCGGATAGCGCCGGGCGCGCTGCAGCAGCGCCTGGACGAGCCCCGGCCAGGGCGCGATCAGCATGTTGGCGGCAAGGATCTTCAGGCAGAGCGCAACCCCATCGTCCGCATAGAATCGCGCAAGCGGTTCCGCGCCGGCCCCGATCGCCGCCGCCAGCGCAAGGGAAAGAAGCAGCGACAGCCCCAGTCCCGCGCGCACCAGTCCGGCGTCAAGACGCGGCGCCCGCACGAGATAGGCGAAGATGCCGAAGACTCTGAGCGACTCCATCACCATCACCACGCCCATGGCGATGGCGAACACGCCGAGCTCGTGGGGCGTGAGCAGCCGCGCGATCACGGCGGTCGTGCCGATGTGGATCGCGGCCTGCAGGATCCGCGCCGCGAAGGAGACCGAGAACTCCCGCTTCAGGCTCATCCGGGATGCGCCTCGAACTGGCGGGCGAGCCGGCGCTCCGCCTCGGCCTCGATCGCGGCGAACCAGTCCGCATCCGCATAGTCCGGCCAGCGCGGCGGCCGCGGACCGGATGCGAGCGCCCGCAGCCGCTCCTCCGCGCCCGCGGGAAGCTCCCGGCCGACGAGCGCCAGCGCCTTGCGCAGCTCCGGCACCGGATCGGCGCACAGATCCTCATACGTCACGGCGAGATCGGCATGGGCTCGACCTGCCGCCTGCGACAGCCGCCAGATCAGATAGAAGAGGAGGTAGGGATGCGCATCCTCTTCGACCGCGAGCACGGGGAAGAAGAGCGTCAGGTCCATCGCCCATTCGCGCAGCAGGAAGCGGTCGTGCGGCGCAAAGTCCGCCAGCCGCGTCGCCGGGGTGACGGCGGCGGGATCGATGGACGAGAGGAAATTGTCGCGCGGGTGGCGCAGGAGATGGACGATGCGGGCCGCCGGAAACCGGCTCTTGAGCCAGGGCAGGCGGAAATCGACCCGGTTGAACTGCAGTACGGGCAGCCGGCCGGCGGGCGCCGCCTCGACGAGCCCCGAGATGAAGCGTTCAAGATCCCGGTCCTCGGCCGCCGCATCCATGACCAGCCGGTGCCTCGACCAGTCGTCGTGAAAGAAGCGGTCGAGATGGTCGAGGCCGTCGTAGTTGCGGCGGTAGTCCGTGACCCCGCGGTGCGTGGGATCATGGACCGCGCCCGAGGAGTCGCTGCGGTGCCAGCGGCGCGGGTTGAGCGGCTCGTAATACGCCGTGACACCATCGATCGCATCGAACAGCTGCCAGAAGAAGGTGGAACCGCTGCGGAACCGCGCGGTGATGAAGAGCGCCGGCCGCTGGGCCGCCGCCTGCGCCCGCCCCGGCTCCGGGAGGCCATAGCGGCCGGGCGGCGGCGGCAGCTCCCCCAACACCCGCTGCGGCACGGCACCCGCCAGCTCCGCGCGCAGGCGGCGGGCGAACCAGCGGCCGAGCTGCCAGGACGACAGCAGCCGCGCCACCAGCCTGCTCCGCAAAGCCCTCACGACCACGGACCTCCCGCGCGCGACTCATACGCCGAGGGTGCTTACCGGCATCGCCGCAGCGGCTCAAGCATCGCCGATCGCGGACGCGGCGGCAAACGAAAGATGGAGCGCAGGGATGGGCCGGCCCGGCGCGTAGGAAAGGGTGCAGGGCGTCCGGCCGACAGGCGGGACGCGCAAGGCAGGAACGGGAGATGAGCCCATGCGCATGACGATGATCGCCGCGGCCCTGGTGTCGGCGGCATGGATGCCGGCGAGCGCGGTCATGGCACAGGATGCGCCGCCGCCTCGGTCGCGGGTGGTGGTGGCGAGCGGGGATCCCGCCGCGCCGGAGGTGCTCGTGCTCGACGCCGAGGGCGTGATCGAGGATGCGCTCGCCGAGCTCGACGCCGCGCCCGAGGCGCTGGCGATGCTCGACATGGACGCGGATGTCGACCTCGACGACGAGGATGCGGACAAGCCTCGCGGCCGGCGCGGACCTCTCACGAAGAAGGAGGCAGAGAAACGCTGGAAGGAGCGGTTCTCCGAATTCGACCTCAACCGTGACGGCAAGGTCACGGCAGACGAGCTCGTCGCCTGGCAGGAGAAGAAGCGCGCCGAACGCCGCCGGAAGATGGCCGAGCGGCGGCTCGAGCGCTTCGATGCGAACGGCGACGGCGTCGTGACCGCGAAGGAGTTCGAGGAGTTTCACGCCAAGCGCTTCGCCGAGGCCGATGCGGACGGCGACGGCGTGATCACGCCCGAGGAGCGCCGCGCGGCCCTGCGCAAGCGGATGGCCGAGCTGCGCGAGAAGATGGCCGAGCTCAGGCGCGAGATGGGCCGCATGCGCATGCACATGATGCGCCGGATGCATGACGGCGACCGCGACGTCGAGATCATCATCCGCGACGACGGGCCCGGGCACGACGACGAGGACCATCGCTGACGCGCCCTGCGCGCAAGCGGCGGCGACCGCCCCGGGCGGGCGGGCCGCGGGACCGGCGTGATCCCTCCCCACGCCGGTCCTTTTCTGTTCCGGCGTTTTTCTGTTAAGGGCTGGCCCGGACCTTGACCGCGGGCTGCGGCCCGCCCGGTGGAACGCGGACGCCCTGCCATGCTCTCGGGATCGCTGACGGCGCTGGTCACCCCCTTCGACGAAGACGGCCGCCTGGACCGCGAGGCGCTGGCGGCGCTCGTCGACTGGCAGATCGCGCAGGGCACCCACGGGCTCGTGCCCTGCGGAACCACCGGCGAGGCACCGACGCTTGCGCATGAGGAATGGCGGCAGGTGATCGCGACCACGGTGGAGACGGCGGCCGGCCGCGTGCCGGTGGTGGCGGGCTGCGGCAGCTACGACACGGCCGCGACCATCGCGCGGGTGAACGAGGCCGGCGAGCTCGGCGCGGCTGCCGCGCTCATCGTCGCCCCCTACTACAACAAGCCGACGCAGGACGGGCTCTTCGCCCATTTCCGCGCGGTCCACGATGCGACCCGGCTTCCCATCGTCATCTACAACATCCCGGGGCGCACCGCCGTGGATGTCGCCGTCGAGACGCTGGCGCGGCTGGCGGAGCTGGAGCGGATCATCGGCGTCAAGGATGCGACCGGCAATCTCGCGCGCGTCGCCCTGCAGCGCCGGGCCTGCGGGCCGGACTTCATCCAGCTGTCGGGCGAGGACATGACGGCGGTCGGCTTCAACGCCATGGGCGGCGCGGGCTGCATCTCGGTTACGGCGAATGTCGCACCGGGATTGTGCGCGCGGCTGCAGGAGGCCTGCCGGGCCGGCGACTACGCAACGGCGCTGGCGCTTCAGGACCGGCTCGCCCCGCTGCATGAGGCGCTCTTCCTGGAGACGAGCCCGGCGCCGGTGAAGTATGCGCTCTTCCATCTCGGACGGATCGCAAGCCCGGCTCCGCGCCTGCCGCTCGTCGCACCCCGCGAGCAGACGCGGCGGCGGATCGAGGCGGCGCTGGCCGCCTGTCTCGACGCCCCGCCGGCGGCCGGGTGAGGGGAAAGGCGCATCGCGGCCATGGCCGATCCCCAGTATCGCGGCGCGGGCGCGCTCATCGCCGAGAACCGCAAGGCGCGCCACAACTACGAGGTCGAGGAGACGCTGGAGGCCGGCATCGTGCTGACCGGCACCGAGGTCAAGTCGCTGCGCACGGGGCGCGCCAACATCGCCGAAGCCTATGCCGAGATCAGGAACGGCGAGGCCTGGCTCGTGAACGCGCACATCCCGGAATACCGCTTCGGCAACATCCACAACCACGACCCGCGCCGACCCCGGAAGCTGCTGCTGAAGAAGCGCGAGATCCGTCGGCTGATCGGCGCCACCCAGCGCGCGGGCTACACGCTGGTGCCGCTGAAGCTCTATTTCGACGACCGGGGCATCGCCAAGCTGCTCTTGGGGCTTGCGCGCGGGCGCAAGACCCATGACAAGCGCGAGCGCATCAAGGAGCGCGAGTGGCAGCGCCAGAAGGCGCGGCTGATGAAGCTCGCCCGCTAGCGGGCGGCGCCGGGGGAGGAGGGGTCGCATGGCCGAGCGGTCGGACGGCGGAACCGGCAGGGCGGGCATCGCCATCACCCGCGCCGGCAGCGTCACCCGTTTCCGCTACTACGATTTCGCGATGGCCGCCTTCGTCGCGATCCTGCTGCTGTCCAATCTCGTCGGCGCGGCGAAGGTCTCGGAAATCGCGGGGTTCCGCTTCGGCGCAGGCGTCCTGTTCTTTCCGCTGTCCTACGTGCTGGGCGACGTGCTGACCGAGGTCTACGGCTATGCCCGCGCCCGGCGCGTCGTCTGGGCGGGCTTTGCGGCCATGGCCTTCATGGCCTTCATGACGACCGTGGTGGTGGCGCTGCCGCCGGCCGACGGCTGGACCGGCCAGGCGGCCTACGAGGAGGTCTTCGCGATCACGCCGCGGATCGTCGCGGCCTCGCTGACCGCCTTCTGGGTGGGCGAGTTCGCGAACGCCTACGTGATGGCGCGGATGAAGGTGCTCACCCGCGGGCGATTCTTGTGGATGCGCACCATCGGCTCGACCATCGTCGGCCAGGGCTTCGACAGCCTCATCTTCTATCCGCTCGCCTTTTTCGGCGTCTGGCCCGCGGAGTTGCTCCTTGCGGTGATGACGAGCAACTTTCTGCTCAAGGTCGGCTGGGAGGCGGCGCTCACCCCCGTCACCTACCGCATCGTCGGCTGGTTGAAACGCGCCGAAGGCGTGGATATCTATGACATCGACACCGACTTCACCCCCTTCACCCTGAAGGAGCGGTGAAGGGGCGGGCGTGCGGGTGCTGGACAAGCGCGGCCGCTGCCGCTATGAGGCGCCTCGTCCCGGTGGGCCGTTAGCTCAGTTGGTAGAGCAGCTGACTCTTAATCAGCGGGTCCGGGGTTCGAGTCCCCGACGGCCCTCCACTCTTCTCCAGGCCACGGCCTGAACCTTCTTCCGGTCCTGCGCGGCGGTCCGGTCCTGCGCGGCGGTCCTACGCCGCGCGGCGGCGCGCGGGCCGGCGCCGGCCGCGGCGGGGCGCGGCGGGGGCTGGCGCGGCGAGCGGACGGCCTTCGGCGGGAATGCGGCTGCCGACGAGACGCTCGATGTCGGCCAGCAGGGCGCCCTCCTGCTCGCCGCACAGGCTGACCGCACGGCCCGTGCGCCCCGCGCGGCCGGTGCGGCCGATGCGGTGGATGTAGGCCTCCGGCGTCGTCGGCAGATCGAAGTTCACGACCTGCGCCACCTCGGGGATGTCGATCCCGCGGGCGGCCACATCCGTCGCGACCAGCACGCGCACCCGGCCGCGCCTCAAACCTTCCAGCGCCCGCTCGCGCTGGGCCTGGCTGCGGTCGCCGTGGATCGCGGCGCTCGCGATGCCGGCACGCATGAGCTGGCGCGACAGGCGCTCGGCCCCGCGCCGCGTGCGGGCGAAGACGATCACGCGCCCGTCCGCACCGCGGCTTTCGGCGGCGAGAAGATCGATCAGGGCCGCACGCTTGTCGGCGCGGGCGACATGGATCACCCGCTGGTCGATGCCGGCGGCGGGCCGGCGCGCCTCGTCGACGCTGATCGTCGCAGGATCGCGCATGAGCGCGCGGGCGAGCGAGCGGATCGCCCGCGGCATGGTGGCCGAGAACAGCAGCGTCTGGCGCCCGGCCCCCACGAGGCCCGCGATCCGGCGGATCGGCGGCAGAAAGCCGAGATCGAGCATCTGGTCGGCCTCGTCCAGCACCAGCACCTCGGTCGGCTGGAGCCGGCAGTGGCCGCGCTCGATGTGGTCGATGAGCCGTCCGGGCGTGGCGACGAGGATGTCGAGACCGCGCCGCAGCGCGGCCGTCTGCGGCCCCATCTTCCGGCCGCCCACCACGGCCGCGACCGCAAGGCCGAGTCCCGCGCCATAGACCGGGATGGCCTCGGCGATCTGGCTCGCCAGCTCGCGGGTGGGGGTGAGCACGAGGATGCGGGCGCCGAAGGCGGGCCGGCGCCGGCCGCCGCCGGAGACGCGGTCCGCCGTCAATCGGTCGATGAGCGGCAGCACGAAGGCCGCCGTCTTGCCGGTGCCGGTGGCCGCCGTCGCGATCACGTCGCGCCCGGCGGCGATGGCGGGAATCGCGGCGGCCTGCACGGCGGTGGGCCGTTCATGGCCCGCGCGGGCGAGATTGGCGAGAAGAGTCTCGGAAAGTCCGAGCGCTGCGAATGTGTTCGTCATCACGAAAAACCTTCTTGCAAGACGCCGGCGCATGAGCGGGCGACATGCCCGCCGACGCCGCCGGCGCGGATGTTCCGCGGCCGCCGGCCGGTTGCCGCGCCGGCACCTCTGGTGCCGCGGGCGCGTCCGCCGGGGCCGCATGTCTGTTCGGGAATGGGGACGGAAAGTCGGCCAGGGCCGCAGGATCCGCAAGGCAGGCGACGCGGGATCGCAACAGGCCGGCCCAAATCCGATGCCCGCTTGTCGCACATCCGGCGCCGCTTGGCAAAGACTATCTTGTGCGGCATCAGCACCCGAACAGATGAGTACCGCTCGGGAGGTCAAACCCCCTGACCGCAAATCAGCTGCCCTGAAGGGAATGATCCGTTTGGAGACCCACCAGACCTCGTGTCGCGCGCACGCGACTGCCGAGTGTGCATTGCCAAACATTCTATTCTATCATAAGGTTAGAGGATTATACTCTGAAATTTAGCAATTTGCCGTACCACCTGACGTCAATTTTCCCAAGCCTGTTGCAGCCATTTCACGAATGGCCTCCTTCAGAATGGAACCACACCCGCTTCTTGAACATTGAACCATTTCGGATAGTCCGTTTTTGCTCGTCAGGTGCACATTCTCGTAATAGCAGATGGGTACCTGATAATTATCCCGGAATCTCCTATCCGGCCCACCGCTCTTGTTTGGGTGCCGCCACGTATGACCTATAATTTCCGCATCGGATGGAACCTCTTCAATTTCAATGAATCTATCTTTCGTTATGTTTACATCTGTTTCCTCGTATAATGCGGCAAAGATATTGCTTTTTTCCTCCAGCAAAATAAAATCTGGCATAAAGTACAACGTCTTCCCATGAAGCACTAATCTCGGGAAATCAATATTCGATTTTACCACGTTGGGCAAGCCAAACCCTGCGGCAGCTACCTTCCGATCGACCAAACTTGTTGCCCCTGCATTTCTTTTCCAAGCATTTAGATCTTCGACCATTCCAAAAGCGTTGATGTGCCACAACTTCCCACAAGATTGGAACGCCCGCACAGCTTTCCTAACATTTTCAAAGACGGCCCCGTGCGTCGAATCCAAATCATAGTAGAGAATTACAACTTTCTGGAAACTATCAAGCCACTTTCCGAGGAGTGCTCCGAATCCTGAGAGAGCCAACACAGATACAGCCATATCGACCCGATAAGCTATCCAAAGTATGAGAGCAACAAGTGATCCAGCTAATGCCAATGGATATACTGCGCTTGCCCTATTGTACTTTTTTCTAATTTCATTTAGAAGATCAGTCACATGAGAAGATTCCAAGTCACGTACTGTTTCTGATGTTATAGAGATCATACTCCATTGACTTGGATCATCGCCTCTCACTTCCTCGGCCAGCCTTTGCTCAATACGCTGAGCGTTCGGCAAACTTTTCTTTGAGAACGTTTTGCGATAGTAAATTCCGTTCCGCCCCGCGTGGACATAGTACGCCTTAGGCGCCGCTCCTACCCGGAGACCCTTCACTCCGACGGAAACCCCGAGGCCACTCTTCGAGAAATTGAACCGAAATGGGCCTGCACGAATGCTTTTGCGCAGATATGTCGGCATTGTCCCTCCCTTTCGGTGCCATTTCCAAGATGATATGCCACATATGAGGTGACATCCGCAATGGGAGGTGGCATTCTGGAGCCCCTTGGCCAACGAAGAGGAATGACACAGGGACAGTGAATCATGACGCAATTAACGATATTCCATGCACAAATAAGAGATATAGATTTATAGTTTCGACGGAGGCGTTGAGATGGGGAAAAATGGGATATGAACGTATTTGTAGAATTGCGAGACAGATGGATTCATTTTTTCAATTACGGGTCCTTTACGCGTGGCCCGCCCCTCGTCCTCGCGCATGCGCTCGGCATGGATCTGCGGATGTGGGAGCCGCTCGTTGCCGCATTGGACGAGCGGCTTCCGGTCGTCGTCTGGGACACGCTGGGCCACGGCCTGTCGGCTCTGCCCGAGAACGGCATCACCATCGACGACCAGATCGATGCGCTTGCAGCCCTGCTCGATCACCTGGGCTGCGCGCGGGCGGTGGTGGGCGGGATCTCGATGGGCGGGATGATCGCCCTCGGCCTTGCCGCGCGCGGCGATTCGCGAGTGATCGGCGTCATCGGCATGGCGACGGCGCTCCGCTTCGGCGATGCCGCCTCCTGGGCACAACGCATCGCGGCGGTGGAGGCCGGCGGGCTCGAAGCCATCGCGGACGAGACCATGGCCCGCTGGTTCGCGCGCCGCACGCATGCGGCCCGCGCCCATGAGATTCTCGGCTGGCGCAGCCTGTTCACGCGCGGGCCCGTTTCCGGCTATCTCGCCAACTGCCGGGCGCTCGCGGCGGCCGACCTCACGGAGCGCGCGCCGCAGATCCGGGTCCCGGTCCTGCTTCTTGCGGGCGCGGAAGACCCCGGCCCCGGCCCGCGGGCGACGGCCGCCCTCGCCGCACGGCTGCTGGACGCGCGGGCGGTGACCATTCCCGATGCCGCGCATCTGCTCGCGATCGACCAGCCTGCGGCCACGGCCGAGGCGATCCTGCGCTTCCTCGACGGTCATGTCGGCTGAGCCTGCCGGAGCCTTGAGCTCGCCGGGAGCGCCCGATCCGTGTAGGATCGGCCGAGAGGGTGCAGGATGAGGCAAGGCCGATGGCTGACGATGTTTCCCGCCGGTTCGACCGCACGGCGTTCCTTGCGGCGCTGGAAAAGCGCTTCGGCGAGAAGCTGAGCACGGCGCCGGCCGTGCGCGAGCAGCACGGGCGCGACGAGTCGGCCCATCCCGCGATGCCGCCGGATGCCGTACTGTTCGCGGAATCCCGCGAGGACGTGGTGGCGGCGGTCCGGCTCTGCCGCGAGCACCGCGCCCCGCTCATCCCCTTCGGCACCGGCACGAGTCTGGAGGGCCACGTTCATGCGCTCTTCGGCGGGCTGTCGCTCGATCTTTCGCGGATGAACCGCATCCTCGAGGTCGCGGCCGAGGACCAGCTCGCGGTGGTCGAGGCCGGGGTGACGCGTGAGCAGCTCAATACCCATCTGCGCGATACGGGCCTGTTCTTCCCGGTCGATCCCGGCGCGGATGCGAGTCTCGGCGGCATGGCCGCCACCGGCGCCTCGGGCACGACCACCGTGCGCTACGGCGCCATGCGCGAGAATGTGCGCGCGATGACGGTGGTCACCGGCACCGGCGAGGTGGTCCATCTGGGCTCGCGCGCGCGCAAGTCGTCGGCCGGCTACGACCTCGTGCACCTGATGATCGGCTCCGAGGGCACGCTCGGGATCATCACGGATCTCACCGTCCGGCTCTACGGCATCCCGGAGGCGATCGCCGCCGGCGTGATCGCCTTCGATGATCTCGAACGCCTGGTGGATGCGGTGATTCTCGCGATCCAGTCCGGCCTGCCGCTTGCGCGCATCGAGCTCGTGGACGAGCTCGCGATGATGGCGATCAACCATTTCGCGGGGCTCGAGCGGCCGACGAAGCCGCATCTGTTCCTCGAATTCCACGGCTTCGCCGACACGATCGCCGCCGACATCGCCCGCTTCGAGCAGCTCGCCCGCGAATTCGGCGGCGAGGCCTTCGAGGCCGAGACCACGACCGAGGGCCGCAACCGCCTGTGGAAGGCGCGCCATCAGCTGCTCTATGCCGGCCGCCAGCTCAACCCGGGCAAGCTGGGGCTGATCACGGACGTCTGCGTGCCGATCTCGAAGCTTGCCGAGTCGATCCGCGAAACCAGGCGGGACCTTGCCGAATCGGGGATCGTCTCGGCGATCGTGGGGCATGTGGGCGACGGCAACTACCATACGACGCTGTGGGTGGATCCGGCCAGCGAGGAGGAGATCGCCCGCGCCCGCGGCGTCATCGCGCGCATGGCCGAGCGCGCGCTGGCCCTCGGCGGCACGGTGACGGGCGAGCACGGCATCGGCATCGGCAAGAAGAAGCTGCTCGAGAAGGAGCATGGGGATGCGATCGGGCTGATGCGGGCGGTCAAACGCGCGCTCGACCCCGACGGCATCCTGAACCCGGGCAAGATCTTCGACGCGTAGACGCGATTGCCGGCCACCCGGCGCACGCCTGCCCCCATTCGTCGCAGGCTGCCGGGGAATGGTTCAAATTTTAGGCAATCGCAAAGGTTTGTTAACGGGTGTCTGATCACCTGCCGGTGTGCGCGACGGTCCGGCGAGGGATGGGGTCCGTCGATCCCGGGGGCAACTGCCACGCAGCCCGTGGCGGTGGCAGGGCGGAGGCGAGACGGTGCAAGGGACATGATCCCGAAGGATTTCACAAACCTGCCGGCCTGGCGCCGGGCGGAGATCGAGCGGGTCGCGCTCGCCCGCCAGGTGGGGGCGTTCCTGTGCGACATCGACAAGCCGGCGGACGAGCGCGAGGTGGTCGTCGGCATCGCCATCAAGCTCGCCGAGGATCTCGCCGTCGAGGTGCGCCAGGCGCTCGCCTTCGAGCTGAGACGCGCGCCGGAACTGCCGATGGCGCTGGCCGAGAAGATCGCCCGCGACGTCGAGGAGGTCTCGAGCCCCTTCCTCGAGCACACGACCGTCTTCTCGCCCGAGCAGCTGGCGCGCTTCGCCCGCGAGCTCGGCGAGCATGTCCGAGTCGCGATCGCCAAACGCTCCCATGTGCCGGAGGTGGTGGCGATCGCCATCGCCGAGGCCGGCGGCGAACGCTCCGTCACCTTCCTCCTGCGCAATCGGGGCGCGGAGATCGCGGGGGCCGGCGCCATCATCATCGAGCGCTTCCGCCACAGCCGGCAGATGATGGACCTGCTGGCCCGCCGGCCGGACTTCCCCGCGGCGCTGATGGCGGACATCATCGAGCATGTGAGCGAGGCCGCGCGGCGGGAGCTCGTGGCGCGGTACGGCGTTCCCGGGCAGGTGGCCGAGGATGCGACGCGCTTCGCCAAGGCCGCCAATCTCGCGCGCTGGGCGGTCTCGGCCAGCTATGCCGCGCTCAACGACTTCATCCGCCAGCGCGAGTCGCTGGGCGCGTTTACCGAGCGGCTTCTCATCGACGTCACCCGCGCCGGCGGCCTGCGCCTGTTCGTCGCCGCCATGGTGCACATGACGGGCCTCGATCTCGAGGCCGTCGACCGCATCACCCGCCTCGGCAGCCGCGCCCATCTGGAGCGGCTGATCAAGCGCGCCGGCATCCGCGGATTTGCGGTCGGCCAGCTCGTGCACGCGGTGGAAGCCGGGCGCCGGCGCGAGGAGGCGCTGCGGGCGGAAGACGCCGGCGGGCAGGACTGAAGCCTCCGCGCCCCCTCTTCTCCCCGCCCCTGCCGTCCCGGTGCCGGCGCCGGTCCGTCCGCTTACGCTAGTTTCCGGAACGCAGGGCGGGCGCGAAGGCGATGCCGGCGCCCGACGACTCGCCGCCGGCGTGCAGCCACCAGGCCTCCTCGTTGATGGAATAGACGGGCCGGTAGTGGCGCACGCGGGCCGCATCGACGACGACGGGGGTCTGGTTGTCGAGGATCCAGATCCGGCCCGTCTCGTCGCGCACCGCGAGCACGGCGTGATCGGTGCCCAGATTGCGGTCCTCCAGCACCACCACGCGCATCTTCGCGGCCGACACCCCGAGCCGCCGCAGGGCCAGATACTTGGCGATCGCGTAGTCCTCGCAGTCGCCGTCCTTTGCGGCGAACTGGCCCGGGCTCGCCCAGTAGTCCGGCACGCCCCAGTTGACGGGATCGACGACATAGGGCGCGCGGTTGAAGAAGCGGTTGACCGCCGCGAGCTTCTCGGGCAGCGGCCTGTCCGCCAGGCCGGCCAGCAGCTTCGCGACTTCCCGCTCCGCGCAGGCGGCCTTGTCCGGCATCGCCGCCGCCGTGCCCTCGCGGCGCGCCCGGGCGAGCGCCACGAGATCGGCGAAGCTGCGCGCGCGCACGGGCCCTGCGGCCGCAGCCTGCCGTCCGCAGTCCGGGTGGAGTGCGGCCAGCCGCCGCTGCTCCTCATGATAGCGGGCGAGCATCCCGGTCCATTTGGTGAAGGCCGCAAGCGAGCGGTTCGCGATCTCGCGGCTGCCCCACAGATGCCAGGCCGCATCCGCGGCCGGCGCCGCCTTGATCGGGCCGGCGGCGCCCATGAGGACTCCTGCGATGGCGATGGCGATCGCGCGCCGCGGCATGTCCACACCTCGAGAGCTGGCCGGCATCGACGCCATCCTCGCGCCCCCGCGTTAAAAGGGTCTTAAAGAATTCGCGCATATGGCAGGATCGACACACGCAGCCGGCTGGGCTGCGGGAAGAGAGCGGGCCATGGCCGACAACGACCGGAAAAGCCTCTGGCACACGCGCGACGGCCGCATCACGCTGCTGCTCGTCGGCGGGATCGGGCTGCTCACCCTTGCGCTCGTCGCGACCGCCTTCATCCTCGGCGGCCGGGAGCGGGAGCGGGCGCTGGCCGACGCCGAGCTGAAGCTTGCGCTGCGCGGCGACGAGGCGGCGCACGCGGTCTCGACCTGGCTCGGCGAGCAGGACGCCCTCATCGCCCGCACCGCCGCCAACCCGACGCTCCAGCTGCTGGCGGGACTGAGCGCCGGGGATCCGGCGGCGGAGGCGGCGGGCGACTATGCGCGGGCTCTCCTCATCGTCACCGCGGAACAGGGCGGCCTGGTCCGGCGCGAGCCGGTCTCGGCCAACCTCGTCTCCGATGCGGGCGGGATCGCGCTTCTCGGGGGCGACGGGTCCCCGCGCCTTGCGGTCGGCCGCTGGCCCGCCGCCCTCGGCTCCCTGCCGGCCGGAATTCCGGCGACGGCCGTCCGCGAGCTGCATCCGACCGCCGACGGCCTCTGGCTGGTGTGGCGGCACCCCGTCCTGGCGGCGCAGCGCGAGGAGGCCGGCGCGGCGGGCGTGCTGGTCGCCTGGATGCGCATCGACTCCGTTCTGCCGGCGCTCCTGTCGCGCACCGGGCGGCTCGGCGGCATGCCGACGGATGCCCTGCTGGTCGCGGCCACCGGGGCGGGTCTGAGGGCCCTGACCCCGATCCCCGGGCTTGCCACCGCCACGCCCTGGACGCTGGCCGTGCTGCCCGGCTGGGTGCGCGAGGCGCTCGCCGCGCCGGGCCGGATGCGCGTCGGCGAGGGCGGGCAGCGTCGGCTTCTGGTCTTCGCCCAGCCGGTCGCAGGGGTTGAGGGCTGGACCGTCATCACGACGGCGGACGGCGAGCGGGTGCTGGCGGCGGCGCGCGCCGCGACCTGGCGGTTCGCCGGCTTTGCGGTGCTGGTCGTCGGCCTCATCGCCCTGCTTCTGCTGCTCTTCTGGCGCCACGCGGCCAATCGCCGGCTCGCCGCAGCCGAGGCCGAGCAGAAGACGCTGATCGCCCGCCTGCTGCGGCAGAGCCGGTTCCTCGAGGCGGCCACCGACGCCCAGCCCACCGAGATCCTGGTCCTCGACCGCCAGGGCATCGTCCGCTTCGCGAACCGCCGGGTGCGCGAGGAGGTCGGGGCCGATTCGGATGCGATCCTGAACAAGCCGGTCGAGGCGGTGCTGGGCGCGGATGCGGGGCGCGCGCTCAGACTCGTGGCCGAGGCGGCCTTCGAGGAGGGTCCGCTGCAGGACACCCAGGAGGTCGAAACCGCGGAAGGCGGACGCCGCCTCTACGTCATCAACGCCGTGCCGCTGCGGGCCGGGGAGGCGAGCGAGGACGAGGCGGTGCTGCTGGTGCGCGAGGAGGTCACGAGCTTCGTCGAGGAGCGCGAACGCCGCGAGCGCACCCTGAAGCGCCTGGTCGCGACGCTGGCGGCCCTCATCGACGCGCGCGATCCCTACGCGGCGAGGCAGTCCGAGCGGGTCGTGGAGGTGGCCTCGGCGCTCGCCACCAGCCTCAATCTGACGCTCTACGAGACCGAGGCGGTGGAGGTCGCGGGCCGCCTCATGAACATCGGCAAGATGCTGGTGCCGCGCGAGATTCTCGTAAAGAAGGGGCGGCTGACCGAAGACGAGCTGGCGCTCGTGCGCACCGCGATGAAGCGCAGCGCCGATCTGCTTGCGGGTGTGGAGTTCGACGGCCCCGTCGTCGAGACCCTGCGCCAGCTTCATGCCCGGGTGGACGGCACCGGCGATCCGCCGCTTGCCGGGCGAGGAGATCCTGATCACGGCGCGCGTGCTGGCGGTCGCGAACGCCTTCGTCGCCATGGTCTCGCCGCGCGCCCACCGGCCCGGACTGTCCATCGACGAGGCGCTCGCGGAGCTGCAGAAGGAGGCCGGCACCCGCTTCGACCGCGGCGTGGTGGCGGCGCTCGCCCACCAGATCGAGAATCTCGACGGCCGGCGCCGCTGGGCCCGCTTCGCCGAGATGCCGGAGGGAATCGCCGAACCCGGCGACTGACGGCGGGCGTCCCGCCACCCCTTCCGGGCGGCTGGCCGCCGGCCGCCGATCCGCCTATGCTGGTCCCGAGCGCGGAGGACGGGTCCCGCCCGTCTTCGCAGGGCGGGCGGAGGACAGGGCGGATGTGCGATTCGGTGGCGATCGCCGATGCCGCGCGCGGCGGCTGGTGGCTGGCCAAGAATTCGGACCGCGAGCCCGACGAGCCCCAGCTCGTCGAGTTCCACCCGGCCGTGCGCGGCGATCCTGCCCCCGCGCTGAAGGTCACCCATCTCACGATCCCGCAGGTGCCGGACCGCCATGCCGTCCTGATCTCGCGCCCCGCCTGGATGTGGGGGGCGGAGATGGGGGTGAACGAGCGCGGGCTCGCGATCGCCAACGAGGCGGTCTTCTCGCGCCGCCGCGATGTGCGCGTGCCGCGGCTGCTCGGCATGGATCTTCTGCGGCTCGCGCTCGAGCGCGCGGCGAGCGCCGCTGAGGCCCTCACCGTCATCACGGAGCTTCTGGAAGAATTCGGCCAGGGCGGGCCGGCCGGCTACCGCAACCGGCGCTTCGCCTACGACAACAGCTTCCTGATCGCCGATGCGCGCGAGGCCTTCATCCTCGAGACGGCGGGGCGGGAGTGGGCGGCGAAGCGGCATCCGGCACGGCTTTGCGGCGCTGTCCAACGGCTACCGCCTGCGCCGCGACTGGGACGCGGGCCGGCGGCGGCTTTCCCGGCGGCGATTTCGCGGCCCGCCATGAGCGACCGGGCCATGCGGATGATCGCCGCCGCCCATGCCCGCCGCTGCCTCGCCGAGGCGGCGCTGGCCGAGATGGCGGCCGGGTCCGGCCCCTCCTTCGAGGCGCTCGCGGCGCTGCTGCGGCTGCACGCGCGCGGCGACGGCTTCGCCGGCGGCTCCAACCGCGACATCTGCATGCATGCCGGCGGCGGCTTCCGCCCCTGGCGGCCGTCGGCGACGACGGCGAGCATGATCGCATGGCTCGCCCCCCACGGACCGCCGCGGGTCGCCTTCACGGGGGCGATGACGCCCTGCATCACCCCCTTCCGCCCGGCCGTCTTCGATGCCGACCGGATCGCGGGGCTGTTCCCGCCGGGGCTCGGCGAGGCCGGGCGCCGCGCCCATCGCCGGGCGATGCGCGATGCCGCCTTCCGGGCCGCGCGCAGGCGGCGCTCGGCGCTGATCGAGGAGGCCGTCTTCAAAGCCGCCCTCGCGCCCGCGCCGGAGGCGCTGGCAGGCCGCCGCCAAGGCCCTTGCGCGGCTTCCCGGTGCGGACCCGCTTCAGTCCTCCGGCGGCGCGAGCCGGCCGGATTCGCGAAGCAGCCGGATGATGGCCTCGGCGGCCTCCTCGGGCCGCATGCGGCGTGGTGTCGATCTCGATCTCCGGGCTGCTCCGGCGGCTCGTAGGGACTGTCGAGCCCCGTGAAATTGCGGATCTCGCCGGCAAGCGCCCGCCTGTAGAGCCCCTTCGGATCGCGCTCGGCGCAGACCTCGAAGGGCGTATTGACGTAGATCTCGAAGAACTCGCCCTCTTCCATCAGCTCGCGCGCCATCCGCCGCTCGGCCCGGAAGGGCGAGATGAAGGAGACCAGCACGATGAGCCCCGCGTCCGCCATGAGCTTCGCGACCTCCGCGACACGGCGGATGTTCTCCACCCGGTCGGCCTCGGTGAAGCCGAGATCCTTGTTGAGGCCATGGCGGACATTGTCGCCGTCGAGCAGATAGCTGTGGCGGCCCAGCGCATGCAGGCGCTTTTCGACCAGGTTGGCGATCGTCGACTTGCCGGAACCCGACAGCCCCGTGAACCACAGCACCGCCGGCTTCTGGCCCTTGAGCGCCGCGCGTGCGCGCTTGGTGACATCGAGCGCCTGCCAGTGGATGTTGTGGGCGCGCCGCAGGGCGAAATCGATCATCCCGGCGGCCACCGTCTGATTGGTGAGCTTGTCCACGAGGATGAAGGAGCCGGTCGCCCGGTTCGCCCGGTAGGGATCGAAGGGGATCTCCCGGTCGAGTGCCAGATTGGCGACCCCGATGTCGTTGAGCTGCAGGGTCTTGGCGGCCGCATGCTCGCCGGTGTTGACGTTGATCGCGTATTTGAGGCGGGTGACGGTCGCATTCGCCCAGCCGGCCGCGGACTTGAGCAGATAGGGCCGGCCGGGCAGCAGCGGCTCTTCGGCCATCCACACGAGATGCGCCTCGAACTGGTCGGCGACCTCGGCCCGCGCGTGCGGATGCACAAGGAAGTCGCCGCGCGAGATGTCGATCTCGTCTTCGAGCGTCACGGTGACGGCCTGGCCGGCGACCGCCTCCTTGAGATCGCCGTCGAAGGTGACGATCCGCGCCACCCGCGAGCGCCGGCCCGAGGGCAGGACGACGATCTCGTCACCCTTGCCTATCCGGCCCGAGGCGATGGTGCCGGCAAAGCCGCGGAAGTCCCGATCCGGCCGGTTGACCCACTGGACGGGAAATCGGAGCGGATGGTCCACCAGCGCTTCGCCGGCCGGAGCCTCCTCGAGGATCTCCATCAGCGACGGCCCGTCATACCAGGGCATGCGGTCCGAGCGGCGCGAGACATTGTCGCCGAGGAGCGCCGAGACGGGCACCGCATGGACCGTCTCGACGCCCAGCGCATCCGCGATGCCGCGGAAGGCCTCGGCGATGGGGCGGAAGGCCTCCTCGCGGAAATCGACGAGATCCATCTTGTTGACGGCGAGCACCAGCTGCCGGATGCCGAGCAGCGCGCAGATGAAGGCGTGCCGGCGCGTCTGGGTGACGACGCCCTTTCTCGCATCGACCAGCAGCACCGCCAGATCCGCGGTCGATGCGCCGGTGGCCATGTTGCGGGTGTACTGCTCGTGACCGGGCGTGTCGGCGACGATGAAGCGGCGCCGGTCGGTGGCGAAGAAGCGGTAGGCGACGTCGATGGTGATCCCCTGCTCGCGCTCGGCCTCGAGCCCGTCGAGGAGCAGCGAGAAGTCGATCTCCTGGCCTTCCGCCCGGTTGATGCGCCGGCTTTCCTCTTTCAGCGCCGCGAGCTGGTCCTCGAAGACGAGGCGCGCATCATAGAGCAGGCGGCCGATCAGCGTCGACTTGCCGTCATCGACGCTGCCGCAGGTGATGAAACGCAGGAGATCCCTGTCCTCCTGCTCCTTCAGATAGGCGGCGACCGCCGCTTCGGCCTTGCCTTCGAACATCGCGTGTCCCGTGTTTCGCCCCTCGGCGTTCCTAGAAATAGCCTTCCTGCTTCTTGCGCTCCATGGAGGCGCCGGGATCGCGGTCGATCACCCGGCCCTGGCGCTCGGAGGTGGTCGCCGTCAGCATCTCGGCGACAATGCCTTCAAGATCTTCGGCATCCGACTCGATGGCCCCCGTGAGCGGATAGCAGCCGAGCGTGCGGAAGCGGATCTTGCGCATCTGCGGCACTTCGCCGGGCTCGAGCGGCAGGCGGTCGTCATCGACCATGATGAGCATGCCGTCGCGCTCGACCACCGGGCGCACCCGCGCGAAATAGAGCGGGACGATGGGAATCCGCTCCCGGTGGATGTACTGCCAGATGTCCCGCTCGGTCCAGTTGGACAGCGGAAACACCCGCATGCTCTCGCCCTTGTGGACGCGGGTGTTGTAGAGATTCCACAGCTCGGGCCGCTGGTTCTTCGGATCCCAGCGGTGCTGGCGGTTGCGGAAGGAGAAGATGCGCTCCTTGGCGCGGGACTTCTCCTCGTCGCGCCGCGCCCCGCCGAAGGCCGCATCGAAGCCGTATTTGTCGAGCGCCTGCTTCAGGGCCTGCGTCTTCATCACGTCGGTGTGCACCGCCGAGCCGTGGGTGATGGGATTGATCCCCGCCTTCACGCCCTCCTCGTTCATGTGGACGATGAGATCGAGATCCCATTCCTTCGCGATCCGGTCCCGGAAGGCGATCATGTCCCGGAATTTCCAGCCCGTGTCGATGTGCAGCACGGGGAAGGGAATGCGCCCGGGGTGAAAGGCCTTGCGCGCCAGATGCAGCAGCACCTGGCTGTCCTTGCCGATGGAATAGAGGATCACGGGGTTGCGGCATTCGGCCGCGACCTCGCGGATGATGAAGATGCTTTCGGCCTCGAGCCGGTCGAGATGCGAGAGAGTCCGCGCCATCACCGCGCCTGCCGTCCTGGGGTCCCGTTCACTGCCGTCAGGGCGTTTAGGAAATCGCGCCCGGTCCGGCAACCGATTTCCCCTTGTCCGCCGATCAAGGCATTCTTGCGGCGGGCGCCGCATGCCGCCGCCTTAAGCCTTCCTTTACCATGATGCGGCGAGGAAGGAGCGGCGGAAGACATGAGCGAAGGCCCATCGATGGCGGAGGGCTCGGCGGACATCGCGGCGCGCATCGGCCGGGCGCTGGTTACGGGCGCCGACGGCTTCATCGGTTCGCATCTCGTCGAGCGGCTGGTGACGCTGGGCGTGCCGGTGACGGCGCTCGTGCTCTACAACAGCTTCGGCACCGCCGGCTGGCTCGACAGCCTGGACGAGGCAACGCGCGAGCGGATCACCATCGTCCCCGGCGACATCCGCGATCCCGGCCAGATGCGCAGGGTGATGGAGGGGATCGACACCGTCTTTCATCTCGCCGCGCTGATCGCGATCCCCTATTCCTACCACGCGCCGCAATCCTATGTGGACACCAATGTCCGGGGCACCGTGAACCTGCTCGAGGCGGCCCGGGCGGCTGGCGTGCGGCGCTTCATCCAGACGTCGACGAGCGAGGTCTACGGCACTGCGCAGCATGTGCCGATCGACGAGCGGCATCCGCTCGTGGGCCAGTCGCCCTATGCGGCCAGCAAGATCGCGGCCGACCAGCTCGCCTATTCCTTCTTCGCCGCCTTCGATCTGCCCGTCGTGATCCTGCGGCCCTTCAACACCTACGGCCCGCGCCAGTCCCAGCGCGCGGTGATCCCCACCATCATCACCCAGATCGCCGCCGGCAGCCGCGCGATCAGGCTGGGTGCGACCCACCCGACCCGCGATCTGAGCTTCGTCGCCGACACGGTCGAGGGTTTCCTTCTCGCCGCCGCCGCCGAGGGCGTGGAAGGCGAGACCATCAATCTCGGCACCGGGCACGAGATCGCGATCGGCGATCTCGCGCGGCTGATCGCCGGGATCATGGGTGTGGAGATCGCCATCGAGACCGATGATGCACGCCTCAGACCCGCCCGCAGCGAGGTCGAGCGGCTCGTCGCCGACAACGGCAAGGCCCGGCGTCTGCTGGGTTTCGCGCCGCGCTTCGCCGGGCCGGACGGCCTGCGCCGCGGGCTTGAGCGCACGATCTCCTGGTTCACCGATCCGGAAAACCTCGTCCGCTATGCCCCGCACCGCTACCAGATCTGAGGCCGCCTTTGCGGCCGCGGCCTTCCTCGGGCGGCTCGATGCGCTGTTTGCGGGACTCGCGCGTCCCGTGCCGCTGCACGAGCCGCTCTTCGGGAAGGAGGAGGAGGAGGCGGTGCGCCGGGCGGTGGCCTCGGGCTGGGTGTCGTCGGCCGGCCCCGAGATCGCGCGCTTCGAGGAGCGGCTTGCCGCGCTCACCGGCGCGCGCCATGCGGTCGCGGTGGTGAACGGGACGGCGGCGCTGCATCTGGCCTTCAGGGCCGTCGGCGTGCGGCCCGGTGACGAGGTGATCATGCCGCCGCTCACCTTCGTCGCCACCGCCAATGCCGCGGTCCACGCGGGCGCGGTGCCGCATTTCGTGGACATCGAGCCGGCGCGCCTCGGCCTCGATCCGGCCGCTCTCGCCCGCAGGCTCGAAGCGGTGGCCGAACGTCGCCCGGACGGTGTTTTCAACCGGTGGACCGGCCGGCGGATCGCGGCGGTTGCCCTCGTCCACGTCTTCGGGGTGCCGGCCTGCGATGCGGAGGTGGCGGAGGTCTGCCGGGAATGGGGCCTGCCGCTGGTGGAGGATGCGG
The DNA here is from genome assembly GCA_026004935.1 of Rhodothalassiaceae bacterium. Taxonomy (NCBI): domain Bacteria; kingdom Pseudomonadati; phylum Pseudomonadota; class Alphaproteobacteria; order Rhodothalassiales; family Rhodothalassiaceae; species Rhodothalassiaceae bacterium. The sequence goes on from BPKC01000001.1 coordinate 2,866,554, forward strand.
CCGAAGCCCTGGGATCGCGGCGCGCCGGCCGGCATGCGGGGCTGACCGGTGCCTGCGGGGCGCTTTCCTTCAACGGCAACAAGATCGTCACCACCGGCGGCGGCGGCGCGGTGATCACGGACGACGAGGCGCTCGCCGGCCGCGTGCGCCACTGGGCGACGGTGGCGAGACGCCCCCACGCCTTCCGCTTCTTTCACGACGAGACGGCCTTCAACTACCGGCTGCCCAACCTCAACGCCGCCCTGGGGCTGGCCCAGCTCGCGCGCCTCGACGCCTTCCTCGCCGCCAAGAAGGCGCTCCACGACCGCTACCGCGAGGCTCTGGCCGGCCTGCCCGGCGTGCGGCTGCGGGAGGCGCCGGCGGACGCCGCGCCGAACCACTGGCTGATCGCGGCCGAGATCGACGTGCCCGACACGGCCGCGCGCGATGCGGTGATCGCGCGGGCCGCCGCCGCCGGCATCGGCTTGCGGCCGGTGTGGGACCTGCTCCACCGCCTGCCCATGTACCGGGATGCGCCGCGCGGCGATCTTGCGACCGCCGAGGCGCTGGAGCCGCGCCTCGTCTGCCTGCCCTCCGGCCCCGCGGTGGCGCTGGCGATCGCACGCAGACGGATGTGACAGGGCCTCACGGGCTCGTTGAACACTGGTCCTTAAGAAGGCCGGTCGCGAGGCCGGGAATATCATGATGTTTCGGCGGAACGCCGCCGGCGGCGAAGAACTGAGCGTCTGGCACGGCTTTCAGAATCGCCTCGATGAAGGGCCTTTGTTCCTCCACAAACGGCACCACTTGGTCCTGCGGGTCACTTACGAATATCATTCTCTTTGGTGCATGCCTGATTATGTCTTCCAAATGATCGATCGGATTGTAGGGAGGATAGACGCCCGCTTTTGTCAGCCGATCGTAATAGGGGTCCCTGTTGCGCGCAAAGGGAGTTGAGATGAAGATTGCGCACGCAATGTCGCTGCGATCCTGAATGAGCCTGGCCAACACGACACCCGCCCATGATTCCGCCGAGATGCAGAGAGTTTTTCGCCCGTATCGCGTCTTGAGACGATCGAGCGCCCGGTGAAGAATTTCCGGAAACCGAACCGCGTCACCGATCGCCCCATCGGACCCGAAGGCCCCCGGCAGCGTCAGAAATACGTATGGCAGCTTCCAGTCCTGACGATCCTTTGACACCTGGCGCAGAAGCCCGCGTGGCGTCAGCTGCTTGAAATCCTCATTCACGTTCCAGCTGCCGTCGTCGTGCAGCGCCACGGTTCCGGAAACCGGATAGAGGCGCACCGGAAGGCAACCGCCGCCGGGCGCCATCGGGAGGGCGGCCCAGCCAGGGGCAACAAGGCGGTAGCGCCGGCCGTCATCCAGTTCCACCTTCAGAAAGTCATCAGGTGCGAGAAAGAAGGAAAGCGCGGGTCGCGTCCAGAGAACCTTGCGGACGAACACCTCGATTACTTCTCTCCCGGGAACAAACAAGACGACTCCGACGACGCAAATCCCGAGAACGAGGAGGGTGCCGAAGGTCACGCGGCGCACGGTGTTGCGGGGCTGCGTCATGACACTGCCTGTCCTGTCCAGCCTCCTTCCGGGCAGGAAGGTCGGGAGGGAGAGGAGGGCAACCCTCCTCCCCCATCCTCGACTTCAATTGGGCACGCACTCGACCGTCACGGTTCCGCCGCCGATATCGATTCCTCCGGCTCCACCCTTGCCGGCAACATAGGTTACCTTGGGATGGGTGCCCTCGGGGCAGCTCACGTGAACCTGGCCACCACCCGGCAGGGTCACGGTGACGGTCCCCCCGCTATTCCCCTCGCCCCCGAACACGAAAGGGAGCTCCTTCTCGTCCAGCTCTCGAACGAACGGTTCCACCTTGGGCCGGTCCAGTGCCGGAACTTGAGGGATGATGCCAAGCATCGCTTCTCTCCCATCATTCAAGGCTGCCGACGCGTCGGGAAAGGACGAAGGAGGGCGGCGTTCACGCGCTGGCAGAGATCCCCCGGCGATCTGCGGCGGGAGGCCTGCCGCGCCGGCCACGCCGCGTCTCCGCCCGCCGTCCCCTCCCGAACGGCCCGGCGACCCCCGCCGGGCACTCGCCTCATTACCCCCCCCCCCTCTGATTGAGAAAGTCAAGCCAAATTCGCCTAATCACAGAGCGACCGTGGAAAATGCTGCCAACCGCATGGGGCCTGCCGCCGGCGTGGGGGAGTTCGCGCCCCTGACGCCAAGAAAAACAATGTCGAGGGTCGCGGCCGGTGGTGGGGGCCCCTCCGTCGTCGGAGCGGAGCTTCAGGCGCCATCGATCGGTTCGCCGGGGGCGTAGGCGCGCGGGGCGGAGCGGCCGAGAAGCTGCCACCACGAGAAGGGATCGGCGCCTTCCGCCGGGCGCAGAACGGCCATGTTCTCGGCCGTCAGCGGCTCGCCGGCGGCGATCGGGCGGGTTGCGACGATGCCGCGCCGCGCGACGCGCCGGGTCGCGCGCTCCGCCTCTGAAATCGGCTTGCCGGGGCGGCCGAGCGCCCGTTCCACCGTGCGGATCCCGGCGATCATCCGCGCGAGCTCGTCCGGCTCCAAAGAGGCGCGATGGTCGGGGCCGGGCAGCGACCGGTCGAGCGTGAAATGCTTCTCGATCACGCGCGCGCCCAGAGCGACCGCCGCAGGCGCCGCCCAGACGCCCGCGCTGTGGTCGGAATAGCCCACCGGCAGGCCGAAGACGGCCTCAAGCGTCGGGATGCTGTTCAGATTGAGGATGTCGTCGGCGGCCGGATAGTCGCTGACGCAATGCAGCAATGTCACGCGCCCGGCGAGCCAGGCCCGCGCGGCCTCGTCGCCGAGCGCATCGAGCGCCTCCTCGCGCCGCATCGGCGCACGCGCGGGTGAGAGATGCGCATGGGCGAGAATGGCGAGCGCGAACTCGATCTCGCCCAGAGTCGCCATGCCGGTGGAGACCAGCATCGGCCGGTCGTAGAGGGCGTGGGCCCGCAGCAATGGTGCATTCGTGATCTCGCCGGAGGCGATCTTGAAACGGGTGACGGCAAGCTCTTCGGCCAGAAACCGCAGGCTCGCCTCGTCGAAGGCGGTGGACAGGAAGACGAGCCCGCGCTCTTCCGCCGCCGCCTTGAGATCGCGATAGACCTCCCGCGGCAGGGTCAGCGCCTCCAGCATGGCGCGCTGATCGCCACCGGCGGCCCCGGCGCGGTCCTGATAGCGGGCCTTCGGCGCACCCGGACGGGCGAGCGCCGCCGGGTCGAAGGTCTGGAACTTGACGGCATCCGCACCCGCGGCCGCCGCGGCTTCGACGAGCCTGAGCGCCAGCGCCGGATCGCCGTTGTGGTTGACGCCGGCTTCCGCGATCACGAAGCAGCCCATGCGTCCTCCGAGCGTCTCAAGATCGCATCCATGCCGGATCCGGCCGGGTCCTCCCGGTCGCAGAAGGGCTTGGCGACGAGAGCCGACCAGTCCGGCAGTTCTTCCAGCACATCGGCGATGCGCGCGGCCGCACGGCCGTCGCCGAAGGGGTGGACGGTCCCGGCCAGCGCCGCCCGGAAGGCGGGATCGCGCACCCGCTCGAGCGCCGCCGTGATGGCGGCCGCGTCCTCCGGGCAGGAGATGACGGAGGGGGCCTTGGGGCGGCCCTGCTGGCGCGGGCCGATGTCGATGGTGGCGGTCGGGATCGCCGGGGCTTCCAGGATCCCGCTCGAGCTGTCGCCGACGACGGCGATGGCATGCCGCAGAAGCGAGACGTAGGCGCGGTGTCCGAGGCTGTCCACGAAGAAGGCGCGCCCGGGGTGTGCGGCGGCGAAGCGGCGCGCCGCGTCACGGATCCCGTCGGCGCCGGGATCGGCATTGGGCGCGGTCCAGACCACATGAAGGTCCGGCTGCGCCTCGAGCGCGGCCAGAATCGCCGCAAGGCCGCGGCGCGTCGCGGCGGGATCGCGGGTGACGGGATGCCAGGTCACCACCACGAGCGGCCGCGGCAGGCGGCGTCCCGGCAGGCCCAGCAGCGCCGCGAGCTCGGCTTCGTCCAGCGCCGGCTCGGTGTGGATCGCATCGACCCCGAGCGCCCCCACCACATGCACCCGCCCGGCCGGCTCGCCCATCCGCATGAGGCGGCGGGCGGCATCGGCGGTGGCCGCGAAATGCAGCGCCGCCATCTTGCTCACGGCATGGCGCACGGCGTCGTCGAAGGCGCCTTCGGTGACCTCGCCGCCGTGGATGTGGAAGATCGGAACCGCCGCCACCAGCGCCGCCGCCGCCGCCCCCAGAAGCTCGAAGCGGTCGCCGAGCAGGGCCAGCGCATCGGGCCGGGCCGCGGGATCCGCGAACAGCGCGCCCAGCTCCTCGGCCAGCCGCGCGATGGCCCGGCTCGCCGTCTGCGGAGAGTCGTCGGCGAGCGCCAGCGGAATCTCGCGCCACGCCCGGCGGCCGTCGGCCGCGATCTCGGCGATGGTGCGGCCGTGCCGGTCCTCCAGATGGGTGCCGGTGACGACGAGAAGCGGCGCGATGCGCCCGCGCCGTTCCAGCTCGGCCAGAAGCGGCCGCCACAGACCGTAGTCGGCGCGCGTCGAGGTCAGCACCGCCAGCCGGCGCAGGGGCGCTGCCGCCGCCATCACATGACCTCCTCTTCCTCGGCGAGCAGACGGCGCGCCAGGACCTCGGCGATGTCGAAGTCGAGCGCCGTGTCGATGTCGAGCGAGCGCGCCCGCGGCATGACATGGGCGATCGTGCCGGGCAGGATCAGCCTCTTTTCTTTGAGCAGCGTCGGCACATGCGCGACATAGATCGCACCGTTCAGCGCATAGATGCGCGGCAGCTCCTGTCGGCGCGCCAGCGGCTCCTCGCCGAGAAGATGCGTCAGACGGCCATCCTCCTCGATGTGGTACATCCAGGAGGGATGCTGGCTCGCCGGGGTGACGGACACCACGCTCGGTGCGCCGGTGTCGATGCAGCGGGTAATCGCGGCATCGATGTCTTCGGTCGTGCGGAAGGGGGAGGTGGGCTGCAGCAGCACGAGATGGTCGTAGCCCGGCAGCTGCTCGAGCGCATGCAGCACGGGGGCGATCCCGGGCGTGTCGTCGCGCGCGAGTGCCGGCGGGCGGCGAAACGGCACTTCGCAGCCATAGGCCGCGGCGATGCGGCAGATGTCCTCGTTGTCGGAGGAGAGCACGACGCGGTCGATGAAGCGGGACGCCCGCGCCGCCTCGATCGTCCAGGCGATGAGCGGCCGGCCGGCGAGCGGCCGGATGTTCTTGCCCGGCACCCCCTTCGAGCCGCCGCGGGCCGGGATCAGGGCCAGGATCCTGCGGTCGCGATACATGCCGGACCTTCCTCGCTCACCCGCCGGTTAAGGCCGCGCGCGCGCCGGCGGGCACATCCGCGCGCACCACACAGCCGGCCGGCACCAGCGCGCCGGCCCCGATCGCCGTTCCGGGCAGGACGACCGCGCCGGCGCCGACGAAGGCCGCCTCGCCCACTCTCGCCGCCCCGCACAGCACCGCACCCGGGGCGATGTGGGCGCCGGCGCCGATCACGCAGTCGTGATCGACGATCGCCCCGGTGTTGACGACCGCATCGGGACCGACTCTGACGCCGGTCTGGAGCACCGCGCCGGCCATCACCTGCGCGCCTTCCTCCAGCACCGCATCCTCGGCCAGGATGGCCGCCGGATGCCGCACGGTCGCGAAGCGGAAGCCGGCCGCGCGATAGCGTGCGGCCAGCTCGAGACGCAGCCGCCGGCCCGGCACGAGCCCGACGCCGAGAAGCAGCAGAAATCGCGCCGGATCCTGCCCGATGAGCCAGGAGTCGCCGCGCCGCCAGCTGCGCCCGGACGGCCGCCAGGCCGCATCGCCATGCCCGTCGGCGACGACGACGCCGGCGATGGGCCCGCCGCCGGCCGCGCGCCAGGCATCCGCGACGACGCGCGCATGCCCGCCCGCGCCGAGCAGCACCACCTCGCGTTCGCCATGCGCCTGCCTCGTCATCGCCACTCCCGCCTGCCATCGCCAGCCCGCCATGCAAGCGGCGTGCACATTAGAGCCGGGATGCTTACCGAAGCGTTTACGATATTGCGGATGAAGGGACGCGCCCGGCCGTGCGGCCGGGCCCGGCGCGGTCAGAAGGGCGCAAACAGGCGGAAGGGCTGCGGCGCGCCGGTCTCCTCGCCGTCATCCGCGCACCAGACGAGCCGCTCGGGCGCGATCCCGGCGACGAGGGCGGGCGCCTCGGCGCGGACCTCGCGCCCCGAGGCCGTGGCCGAGAACAGCAGCAGCGCGACCGGCCAGCGCTTCTGGTCGCCGACGGCCGGGGCGAGCGCGAGCGGCAGGCCCCCGAGCGCGGCCCGGATCCCGAGCGGCTTCGCGAGCGCGGCGGCCTTCGCGAATTCCCCCGGCCGCGCGAGCGCCTCGCCGGCGGCGACCACGACGACGAGGCCGGCCTCCGCGCCCGCCCGGTGCAGCCGGGACAGCCACGCGCGCCCCCTTGCGGCGGCGAAGGGCTCCAAGGGAAAATCGAGCAGCAGCGGCCGCCCGCGGCCGCCCCAGCCGAGCGCGGCCGGCTCGACCTCGAGAAGCCGCTCGGTCAGCGCCTGGGCGAGCAGCGCGGCGGCCGGCGAGCCGGACGCAAGCCCGCGGCCCGGGGCGAGCCTGTTCACGAGCGCGGCGAGATCGAAGCCGATGCGGTCCATGACGGCCGCCCGCCCCGCAGCCGCGAGCCGCACCGTGCCTTCGCGCAGGAAGGCGCGCGGATCGATGCGGCCGAGGTGGCGCAGCAGGCCGGCGGCCGTTTCCGCCTCCAGCCAGTCGGGCTCCGGCAGGGGAGCCTCGGCCTCGGCGGCCGGCGGGCCGGCATCGCCGCCGGGTGCGGCGGGCGCGGAGGAGGCGCCCTCCTCCAGCTCCTCCGGATCGCGTCCCTCGGCCACCGCCCGGGCGAGCGCGAGGAAGGCGTCGTAGTCCTGCGCGATGTCGTAGAAGCGGGCGAGGAAGGCGAGCTCGCGCCCGTCCGCCTCGGCCGCGCGCATGTTGGGATCCTCGCGCACGAGCGCCTGGACCGCGAGCACCGCGCGGTCGAGCTCGGAGGCCGACACCCCCTTCAGGACGCAGACGAAATCGTCATTGGGCAGCGTGAACAGCTGGCCCTCGTAGCGGCGCAGCAGCCGGGCGAAGGGCTCGCGCGCGGCATGCTGGTAGGACGGCTGGCGGAAGGGCTTCGTCAGCCGCGACAGGCGCACGAGCACGGCGCGCCGTCCCTGCCGGTAGCGGGCGAGCCGTCTTGCGTAATCGTAGAACTGTTCTTCCACACCCACGCGCGATGCCACCGCCATTCTGCGTCCTGAACCCCGTTCCGTTGCACGGATACTTGCCCGACATCATTCCAAGACTGCCGCACCGGCGCTTTCGGAAAGGTAAATGCGGGCCCGTCCCGGGCGAGATCAATCCGGCAGGGGATAGCGGGCCACCAGCCGGGCCTCGTGGCGCCAGGCGGCCAGGATCTCGCGCACCCGCGGCAGCGGCACGCCCCGCCGGCGCTGGGCGCGGCCGATCTCGAAGAGCAGCCGGTACTGGCGCGCCAGGTCCCGCCACGCGCCGAGCAGCGTCATGCGCGAATCCCAGATGTGGGTCGCCTCGCCGCCGGCCCCGTTGACCTCGATGACGATCAGGTCTTCGCCGGCCAGAAGCCTGTGGAAGTCATGGAACCGCACGTCGAAGCGGCCGATGAAGAAGCCGTCGATGTCGCGCGCGATGGCGTCCACCCGCCGCCGCAGCGCCTCGGTGATCCACGGGCGGCCGTCGCGGAAGATGGCGCCTCTGGCATGGGCGCCGACGTGGGTGAGCACCACCTCCTCGCCCGCCGGGATCACCTCGTCGAGGCGGTCGGCAAGGCGCGGGTGGTAGAGATGCGCGAGCCGGCCGGCGCGGCGGTCGGCCGCGACGAGCTCCCTCAGCGTCCGCCGGCCGTCGCCCACGACCCGGGGAAAATACTTGAGCGTCATCGACAGCAGCCGCCCCTCGGCCTCGTCCGGATGCCGGACGTAGAAAATTCCGACCTCGCCGGGGGCATCCACCCAGTTCTGGGCGATGAGCGGCACCTCCGGCGGGTAGGCGGCAAGTGTCGCGGCGATCCGCGCGCGATCCGTGATCCGCCGAACGCCGGCGGCCCGGCAGCCGACGTCCGGCTTGATGACGACGGGAAGACGCAGCCTCTCGGCATCGAGCGCCTCTTCAAGCATGCGTACGCGCGTACGCGAATCGCCGGCCGGCAGGATGACGAAGGCCGGCAGCGCCGCGCGCGCCTGCGGACCGAACCGGGCCAGCACCGCCGCCTTCGATTCGCCGACGAAGCCGCCCAGCGGAAACCCCGGATTCGCGATGAAGGGGTAGCGGGCATCGCCGTGGCGCAGGGCGAGCAGCGCCCACCAGGCGATCATCGGCGCGTAGAAGACGCTGCGCGGCCAGAACTCGAAGAAGGACAGCGGCGGGCCGACGTCCTCGAGCGGCGGCATGTTGGCCGCGCGCGCGCTCCCTCGCGTCCCGCCCCTCATCGGCCGGGCTCCGGGTCGTCGGTCGCCAGCGGCAGCGCCGCCAGCCATCCCTCCGCCCGCAGCCGCCGGACGAGCGCGGCGGCCACCCGCGGCAGCAGGAAGAGCGCCAGCACCAGCCCCGCCCCCAGCGCGAGCCGGCCCCGGCCCGTCAGCTCCTTCAGCCAGCCGCCGGCCGCCTGCGCCGCGGCGAAGACCAGCGCCGTCCAGACCGCGACGGCGATGAGATCGGCCAGCAGGAAGCGCGGCCAGGCGAGCGGGCGGAAACCGCAGGCGAGATAGGTCAGCAGCCGGGTGCCCGGCAGAAAGCGCGCCGTGATCACGAGCCGCGCGCCGCTTGCGTCGATGAAGCGCCACAGCCGCTTCAGCCGGTCGGCATGCAGACGGGTCCGGAGCCAGTCGCTGCGCCGCGCGAGCCGGCCGGCGCCGTAGAGCCCGTTGTCTCCGAGGATGAGGCCCGTCGCGGCGGCAAGCCACAGCAGCGGCAGGCGCGCCGGATCCGCGGCCGCCAGCGTCGCGGCGGTGGCGCTCGCAAGGTCCTCCTGGAGGAGAGACAGCGTGACGATCGCCCCGAACAGCAGCAGCGGATCGCCCGCGAGCCTCATGATGATCTGGTCGATATCGGGCGCCACCGCAGCCTCTTTTTCCTTCACCCGCCGCCGAGGGCTTTACAGAACCGTCATGATCGTCGGACAAGATCGCCTTAGCGGCTTGCCGCGGCCATGGCCAGCCGCCGATGCCGCGGGCGGGAGAGTGAAAGGATCGCGCGATGACGGCATCCGCGGACGCCGAGGGGCGCTGGAACGTGCTCTATCTGTGCACCGGCAACAGCGCCCGCTCCATCCTCGCCGAAGCCCTCACCCGCCACCGCTTCGGCGATGTGCTCGGCGCCTTCAGCGCCGGTTCCGAGCCCGTCGGCGCGATCAACCGCTTCGCCCTCAAGGTCCTGGAGGAGGAGGGCATTCCGGCCGCCGGCCTCGAATCGAAGGGGCTGGACCGGTTCCTCGGAGCCGACGCGCCGCCGGTGCATCTCGCCGTCACCGTCTGCGACCACGCGGCGCGCAACTGCCCCGTCTTCCCGGGTGCGCCGATCCGCCTGCACTGGCCGCTGCCGGATCCGGCCCGCATCGAGCCGGGCGAGGGCATGGCGATGGCCGCCTTCCGCGAGACGCTGGCGGTGCTCGCGGAGCGCATCGCGGCGCTCGCCGGGATCGCCCGCATCGCCCGCAGTCCCGCGGAGCTCAAGGCGCGTCTCACGGCGGATCCCCGCGGCTATCTCCACCCCATCGGCTGATGGCCCGGTCGAGGGCGCCCCGGCCTCAGGCGAACAGCGAAAGCTGCGCCGGTCCGCACGCATCCGCCGCCGGCGGACGGAAGGACGCGCAGTCGAGCCGCACGGGAGCGCGGTTGAGGCCGAGCCGGCGCACGGCGAGCCGGAAGCGTTTGGCGATCAGCGCGACATGGGGGCCCTCGCCCCGCATGCGGTGGCCGAACCGGGGATCATTGTCCCGGCCGCCGCGGGCGGCGCGGACGAGATGGCGCACGCGCCGGGCACGCTCGGGCGAAAAGGAAGCCACCGCCTCATGGAAGATGTCTTTGACCTCGTGCGGGAGTCTGAGCAGGATCCAGCCGGCTTCTCCCGCGCCCGCGGCCGCCGCGCGCCTCCAGGATCCGCTCGATCTCGTGGTCGGTGAGCCCCGGGATCACCGGTGCCACCATGACGCCGACGGGCACGCCGGCCCCCGCAAGCGCCTCGATCGCGGCGATCCGGCGTGCCGGCGTGGCCGCCCGCGGCTCGATCAGTCGCGCAAGCCGGCGGTCGAGCGTGGTGACGGAGAGCGCGACCTTGACGAGGCGCTCGCGCGCGAGGGCGGCGAGAAGCTCCCGGTCGTCGAGGATGCGGTCGGACTTGGTGACGATGGTGACCGGATGGCGGGTCTCAAGGCAGACCTCGAGGATGGCGCGCGTGATGCGCCAGCGCCGCTCGATGGGCTGGTAGGGGTCGGTGTTCGTGCCCATCGCGATCGGCCGGCAGACGTAGCCGGGACGCGCCAGCTCGCGCCGCAGCAGCGCCGGTGCGTCCGGCCGGGCGATCAGCCGGGTCTCGAAGTCGAGGCCCGGGGACAATCCGAGATAGGCGTGGCTCGGCCGCGCATAGCAGTAGACGCAGCCGTGCTCGCAGCCGCGGTAGGGATTGATCGAGCGGTCGAAGGGGATGTCGGGCGAATCGTTGCGGGTGATGATGCGGCGCGGCCGCTCGACGGTGACGGTGGTCGCAAGCGGCCCGAGCTCCCCTTCAGCGCGGTCGTGCTCCAGCGCATCGCCATCGGCTTCCACATGCGTGCGGGCGTAGCGGTCGGGCGGATTGATCGTCGCGCCCCGGCCGCGGCGCCGCTCCGGCGGAACGAAGGCTGCGGTGGTGTCCCGGTCGTCCGTCACCTGCGCATTTCCCTGCATGCCCGCCCCGGAATGCTACCAGCGGGAATCGAACATTTCAAGAACATGCGAATCGCAGGGTTAACGGCTTGGTAAGACAGCCGGGATTAGGTGATCGGCGCCGGACCCGTGCGGCGCATGGCGGCCGCAGATGGAGGAGAATCGGATGCCCGTGCCGTTCTACCGCCACGCCCTCGGCCCCGGGGATGCGGCCGCGATCGCGCAAGTCCTCTCCTCGCCGATGCTCTCCAGCGGTCCCGTCTGCCGCCGCGTGGAGGAGCAGATCGCCGCCTTCTTCGGCGTCCCGCATGCGCTGCTCACGAACTCCTGGACGAACGGGGCGGTCGCGACGCTGCTCGCCCTCGACATCGGCCCCGGCGACGAGGTGATCGTGCCCGCGATGACCTTCATCGCGACCGCGAATGTCGTGGCCCTCGTCGGTGCCACACCGGTCTTCGTGGACGTCGATCCCGACACCCTGATGATGACGCCGGAGGGGCTGGAGGCCGCGATCACGGCGCGCACGCGCGCGGCGATCCCCGTCCATCTCTATGGCCAGATGGCGCCGATGCGGGAGCTTGCGGCGGTCGCGGAACGGCACGGCATCGACCTCATCGAGGACGCGGCCCACTGCTTCGAAGGCAGCCGCGACGGTCTGCGCCCCGGCGCCCTGTCGCGGGCGGCGATCTTCTCCTTCTACGCCACCAAGAACGTCACCTGCGGCGAGGGCGGCGCGGTCATCACCCGCGATGCGGAGCTCGCCGAGCGCATCCGCCAGACCCGGCTGCACGGCATGTCCGCGGGTGCCGCCGAGCGCTTCGCCGGCGGCCGCTACCGCCACTGGGACATGCTCCGGCTCGGCACCAAGGCCAATCTGCCGGACATCCTGGCGGCGCTCCTGCCGGACCAGATCGCCCGCGTGGAGGAGCGGCGGCTGCGGCGCGAGGCGCTGGCCCGGCGCTACCGGCGGCTGCTCGAGGGCGAAACCGACGCGCTGCGCTTCCCGCGCTGGGTGGAGGGAGCCTTGCACGCGCATCACCTCTTCCCGGTCTGGGTGGCGCCGCGGCTGCGCGATGCGCTGCTTGCGCGGCTCACCGAATCGGGCATCGGCGCCACCGTGAACTACCGGGCCGTGACCCGGACCTCCTACTGGCGCACCCGCCTCGGCGCGGCCGCGGCCGACGGCGCCTTCGTCCACGCAACCCGCTGGGGCGAGGGGACATTTTCGCTGCCGCTTTTTCCCGGCCTCACGGAGGCCGAGCAGGACGAAGTCGTCGGGACGCTGGCACGGCTCTTGCGAGAGCTCCCGCGGGACGATGACGGCCCGGACGGGCCGGATCCGGCTGAAGGGATGCCATGATGCGCGTGCTGGTGACGGGTGCGGGCGGCTACATCGGCGGCGTGCTGGTGCCCGCGCTGATCGCGGCCGGTCATGACGTGATCGCGCTCGACCGCTTCTTTTTCGGACAGCGGCGGCTGGAGAGCGCCGTGGCCCGCCTGAACGGCGAGGCCAGGGGGGCGTTCACCGCCGTGCGGGCCGACGTGCGCGCGATCGAGCCCCGGCATCTCGAAGGCGTGGATGCGATCGTCGACATGGCGGCGCTCTCGAACGATCCGGCCGGCGAGCTCGACCCGGCGCTCACCCGGGCGATCAATTTCGAGGCGCGCGCGCGACTCGCCCGCATGGCGAAGGAGGCCGGCGTCCAGCGCTATCTGCTCATGAGCTCCTGTTCGGTGTACGGCGATACCGGTGAGACGATCGCGGACGAGACGACGGAACCCAGACCCCTCACCACCTACGCCCGCTGCAACCAGCTCGCCGAGGAGGCGATCCTGCCCCTTGCGGGCGACGGCTTCGTGCCGATCGCCTTCCGCAACGCGACGCTGTTCGGGGTCGCGCCGCGCATGCGCTTCGACCTCGCCGTCAATCTCATGACGCTGCACGCGGTGCGCGACGGGCGCATCATCGTCATGGGCGGCGGGCGGCAGTGGCGGCCCTTCGTGCATGTCCGCGATGTCGCCGACGCCGCGCTGCTGGCGCTTGCGGCCCCGGCAGAGCGCGTGGCCGGCGAGATCTTCAACATCGCCCATTCCAACGTCCAGATCCGTGCGCTCGCCTATCTCGTGCGCGAGAATCTGCCCTTCATGGTCGAGATCGCGATGGCGCCCGACGATCCCGACCGCCGCAACTACCGGGTCAGCAACGCGAAGGCGCGCGACGGGCTTGGATTTGTCGCCGAGCGGGATCCCGCCCACGGCGTGCGCGAGATCTATGACGCCTTGAAGCGCGGGGAGATCGACGAGGAGCCCCAGGCCTATACGGTGCGCTGGTACCAGGCGCTGCTGGATGCGGAGCGGCTCGTGCGCGAGGTGGCGCTTGACGGCCGCATTCTTTGACGGGCCGTCGCGGCAGGCGGGAGGAAAGTCCACATGATGGCGCTCGTCCAGGAGGGCGGAATCGGTCTCGCCCCGCCGGCGGCGGTGGCCGAGGCCCGGCTGGCGGGGCTGGCCGGGGACCTTGCCGTGAACCGGGACGTCGACGGCCCGTCCGTGCAGCGCAGCCTGCTGCTTCTCGTCGAAAGCTTCGCCGCGCTGGAGGAGCGCGAGCGCCGACAGCTCGTGGATCGCCTGCTAGCGGGCTGGGAGGGCGCGGAGCCGCAGACGGACGTGGCGCTCAAGGCCTTCGCCTTCCAGCAGGCGCCCTCACCGGCCAATCGCGACAGGCTGGTGGACGCGATCGTTCGGGGGCGATGGGCCCCGCAGGTCGAGAACTTCCTCTACTGGCAGCTCGTGCGCCTCGCCTTTCTGCGGCCCCAATTCTTCCCGCCCGATGAGGCGGGCCTCGTGCTGCGGCGGTTTCACCGGCGGCGGGTGAAGGCCTGGGCGCGCCGGCTCAACAGGCGCTTCGGCTGGCTGCCGCCGGACCGGCGCGACCGGCGGCTCGTGCTGATGTCGCGCCAGTTCGTGAGCATCGAGCACGCACCCAGCCGCGATCTGCTGGATTATGCCGCGAGCGCTCGCCGAGCTCGGCTGGGAGGTGGAGATCATCATCAGCTTCGAGATGCCGCGCGACCTGCCGCTCCCGTTTCCAGAGCCGTTTCTCGCCGCCCGCGACAGCCGCATCAGCGGCGCCAACCGGATCGCCTGGAAGGACCACCAGTTTCCCTGCTGGCAGATCCCGGGCGCCATGCCGACGGAACGCGGGCTGGTCACGTTTCTTCAGACGGTCACCAGAAAGAAGCCGCTTGCGATCCTGGACATCGGCGGCAACGGCGTGGCGGCGGATCTCGCCTCGCAGATCACCACCACCGTCGCGCTGCCGCTGAGCGCCGCCCCGCCGATCGCGGAGACGACCTTCCTTGCCACCGTCGGCCGCGAGCACGAGACGGGGCTCGGCCCGGATCCGGTCCGCGAGGAGCTCGATCTCGACGCCGGGCGTTTCCTCCCCTTCCGTTACGCCTACCGCCTGCCCGAGAGCGGCGGGACGGTGCCGGATGCCCTGGAGAGTATTCCCGCCGACAGGATCCGGGGTGTCATCGTCGGCAACCGGCTCGACAAGGAGATCAGCGGTGCCAATTTGGACCTGCTCGTCTCCTGTCTCGAACGCGTGCCGCAGCTCCATCTCGTCTTCGTCGGACCCTTCCAGTCTTTCGACATGTTGGCGGCCCGCCATCCGCTGCTTGGCGTGCGGGCGACAGCGCTGGGCCTGCAGAACGACGTCGTCGCCATCCTGCGCCGCTGCCACCTCTACCTCAATCCGCGCCGAGCGGGCGGCGGCACCTCGGTCGCCCATGCCCTGGGTTGCGGGCTGCCGGTGATCACCTTCGCGGACGGTGACGGCGCCTATGCCGCCGGTCCGGCATTCACGGTGGCAGGCCCCGAGGACTATCTCGCCCGCCTTGCGCTCTGGGCGCGGGATGAGGCCGCGCGCAGGCAGGCTGGCGCAGAGGCAGAGCGGCGCTGGGCCGCGATCTCCGACCGTCGGGCGAGCCTTGCCGCCTTCCTCGACCTGCTGCTTGCCGACGACCGGCTCGCGCGGCCGGCGCCGCTGTTCGTGCGCAAGAGGAAGCGGTGACCCGCCGACAGCAAGGGACGCATCCGATGGGCTATCTGTCTCGTGAACGCCTGGAGGCGATGGGCTTCGCCAGCCTCGGGCAGGATGTCCTCATCTCTGAAAAGGCAAGCATCTACGGAGCCGAGCGCATCGCCCTGGGCAGCCGAGTGCGGATCGATGACTTCTGCCTGCTTTCGGCCGGCAAGGGCGGCATCACCATCGGCAGCAACGTGCACATCGCCGCCTTCTGCTCCTTGCTCGGGCAGGGCGAGATCGTGATGGAGGACTTCTCCGGGCTCGCCTGTCGGGTCAGCGTCTATTCCTCGAGCGATGACTATTCCGGAGACGCTCTGACCAATCCGACGGTGCCTGCCCGATTCACGAATGTGACGGCGGCACCCGTGCGCATCGGACGGCATGTGATCGTCGGCAGCAGCTCCGTCGTGCTTCCGGGCAGCGTGCTGCTGGAAGGATGCTCCGTCGGCGCCCTGAGCCTGGTAAAGGGATCGTTCGGTCCATGGGAGATCGTGGCCGGCCAGCCGGCCCGCGTGATCCGCCAGCGCCGGCGGGGACTTCTCGAACGGGAGCGCGCCTATCTCGCCTTCCTTGCGGACGAGGGCGCCGACGAGCGGGCGGCGCCTTGACAGCTCGGCGGTGCGCGGCTAAGGGACGGCGCGTTCCCGGCGGCCGCGCGCGGGTGGGGTGCGCCCGCCCGAGCCGTCCGCCGTGGTGAAGAAGGCCAGCCTTGAGCCGCAGGGTGCGGCGAACCCCGCACCCCGACGACGTCACAAGCACGGTCCGGCGGGACCGTCCGGTTCGGGCGGCGGCAAGAACGACGAAGGAAACCGAGATGTACGCAGTCGTCAGGACGGGCGGCAAGCAGTATCGCGTCGCCCCGGGCGATATCCTCAAGGTCGAGAAGCTCGACGGCGAGGCCGGCCAGACCATCCTGCTCCAGGACGTGCTCATGGTGGCCGACGGCGAAACCCTCACCGTCGGCACGCCGCTGGTCGCCGGGGTCGCCGTCAAGGCCGAAATCCTCGAGCAGGCGCGCGCGCCCAAGATCGTCGTCTTCAAGAAGAAGCGGCGCCACAACTATCGCAGGAAGCGCGGCCATCGCCAGCATGTGACCGTGCTGAAGGTCCTTGAGATCGGCGAGGAAAAGGCGCTCACCGGCGGCGCCAAGAAGGCCAAGCAGACGCAGGAGCCGGCTCCCGCCGCGGCCGGGACGGAGAAGGCCCCGGCCAAGAAGACCGAGGCGAAGAAGTCCCCGGGCGGGAAGACCGCGGCCAAAAAGGCGGATGCGGAGAAGACGGCCGGCGACAAGAAGACCGCAGCGAAGACGGCTGCAAAGAAGACGGCTGCAAAGAAGGCGACGCCGAAGAAGGCGACCGCGAAGGCGAAGGCCAAGGACGACGAATAGGCCCCGCGCCGCGCCGGTGCGCCGCGGCGGGCACCGGGTGCGGCGGGAGACGGGTGAGAGGACGGGACCATGGCACACAAGAAAGCAGGCGGTTCCTCGCGCAACGGCCGCGATTCCATCGGCCGCCGGCTCGGCATCAAGAAGTTCGGCGGCGAGAAGGTGGTCGCCGGCAACATCATCGTCCGCCAGCGCGGCACGAAGTGGCATCCGGGCCGCAACGTCGGCCTGGGGCGCGATCACACGATCTTCGCGCTCGCCGACGGCATCGTCTCCTTCCGCAAGAGCCGCGGCAGGACGGTCGTCGACGTGCTGCCGCTCGAATAGCCGGCAGGCCGCCGAGCGCGCCGGCGCGGCCGGCGCATCCTGCGGGATCCTTCGAGGAGGATGACGCACGGGCACTTGGCATGGACAGGTGCCCGTGCCTATCTGTGCCGGGGTGACGTGACGGCCGCCCCCGGCTCGCGCGCGCGCCGCCCGATTATGCGGCGCGGAGCCGCGCGGGCGGACGGCCGGGCGGGAGAAGCGGCATGCGCTTCGTCGACGAGGCCCGCATCCGGGTCGAGGCCGGGCGCGGCGGCAACGGCTGCCTCAGCTTCCGGCGGGAAAAGTTCATCGCGTTCGGCGGGCCCGACGGCGGCGACGGCGGGCGCGGCGGGCACGTCTATGCCGAGGCGGATCCCGCGCTCAACACCCTCATCGACTTCCGCTACGCCCCCCTCATCCGCGCGGGCAGGGGCCGTCACGGCGAGGGCGGCAACCGCACGGGCGCATCCGGCGAGGACGTCACCATCCGCCTTCCCGTCGGCACGGAGATTCGCGATGCCGACGCCGGGTTTCTGATCGCCGACCTGACCGAACCCGGCCAGCGCGTCCTGCTGGCCCGCGGCGGGCGCGGGGGCTTCGGCAACGCGCACTTCAAGTCGTCCACGAACCGGGCGCCGCGGCGCACCACCCCCGGCGAGGAGGGCGAGGTGCGCGAGCTTCTCCTGCGCCTCAAGGTCCTTGCCGATGCGGGGCTCGTGGGCCTGCCGAATGCCGGCAAGTCGACGCTGCTTTCGCGCGTCTCGGCGGCGCGGCCGAAGATCGCGGACTATCCCTTCACGACGCTTCATCCCGAGCTCGGGGTGGTGGCGGCTGGCGGGCGCAGCTTCGTGCTGGCGGACATTCCCGGGCTCATCGAGGGCGCCCATGAAGGCAAGGGACTGGGGGACCGCTTTCTCGCGCACATCGAGCGCTGCCGTCTGCTCGTGCATGTGGTGGACGCCACCGCCGAGGAACCGGGCGCGGACCTCGCCGCCGTGCGTGGGGAGCTTGCCGCCTACGGCGCGGGGCTCGCCGAGCGGCCGGCGCTCGTCGCCCTCAACAAGATCGACGCGCTCGACGAGGCGACGGTGAAAACGCGGCGCAGGGCGCTGGAGGCGCTCGGCATCGGCC
The DNA here is from genome assembly GCA_026004935.1 of Rhodothalassiaceae bacterium. Lineage (NCBI taxonomy): Bacteria > Pseudomonadati > Pseudomonadota > Alphaproteobacteria > Rhodothalassiales > Rhodothalassiaceae > Rhodothalassiaceae bacterium. The sequence continues at coordinate 2,884,428 of BPKC01000001.1, forward strand.
CGGTCCTGCCCGTCTCCGCCGTCACCGGCGCGGGTCTCGATGCGCTCGTGCATGCGATCGCGGACGGGCTTGAGGCGGCGCGGGCGGATGCGGATGGCGGCGGAACCGGGGCGCCGGAGGCCGCCGGCGAGAAGGTCGCGCCATGAGACCTGCGGCCGGTCCCGCGCGCAGCCGGTCTCCCGCCGGGCTGGCGGAGGCGCTCGCCGGCTGGCGGCGCGTCGTCGTCAAGGTGGGCTCGGCGCTGGTCTTCGACCGCGCGGCAGGCCGCCCGCGCACGGCCTGGATGCGCGCGCTGGCCGAAGAGCTGGCGGCGCGGCAGGCCCGCGGCGGCGAGGTCGTGCTGGTGACCTCGGGGGCCATCGCCTTCGGGCGGCAGGTGGTCGCCGGCCGCCGCAGCAGGCCTCTGCGTCTGGAGGAGCGCCAGGCGGCCGCGGCCGCCGGCCAGATCGGGCTGATCGCGGCCTGGCAGGAGGCCTTCGCCGCCCACGGCCTGCCCGTCGCCCAGATCCTGCTCACCATCGGCGACCTCGAGGACCGGCGGCGCTACGTCAACGCCCGCAACACCGTCGAGACCCTGCTCCAGCGCGGCATCGTGCCGATCGTCAACGAGAACGACACGGTGGCCACCCAGGAGATCCGCTTCGGCGACAACGACCGGCTGGCCGCCCGCGTCGCGGTTCTGGCGGAGGCCGACGGGCTGCTGCTGCTTTCCGACATCGACGGCTTCTACACCGCCGATCCGCGCCGGGACGCCGCGGCCCGGCATGTGCCGGTCATCACTGCGATCGACGAGGAGGTGCGCCGGCGCGCCGGCCCGCCGGCCACCGGCTCGATCGGCTCGGGCGGCATGCTCACCAAGGTCGCGGCGGCCGAGATCGCCACCCGCGCGGGTGTCGCCGTCGGGATCACGGACGGCCGCGAGATGGCGCCGCTCGGCGCGCTCGCCGAGGGCCGGATGCGGGGGACGCTGTTTCTGCCCCGCCCGGCGCGCGCCTCGGCGCGCAAGCAGTGGCTCAAGAGCCGGATGCTGAGCGACGGCGTGATCGTCGTGGACGACGGCGCGGCGCGGGCGCTCGCGCGCGGGGCGAGCCTTCTGCCGGCCGGTGTGCGGCGTCTCAAGGGAGACTTCGGCATCGGCGCGCTGGTGGAGATCCGCGACGAGGCGGGACGCCTGCTCGCCCAGGGCCTTGCGGGGCACGACGCGGCGACGCTGCGCCGGATCGCGGGCCTGCGCTCGGCCGACATCGTCGCCGCGCTGGGGGCCGAGGCGGAGCGGCCCGCCGTCCACCGCGACGATCTCGCGCTGGTGGAGGATGCGCCGGCCGGCGATGACGAGCGAGGAAGGGAGCAGGATCATGGCGGATGATCACGCCCGCCCGGCGGCGGCCGGGGATGCGGCCGGGATCCGGGCCGAAGTGGAGGCGCGCTGCCGGGCCGCCCGCGCCGCACTCCCGTCGCTCGCCGAGGCACCGCGCGCGGTGAAGGATGCGGCGCTCACGGCCGCCGCGCGGCTCATCCGCGGGCGGACGCGGGAGATCCTCGCCGCCAATGCGCAGGATCTGGCGGCCGCCGAGGCGGCCGGGCGCAGCGCCGCCTATCTCGACCGGCTGCGGCTCGATCCGGCGCGCGTCGAGGCGATCGCCGCGGCGCTTGAGGCGGTCGCCGCCCTGCCCGATCCCGTCGGCACCGAGATCGCGCGCTGGCGGCGTCCGAACGGGCTCGACATCGCGCGCGTGCGCGTGCCGCTGGGAGTGGTCGCGGTGATCTACGAAAGCCGCCCCAATGTCACGGCCGATGCCGCGGCGCTGGCGCTCAAGGCCGGCAATGCGGTGGTGCTGAAACCCGGCTCCGATTCGCTGGCCTCCGCCCGGGCGATCCACGCCGCGCTGATCGAGGGGCTCGCGGAGGCGGGGCTGCCGGCCGAGGCCGCGCAGCTTCTTGCGACCGCCGATCGGCGGGTCGTCGGCGCGCTGTTGACCGCACAGGGCCTCATCGACGTCGTCGTCCCGCGCGGGGGCCGCAGCCTCGTCGAGCGGGTGATGGCGGAGGCCCGCGTGCCGGTGTTCGCCCATCTCGAGGGCATCTGCCACAGCTACGTGCACGAGAGGGCGGATCCGGAGAAGGCCCGGCGGATCGTGCTGAACGCCAAGATGCGCCGCACCGGCATATGCGGGGCGACCGAGACGCTGCTCATCGATGCCGCCGTCGCCCCCGCTCTGCTGCCGCTGATCGCGGCGGATCTCGAGGCGGCGGGCTGCCGGCTGAAGGGCTGTCCCAAGGCGCGCGCCATCTGCCCCGGCATGGAGGAGGCGACGGAAGAGGACTGGCGCACCGAGTACCTTGACGCGATCCTGTCCGTGCGGGTCGTCGACGGACTCGATGAGGCCATCGACCACATCGCGCGCTGCGGCTCCGGCCACACCGAGGCGATCATCACCGAGGAGGCGGAGGCGGCAGAGGCGTTCCTCGCCCGCGTCGACAGCGCGATCGTGATGTGGAACGCCTCCACCCAGTTCGCGGACGGCGGCGAGTTCGGCATGGGCGCCGAGATCGGGATCGCGACGGGCCGGCTGCATGCGCGCGGCCCCGTGGGGCTGGAGCAGCTCACGACCTTCAAATACGTCGTGCGCGCCGATGGTGCCGTGCGCCCGTAAGGCCGGGCGCGGCCGAAGCCGAGGGAGGGCTGCGCCATCACCGAAGGATCGCAGCGCAGGGCTTCGTCATTCCGGTGCGCGCGGCCCGCGCGGCGGGCCACCGCCGGGCGCTTTCCGCGGCCGCAGCGCGGCGGACCGGCGAGCGCGGTCTTCGCCCGGGTCGGGCTTGCTCGGCGGTGCCGGATCGGCATCCTCGGCGGCTCGTTCAACCCGGCGCACCACGGCCATCTTGCGGTCTCCGAGGCCGCCCGCCGGCTGCTCGGGCTGCACGAGGTCTGGTGGCTGGTCTCGCCCGGCAACCCGCTCAAGGACCCGCGCGCGATCGCCCCGCTCGCGGTCCGGCTCGCCCGCGCCCGCGAGCTCGCCGGCGCGCGGCGGTTCGTGCGGGTGCTCGACCTCGAGGCGGCGCTCGGCACCCGCTATACGGCCGACTTTCTCGACCGGCTGCTGGCGATGCGCCGGCGGGCGCGATTCCTGTGGATTGCGGGCGCCGACCTCATGGGCGAATGGCGGCGCTGGCGCAGGCCCGAGGACGTGCTCGGCCGGATTCCCCTTGCGGTCTTCGCCCGTCCATCCTATTTTCGGGGCGGGTTGCATGGGTGGTTCGCAACCCGCTACCGCGACGGACAGGTGATGGCAGCCGCGTCAAGATCGCTGATTTCAACCCCTCCACCGGCCTGGACCTTTCTGCGCTGCGCCCTGCCGCGGGTGTCGGCGACGGCGCTTCGCGCAAGGCTGGGCGAGCGGTGGTGGGAGGCGATCGGCGCGCCCAACGAGGAGGCCTTCTAGGTTGCAGGCAGACGCGCAAAGTCTTCCGCGCCGGCAACCGGCGCATCCCGTAACCCCCCGCAACATCGTGGACGCCATCGTCAATCTTCTCGACGCCCGCAAGGCCGAGGAGATCGTCACCATTCCGCTGGCCGGCAAGTCGGCCATCGCGGACTACATGGTGATCGCGTCCGGCAGCTCCCACAGGCAGGTGACGGCCCTTGCCGAGCTGGCCGTCAAGGAGCTCCATGAGCTGGGCGTGGGGCAGATTTCGGTGGAGGGCCTGCCCCGGGCGGACTGGGTGCTCATCGATGCGGGTGACGTGATCGTCCACATCTTCCGCCCCGAGGTCCGGGCCTTCTACAATCTTGAAAAGCTCTGGATGGCGCCGGCCCTGGCGGACGGCGGCCGCAGCACCCACTGAAGAGGCGGCGCGGCGCACCGCTCCGGCCCGCCCGGCGCGCCCACGGCGGGCCATGCGTATGGACGGGAAAGCAAGGAGGCGGCCGGCACCGGCGCCGACCGCCCCGGTGTCGCGTCGTCGGGCCTTGCGCCGCGCGGGGCGGCGCCGGTGCCGACCTCAGCCCTTGCCCGCGCCGTCCTTGCCGTCAACCAGCGGCGACCAGCCCGCCTTCACCGGCGCCCAGATCTTGCGGTAGGAGAGATAGAAGAGCACGGTGAGGAAGAACAGGTAGATCAGCACCCGCCAGCCCCACTCCTTGCGCTCCTCCATGTTCGGCTCGGCCGCCCAGGCGAGGAAGGTCACCACGTCATGCGCCATCTGGTCGACGGTGGCGGGCGTGCCGTCGGCATAGGTCACGATGCCCTCCATCAGCGGCGGCGGCATGGCGATCTTGTGGCCGGGGAAGTACTCGTTCCAGTACTGCCCGGGGCGCAGGGTCTCGCCGGCCGGCGCCTCGCCGTAGCCGGTCAGCACCGAGTAGACGTATTCCGCCCCGCCCTTGCGCGCCTCGACGATGAGCGAGAGATCGGGCGGCAGCGCCCCGCCGTTTGCGGCGCGGGCGGCCTCGTCGTTCGGGAACGGCGGCGGGAAGCGGTCCGAGAGCTTGCCCGGGCGCTGGAACATCTCGCCGTTCTCGTCGGGCCCGTCGGTGATCTGGTATTCCTGCGCGATCGCCTTGGCCTCGGCCTCGCTGTAGCCGAGCCGCTCGAGATCCCGGAAGGCGACGTATTTTAGGCTGTGGCAGGCCGAACAGACCTCCCGGTAGACCTGAAGCCCCCGCTGCGCCGCCGCCCGGTCGAAGGTCCCGAAAGGCCCCTCGAAGGAGAACGGCACGTCCTTCGGCGCCCTGGCCTCGCCGGCGGCCAGCGCCGGACCGGCAAGCATCAGGGCCGCCGCGCAGGTGATCGCGAGAGAGCGCATGCGCATCGCCTTGTCTCCCTTCCGTCCCGTCCGGACCCGCCTCATGACGCCGCCTTCGGCAAAACCGCCTCGGCGATGCTGGCGGGCAGGGGCGGCGTCTTCTCGATGCGGCTGACGATCGGCAGGATCACGAGGAAGTGCAGGAAATAATAGGCGGTGGCCAGCCGTCCGATCAGGATCCAGTGGCCTTCCGGCGGATTGGCGCCGACGACGCCGAGGGTGACGGCATCGATGACGAGCAGCCAGAAGAAGATCCGGTAGACCGGGCGGAAGGTCGCGGACCGCACCTTCGAGGCATCAAGCCAGGGCAGGAAGAACAGCAGGAAGATCGCGCCGAACATCAGCAGCACGCCGCCCAGCTTGTCCGGCACCGCGCGCAGGATCGCATAGAACGGCAGGAAATACCATTCGGGCACGATATGCGCGGGCGTGGAGAGCGGATTGGCCGGGATGTAGTTGTCCGGATGCCCCAGATAGTTCGGCAGGAAGAAGACGAAGGCGCTGAAGACGATGAGGAACACGCCGAGCCCGAACAGGTCCTTGATCGTGTAGTAGGGATGGAAGGGCACCAGATCCTGCGGCCCCTTGACGTCGATCCCGAGCGGATTGTTGGAGCCGGAAATGTGCAGCGCCCAGATGTGCAGGATCACGACGCCCACGATCACGAAAGGCAGCAGATAGTGCAGCGCGAAGAAGCGCTGGAGCGTCGGCTCGCCCACCGCGAAACCGCCCCACAGCCACTGGACGATGTGTTCACCCACCAGCGGGATCGCCGAGAACAGATTGGTGATCACGGTGGCGGCCCAGAAGCTCATCTGCCCCCAGGGCAGCACATAGCCCATGAAGGCGGTGGCCATCATCAGCAGGAGGATGATGACCCCCAGCATCCACAGCACCTCCCGCGGCGCCTTGTAGGAGCCGTAGTAGAGGCCGCGGAAGATGTGGACGTAGACGACGAGGAAGAAGAAGGACGCGCCGTTCGCGTGCATGTAGCGGATGAGCCAGCCCCAGTTCACGTCGCGCATGATGTGCTCGATGGAATCGAAGGCCCCGTCCGCCGTCGGCGTGTAATGCATGGCCAGCACGACGCCGGTCAGGATCTGGATGACGAGCGCGATGCCCGCCAGCGAGCCGAAATTCCACCAGTAGTTCAGATTGCGCGGCGCCGGATAGGAGACCAGCGTCCCGTGCAGCAGCGAGAGTATCGGCAGCCGCTCGTCGAACCAGCGGACCAGCCGGGACTTCGGCTGAAATGGCGCTCCCTTCATGGGGATCCTCCCTTAGCCGATCAGAATCTGGGTATCGGTGACGAATTTGTAGGGCGGAAGCGGCAGGTTCTTCGGCGCCGGGCCCTTGCGGATGCGCCCGGCGGTGTCATAGTGCGAGCCGTGGCAGGGGCAGAACCAGCCGTCGAAGTCCCCCTCATGCGGCCCGATCGGCACGCAGCCGAGATGCGTGCACACGCCGATCATCACCAGCCACTGCTCGTGGCCCGGCTGCACCCGCGCCTCGTCGGGAGCGGGATCGCGCAGGCGATCCACCTCCACGGCGCGCGCCTCCTCGATCATCTTCTCGGTGCGGTGAACGACGAAGACCGGCTTGCCCTGCCATTTGACGACGATCTGCTGGCCCGGCTCGATGGGGGTGAGATCGACTTCGGTGGTCGCCAGCGCCAGCACGTCGGCGGAAGGGTTCATCTGATCGATGAAGGGCCAGGCCGCGACGGCCGCGCCGAGGCCGGCCGCCGATGCCGTCGCCACATACAGAAAATCCCGCCGCGTCACGTCCGCGCCGGCATGGCCGGCCGCTGCTGCCGTCGCCTCGCTTGCGTTGGTCATCGCGTCGTTCCACCTCTTCAAAAGGGATGGGATGATCCGCCCGCATGTCCCGGCCCGCCGGAGGCACCGGGTCCACGCCGCGGCCGGACGCAGGAGTCCGGCCGGACGGCGGCGTGCGCCGGGTGGTTTAGCGGGCCAAGACGCGCATTGCAATGGGGTTTCCGGCGCGGGCCGCGCGCGGGCGCATCCCGCTTTCCGGCAGCTTGGTGGCCGGCCCGGCGGGTCGCATGATGGGTGGCGTGCGAGGGCGTGAGAGCGGGAAAGGGCGGAGAATGGCGGGATCGCACGGGCATGCCGGCCGCTTGCGGCCGATCCTGAAGGGGGCGGCGCTCGCCCTCGTCCTGCTGGCCGCCGGCTGGGCCGGGCTGCTCGCCTGGCGCGGCGGGCTGTTCGTGGACACCTCGCCGCTCTCGCCGGGCGCCTGCCGGGCCATCCCGGGCTTCCTCGGACCGGAAGACATCGCCGTCGATCACCGGCACCGGCTCGCCTATGTGACCGGGGCGGACCGCTACGCCGTCTTCGAGAAGGGCGGCAGCCCGGACGGCCACCTCATCGCCCTGTCGGTGCAGAACGGCGCGCCGCGCACCCGCCGGCTGCAGCCGCTGCCCGCCGACAGCTTCTTCCCGCACGGCCTCGATTTCCTCGAGACCGCCGATGGCGGCCGGCTCTTCGTCGTCGACCACGGGGCGGACGGCCGCAGCCACGCGATCCGCGTCTTCACGCCGACCGCGGCCGGCGACCTGGCGCTCGCCGCGAGCTACGCGGGATCGGCGCTCATCGATCCGAACGACGTGGCGGCCGTCGACGGAAGCCGCTTCTACGTCACGAACCTCTACGGTTCGCGCGGCAGCCCCGGCCGGCTCGCCGAGAACTACCTCTTCCTGCCCCGCGCCAACGTCCTGTTCTTCGATGGCGAACGCTTCCGGGTCGTCGCCCGCGGGCTGATGCTCGCCAACGGCATCGTCTACGACCGGGCGCGCGAGCGGGTCTATGTGTCCGAGGTGCTGGGCCGGCGCGTGCGCGTCTACCGCGTCAACCCCTTCGCCGGCGATCTCGTCGAGGAGCGCCGCATCGCCCTGCCCTTCGGCCCGGACAATCTGTTCCTCGACGAAAACGGCGATCTGTGGGCCGCCGGTCACCCGAACCTGCTCGCGACCGCGCGGATGATGCGGGATCTTGCGAAGCCCGCACCCTCGGCGGTGGCGCGGATCACGGATCCCGCATCCGCCGAGCCCCGGGTCGAGCTGGTCTTCCGCGATCCCGGAACGACGATTCCGGCCGTCTCCATCGCCCTGCCGTTCGCGGGCCGGCTTCTGATCGGGGCGGTCTATGGGGACCACCTGCTCTCCTGTCCGCTGCCGGATGCGGACTGAGCGGGAGATTCACCGGCCGAGCGCGGCGAGATGCCGGTCCGCCGCATGGCGGATGCGGTCGTCGGGGCCGATGGCGGCCAGCGTCGGCGGCGCGGCGAGCAGCGTCTCGGCGAGGCCGGACACGGCCGCCTCATCGACCGCCGCGATCCGCGCCACGAGCTCGTCGAGCCCCAGCACCCGCCCATGCACCATCCACTGACGCGCCCGCTGTTCGGCGCGGACCGCCGCGTTCTCCCGCGCCATCAGGAGCCCGGCCTCAAGCTGGGCCTTCGCGCGCGCGATCTCGTCCGCGCGCGGATGCGCGAGCGCGTCCTTGAGCTCCGCGCACATGATCGCGAGCACCTCCTCGCCCGCCCCGGGCGCGGTGGGTGCGACGAGGGCGAGCAGCCCCGTCTCCTCGAAGGCCGAGGGCGCCGCATAGACGGAATAGGCCAGCCCGCGCTCCTCGCGCACCCTCTGGAACAGGCGCGAGGACATGCCGCCGCCGAGAAGGGTCGCAAGGCACTGCAGCGCGGCGAGCGCCGGATCGGCCTGAGACAGGCTGGGCAGGGCGAGCGCGAGATGGAGCTGCTCGCAGTCCTTCACCGCGACCGCCCGGCCGCCGCGGTAGCGCGCCGGCGCGCGCGCCGGCCGGCGGCCCTTCGGCATCGCCGCGAAATGCTGCGCCAAGAGGCGGGCGAAGGGCTCGGGCTCGAGCGCGCCCGCAAAAGCCAGCACCGCGCCGGCGGCATGGTAGTGCCGGCGATGGAAGCCGCGCACGGCCTCGCGCGAAAATCCGGCGACGATCTCGGCGCGGCCCAGGATGGGACGGCCCAGCGGCTGGTCGGGGAAGGCCGTCTCCTGGAGCAGGTCGTGGAGGCTTTCCTCCTCGTCGTCCTCGATCTCGGCTATCTCCTGCAGGACCACCGTGCGCTCGCGCACGAGTTCCTCCTCGGCGAAGGCGGGGTTCATGACGAGATCGGCGATGAGCTCGACGAGCAGCGGCGCATCCGCCGCCAGCACGCGGCCGTGGATCGCCGTGTGGTCGCGGGCGGTATGGGCGTCGAGCTGGCCGCCGACGTCCTCGATGCTGCTCGCGATGGCCCGCGCGTCGCGGCTGGTCGTGCCCTTGAAGAGCATGTGTTCGAGGAAATGGGCGATGCCGTTCTCATCCGCCGCCTCGTCGCGGCTGCCGACGGGCAGCCAGATGCCGCCGGCCACACTCGCCGTCTCCGCCATCGGCTCGAGCAGGATGACGAGACCGTTGGCGAGCCGGAAGACATGCACCCCGTCGACGACGCCGAGCGGCTCCGGCCGGGCGTCGCCCCGGCCCGCGGCGGCCGCCCGCGGGATCGGCTCGCGCGCGCTCATGCCTCGCGCGCCCGCATGATTCCGTGGCGGACGTAGATCGCCGCCAGGGCCGCGGCGAGCGCGAACCAGGTCAGCGCATAGCCGAGATGGGGATTGCGCGGCGGCGCCGGAAGCATCGCCGGTGCGAGCCCTTCGCCTACCGGTGCCGTCGCCACCAGGATCGCCGGCACCGGCGCCGGAATGCCGAGGGCAGCCGCAATCGCATCCGGATCCTCGTCATAGCGGATGCGCGCGCCCGGTTTGCTCTTCGGGGTGAACGGGCCGGCCGGCTGCGGCGGACGCACCAAGGCCTCGATGGTGACGGGTCCCCACAGCGCCGGATCCTCGGGCCGGCCGACGGGCGCGTCCGCCTCCTCCACCCGTCCGCGGATGACGAGGAGCGGCCTGCCGTCGCGGCGCAGCAGGGGGGTGAGCACGTCGAAGCCCCGGCCGCGGGCGATGAGGATGGTCTTGTCATAGGCGAAGATGCCGCGCGCCGCGACCCGGCGGTAGAGCCAGTCAGCGACCGGTTCGAGGTCGCCGATGGCCTCGGCTGATGCGGGCGCGGCCGCCATGCGCGCCGTGATGCGGGCGATGAGCTCCGTCTTCCAGGAAAGCCGTTGCAGCTGCCAGACGCCGAGGCCGGTGAGCAGCAGGAGCCCGGCGACGGTCACGATCGTCGCAGCCGGCGCCGGCCGGAAGCGCCGCCCGCCGGCCGGTCCGCGCGCGGCGGTCATTCCCTGTCCTCGCCCGCCGCGACGGCCTCGCGCGCGCCGTGGCGGTACTGCAGCCCGACCAGCACCGCCTTGAAGGGCGGCAGCAGCCACAGCGACAGCCCCAGAATCAGAGGCCCCCACAGCAGCGCGTGCAGCCAGTAGGGCGGATGGAAGACGACCTCGGTGCCGAGCGCGAGAAAGGTGACGATGAAACCCACGACGAAGATCACGAAGACGGCCGGGCCGTCGCCGCTGTCGACCGCCGCATAGTCCAGCCCGCAGGCGGGGCAGCGCTCGGCGACCTTGAGATAGCCGGCATAGAGGGGACCGACCCCGCAGCGCGGGCAGCGGCGCTTCGCCCCGCGCGCGATCACCAGCGAAAGGGGAAGCCGGCGCGCGCTCTCCCACTCGCGCGCGGACGCGGGATCGGGTCCGGCCGCCGTCGCCACGGGCGGGCGCCGCTCAGTGACCGGCCGTCGGCCCCGCTCCCCAGACATAGATGCAGGAGAACAGGAACAGCCAGACGACGTCGACGAAATGCCAGTACCAGGCTGCGGCCTCGAGCCCGAAGTGCTTTTCCGGCGTGAAATGACCCTTGATCGCCCGCACCAGGCAGACGGCGAGGAAGATCGTGCCGATGATCACGTGGAAGCCGTGGAAGCCGGTGGCGAGGAAGAAGGTCGAGCCGTAGATGCCCGAGGTCAGGGAGAACGGCGCGTGGATGTATTCGTAGGCCTGCAGGCCCGTGAAGCTCGCACCCAGCAGCACCGTCAGCCACAGGCCCTGCACCAGCCCGCGCCGGTTGCCCTCCAGCAGCGAGTGATGGGCATAGGTCACGGTCGTGCCGGAGAGCAGCAGGATCAGCGTGTTGATGAAGGGGATGTGCCACGGGTCGAAGGTGACGATGCCCTCGGGCGGCCAGACGCCGCCCACCGATTCCGGGGGAAACAGGGCGGCGTTGAAATAGGCCCAGAACCAGGAGACGAAGAACATCACCTCGGAGGCGATGAACAGGATCATCCCGTAGCGCAGGCCGAGCTGGACGACGGGAGTGTGGAAGCCGCCGAGCGATTCGCGCACCACATCCGTCCACCAGCGGTACATGGTGAAAAGCAGCCCGGCGAGACCGGCGAAGAAGACGTATTCGAAATGGGCCCAGTCGTGCATCCAGCCGACGGCACCCAGCGCCAGCACCAGCACCGACATCGAGCCGACGAGCGGCCAGGGGCTCGGCTCGACCAGGTGGTAAGGATGCTTCATGCCCTCTTCGACCTTCGCCATGTTTCCATCCCTCTTCGTCACGGTACCCGCGTCAGCGCGGCTGTCGCCGATCGCCCGCTTCCTAGCTTGGCGGGTCCGCCCTTCGCAAGCCCGTCCGCGCCGCGCCCGGGCTGGTCCGGCGCCTTGAAGAAGCTGTAGGACAGGGTGATCTCGGTGACCTCGTCGAGGTCGCGGTCCTCCGCCAGCGCCGGATCGACGTAGAAGATCACGGGCATCTCGACGCGCTGGTGGGGCGCCAGCGTCTGCTCGGTGAAGCAGAAGCACTGGATCTTCACGAAATAGGGCCCCGCCTTGAAAGGCGTGACATTGAACACGGCCTGGCCGGTGACCGGCTCGTCGCTCAGATTCTCGGCCAAAAAGCGCGTGGTGGCCTTCTCGCCGATGTGCACGTCCCGCCACGGCTCCATGGGCCGGAAGCGCCAGGGCAGATCGGGTGCCACCGTCGCATCGAAGCGGATGCGCATCACCCGGTCCAGGACGACGGACGGCGCCTCGGCATCGCTCGCGCGCTGGGTGGTGCCGCCGAAGCCCGTCACCTGGCAGAACAGCCGGTAGAGCGGCACCGCGTAGACGACGAGCAGGCTCGCCGCCCCCACGATCGCAAGTCCCAGGAAAACCGGCCACAGGCGGCGCGACGGCATGGTCCGGGCGGCTCCTTTCCCTCCCTCAAGCGGCAGGCAGCAGGTAGCGGATCTTCGCCATCGTCGCAAAGAAGACGATCGCAACGAAGGCGACGAGTGCGAGCGCGATCGCGACATTCCGGCGCCGGCGCCGGCGCGCGAACTCGGCATCGGCCCGCCCGTCTCCGGCGCGCGCCGCGCGGGCCGACTGTTCGCGGCTCATGCCGGCGCCCCCAGAAGCTTCGCCAGCAGGATCGCGGCGAAGACGCCGAAGAGATAGAGAATGGACAGGGCGAACAGCCGCATCTCGCCGCTGCCGCGGCGGTGCAGGCGCCAGGCCTCGCGCGCGAACAGTGCTCCGAGCGCGCCCGCGATCGCCGCATAAGCCACGGCCGCCCAGCCCGGCATCCACAGCGCCGGCAGCAGCCCCACGGGCAGGAGCAGGAGCGCGTAGATCAGGATCTGGCGGGTCGTCGCGCGCCGGCCGGCGCAGGTCGGCAGCATCGGGATGCCGGCTGCGGCGTAGTCGTCGGCGCATTTGAGCGCGAGTGCCCAGAAATGCGGCGGCGTCCACAGGAAGATGATGAGGAAGAGGACGAGCGCCTCGAGCGTGACGCCTCCCTGTGCGGCCGCATACCCGACGACCGGCGGCAGCGCGCCCGCCGCCCCGCCGATGACGATGTTCTGCGGGGTGCGGCGCTTGAGCCACATGCTGTAGACGACGACATAGAAGGCGATGGTGAGCGCGAGCAGACCGGCCGCCCCCCAGTCCACGAACAGGCCGAGCATGGTGACCGCCGCCACCGCGAGCGCCAGCCCGAAGCCTAGCGCCTCGCCCGGCGCGATCCGGCCGGCCGGAACGGGGCGGTTGCGGGTGCGGGCCATGCGCCGGTCGATATCGGCATCGAACCACATGTTGAGCGCCCCCGCCGCGCCCGCGCCCAGCGCGATCGCCAGCACGGCCACCGCCGCCAGCACGGGATCGAGCGCCTGCGGCGCCGCCACCAGCCCGACGACGGCGGTAAAGAGCGCAAGCCACATCACCCGGGGCTTGAGCAGCTCCCAGTAGTCCCGCCAGTCGGCGAGCGCGGCCACCGCCTCATCGCCGGCGACGAGATCGGCTCGCGGTCCTGCGGCAGCGCCGCTCTCGGTTGCGGACATGGGTCGTTCCCGTGCCTTCCCGGCCGTGCGGGGGCGGTGCGCCGGGCGCCGCCCCCTCGCCGTCTTCCGGACTGGCCGCCGCCCGTCAGCGGATGACGGGCAGCCGCTCGAACTGGTGGAAGGGCGGCGGGCTGGGCAGCGTCCACTCCAGCGTCGTCGCACCCTCGCCCCAGGGATTCGCCTCGGCGCGGCGGCCGGCGAGCAGCGTGTAGGCGACGATGCCGAGGAACAGCACCACGCCGACGGCGGTGATGTAGGCGCCGAAGCTGGATACCTGGTTCCAGAAGGTGAACCCGTCCGGATAGTCCACATAGCGGCGCGGCATGCCGGCGTGTCCGAGGAAATGCTGCGGGAAGAACACCAGGTTCACGCCGATGAAGGTGATCCAGAAGTGCAGCTTGCCCGCCCATTCGGGATACTGCCGCCCGCTCATCTTGCCGATCCAGTAGTAGAATCCGGCGAAGATCGCGAACACCGCTCCGAGCGAGAGCACGTAGTGGAAATGCGCCACCACGTAGTAGGTGTCGTGCATGTAGGTGTCCACGCCGGAATTGGCCAGCACGACACCGGTCACCCCGCCCATGGTGAACAGCGCGACAAATCCGACCGCCCAGAGCATCGGCGTGCGGAACTCGATGGAGCCGCCCCACATGGTCGCGATCCAGGAGAACACCTTGATGCCGGTCGGCACCGCGATCACCATGGTCGCGGCCGTGAAATAGGCCTTGGTGTCGACGTCGAGGCCCACCGTGAACATGTGGTGCGCCCAGACGATGAAGCCGATGAAGCCGATGGCGACCATGGCGTAGGCCATGCCGAGATAGCCGAAGATCGGCTTCTTGGAGAAGGTGGAGACGATGTGGCTGATGATGCCGAAGGCCGGCAGGATCAGGATGTAGACCTCCGGATGGCCGAAGAACCAGAACAGATGCTGGAACAGCACCGGGTCGCCGCCGCCGGCCGGATCGAAGAAATGGGTGCCGAAATTGCGGTCGAACAGCAGCATCGTCAGCGCGCCCGCCAGCACCGGCAGCGACAGCAGCAGCAGGAAGGCCGTCACCAGCACCGCCCAGGCGAACAGCGGCATCTTGTGCATCGTCATGCCCGGCGCGCGCATGTTGATGATGGTGGTGATGAAGTTGATCGCGCCCATGATCGACGAGGCACCGGCGATGTGCAGCGAGAGAATGCCGAGATCCATCGCCGGCCCGGGATGCCCGAGGCTGGAGGAAAGCGGCGGGTAGATCGTCCAGCCCGCGCCCACGCCGTCGGCCCCCGGCGCGCCCTCCATGAACATGGACAGAATCAGCAGGCAGATCGAGGGCACGAGCAGCCAG